>CAJOQK010000108.1 GCA_905236885.1 uncultured Bacteroidales bacterium
AAATGAAAGGAACAGGGTAATCCCTGCAAAAAACGTCCTGTGGTGATGATTCAATGTGTTCATGGCGAAGGGGGAATTTCAATCTATAACGTGAGGAATGAATGGAATATTGTGTAAGCGTGTTGAAAAAACACATTTACAAACCTACATGTCATCCATATCTAACGAGAACAATTCGCAGCGGTAGGAATGCAACTGCGGGTTGACGGAAAGGAAGTATTCGGATTTCTCCTGTAACAAACGGGGATTGAAATATTTCGCCTGGCGTTTCACCTCCCCCATCCTCAAAGTCCTGTCCAGTTCATTGGCGAGGATGATATCCATTTCATGCCCGCCTTTGCGGTCCCAAAAGTTCCCGATGGAGGTGTATAGTCCGCTCTCCTTAGCCTGCTGCCGGAAATAACGCTCCAGCATCATTCCCGAAAATGTGGGATAGTCCCTCAGGAAAATCTGCTTGAGCAATCCCATACTGCCGGACTCCACATAGTTCATGTGTTTGTAGAAAAAACGGAACCAGAATGTCAGGAAATTGTCAGCGATATAGTATCTGACCGTTTTGGAGGAGGCCTTGCTGAATATCGGGCGCATCTGACGGATCAGGTTGTAACTTTTTTCCAGTTTGCAGAGATATCCGCCCACCTCTGCAACACCCACCGCCGTCTCAATCTCCCCACGCATGCTGATGCCGTGCGCAATGCACTCCAGAATGGAAAAATAAATGCTGTAATCTTTCCCGAACTCTTCTATCAGCAGATTTTTCCCTTCGTTGACAAACAAGGAGTTATCGCAAAATATCACATCCGCCATCTTTTTAAGTGTATATGCCTTCGCTCCCATCAGCAGCTCCACATACCATGGCACACCGCCGGTAATGCTGTATAGCGCCAGCAAATCCTCGTTCGTGTAGTGGGGATTGTGATCCGCAAGTATCCCCTTGAGCACATCGGTGCGGAAAATATCCAGACGGATGATGTTGGAGGCTCTGGAGAAAAGCGGCTCCTTTTCATCTTCGAAAATCCGGTGCATCATCGAATAGACACTTCCGCTCAAAAGCAGGTTTATACGACTGCGGTCCTTATGCAAATCCCACACGCGCTGAATATCCCCAATAATGGAAGGGTTTATGTTTGACAGTTCCTGGAATTCATCAATAATAAGCGTGAATGGCATGTTTTGCGAAATCCGCATCAGATGTTCCAGCAAATCGGAAAAGAGGCTGTATGTGCCGATGGGAACGCCCAACGCACGCTCCGCCTCCTCGGAGAACTGACGGCATAGGATGCTTTCGCTTTTGCGTGACACAAAAAAATATGCGGACGGACGGCCCTCCGTGGCATGCAGCAGCAGTTTTGTCTTGCCGATGCGCCTGCGACCGACCATGACGGTCATCCGGGACGACTCCATTGAAGCCTCACCAATCTCCTGCAGCAACTGCAACTCCCTCTCCCTGTAATAGAAAATCATAATCCAGTTTTTGAAATACAATTATCGCAACACACGTTACCGTAACGCAGGTTGCGATTCCAAAATGCAAAAGTAGATAAAAAAACAATGCGGAACCACAAAAAAGGCACTTTTTTTCCAGGCGGCTTCAGCGGTTTCGGTGGCTTCGACAGGCTCAGCCACCGACAGGCTCAGCCGCCGATATAATCAGCCGACTACGGTGTTTCTGCAAGTTCCGATACTGATGTCGGTTGCGATTCCAACTCCGCCTGCGATTCCTCCTCCTCCGCTGTCTGCATCAGCAACGCACTGACCGAAGCGAAATGGATGCCGCCTAACAGCCACCAGATCGAATTGCCCTTCCAGCGCAGGTGGTAGTCCCTGATATACAGAATGACAAACAGAACAATAATAAGTACTCTGAGAATCATCAACACCGAATTCACAACAGTCATCATCTGATAACTCTGTATTTGGGGAATCCAGGAGCATGAAAACATATAGTTTAAAATATGAAGAATCAGCTCGATCAAGCATATAAATGCAAATGAAATCCCCATATATTTCATATAAAAACGCAAGCGGGGGCTTTGTAAATCCACCGCCATGCCCAGCAAAACCCATATCAATGCGGTGCCAGGTGCGACAATAGCAAACAACGCGAGCAGAAGATACACCCATGGTTTCTTGCACTGCTGCTCCCTCAAATCAAGCAGCAGCTTAATAACCAACAGACCCAAAAACAGATATGGGATATAGGCCGGCCAACCCCAAAGATGCACCCAAGCTGACACAGCACGAATTTTCTTAAGATGAAAATATACATGTATCAAAATCCCATAAACCGCATATTCGGTAATATGCGCCGCCCATGCCGCCTGCCGTTTTTCCGCATACAGGGATATAAGATAGAGAATAATGGCAAATCCGGCATCTAAAAGGCAGGCCACCAGCAACACAACATTCCAGCGGCCCCGCTTCCACATCTCCGCCGCCAAAAAGCAGCAGCCTATCAG
>CAJOQK010000109.1 GCA_905236885.1 uncultured Bacteroidales bacterium
CTTCATAAACAAACGTGATTTATATGACTGTGGAGATGGTACTTATCGTTATGATGTCATATTGAATGTGCGCAATTCGGGATACGGAGCTGTATATGGCATCTACTTCTGGGATATATTCCCTAAAAAGAATTATAAGAATTTGTCATTAAACGTTAAAACTGTATATTTATGAAAAAAATAACAATATTGGTGGCAGTAATATTTGGAGCTGTGGGTTTAGCCATCGGGCAATATAAAACCGGAAGACAATGTGTTTGGCACAAAAGAAAAAAAATGTTATGTGATGAAAACGTATAAAAAAAATAACTACTTTTGTAAATCAATTTAAGATAAAAAACTACTCGAAATAATTAGGGTCAAAACAAATAAAAAGGAAATGGATAGGGATTAAAAAATGTAACTAACTGATATATATATAGTATTTTTTTAAGAAAAATAAGAAAAAAGATGCAGTCGTATCCGTTAAATGGCTACTTTTGCAAAATATATTGTTCAACCAAAGCATATTTGAATCTAATGCAACCATATACTAAGATTATGAGACCAATAACATTTTTCAAATATTTTTTATTCATCATAATATTCTTCTGTGTTATTGCAAATGTCAAGGCACAGGCCACCTATCTTTGCAATGAGAGTTTCTCATCCATCACACCGCAGGGATGGAGCATCCAACCCACCTACAGTGCCACTGCTCCCTCATGGAAAACAGACACGGGCATAGTTGTGTCCGCCAAGTACGCGATGCATGGTTACATTCCTGTCTCAACAGGCGACACCGCCGAACTTGTCACTCCTTTTTTCGATTGTAGCAACTACCCTCATGTGTTGTTGCGTTTCAGCCATATTTGCAAAGTTTTGCCTTCTGACATCTGTGAAATACAATATCAGGAACAGGGGCTGGGAACAAACTACAAATGGAAAGCCATTCCATGGGACGCATATCAGGGCAACTGCACTTTGTATAAAACTGACCTGAACTTTTCACATGCCTCCTACAGTGATTGGAAAGTAAACGATACTTTTGCCAAGCCGAACAGCGGATGGTTTAAGGAAGAGACATTTGACCTTAGCGACTATGCCAGTTATTCCAAAGTGCGTTTTCGCTTCATTATCCGTAAAGGCGCTTATTTCGGGTCGTTTATCGCTTCCGGATGGTATGTGGATGATTTTCAGGTTTTCGTCTCACAAAACATAATGCCTAAAGTTGAATTCATTACTAACCCGAATGACACTGTCTATTCCACCGGTCCTTTCAAAATCAAGGCAAAAGTGGCTTCCCGCACCATATCAAAGATCATACAGCCTTACCTGTCCTACAGCGTCACTTACAAAGGCAATACCCAAAAAGATTCCATCAAAATGACCGCCGTGACAGGAGACTCCATTTGGGAAGCCGACATTCCACAGCAACATTACGAAAGTGAGGTCAATTATTCCATTTTCGCTCACGACTCATTCGGCAACTCCGCCATAGCCAATGCCAAATTTTACATCTGTTACCTCAGCCATGACAGCCTGCTGAAAGACACATACACCGTGGGCAAGGGCAACTCCTATGACTTTCCCACTCTTTCGGACGCATTTTACATTTTGGACAAATACGGTATGGGAGGCGACGTCACCTTGCAATTAGCAAGCGGCACTTATGCAGAGAGAATAGTAATCAACGGTTTCAACATCACCAACAAACTCCACATTACAATCAGCTCTCTTGCAAATAATGCGGACAGTGTGCTCTTCCGTCCGAATACCGGACCGGTAGTCTCGCTGGCGAATTGTGCCGGGCTGACCTTCAGGAACCTCACTTTTGATGCCAGAAAGGTTTGTAACATTTGTGTCCATTTGGTATCTGGATTGAAACACATTGAATTTAACCATTGCAAGTTATACGGCTTCGATACAGCAGTCTACAGCAATGCCTACGCCAACATATACCAATACGGGGCGCCCGTCCACCACATCCGTTTCATCGGTAACGAGATTTTAGGAGGCAGTTACGGAATTTGGTTTTACGGTGGCAGTAAAACCAACTGCAACAACCACATTCTGTTCGATAGCAACCATATTGCCGGCTACTATGTGTATGCCGCCTATATGTGCTATAACAAAAACCTGATTGTCACACATAACCGATTTGACGGGGCAAGATCCGGATATGACTCTGACTATGGTTTCTACTCCAACTACGCCGACAGCAGTCTTTTTGACGCCAACCGGTTCCACAACAAGGGACTGAACAATTACGCTTATGGAATAAGTTGCTATACCACCGACTCCACCACAGTAATCAGCAACAACGAAATTGTACTGACAAACAACAAGTCCATTTCGACTGGGATGCGATTTATCGGCACCTATGGCACTAAAATAATCAACAACAGCATCCTTTTGAACGGCTCTGCCAATTCATACGGCATCTTTATCCAAGGCGTATACGCGGACATCAAAAACAATATTTCAGTCTGTCTGGGTTCCGGTATATGTTATCCGAACCATTTCGCAGACTCTTCATTTGCCGCCAATTTCAATTTGGACTACAACTGCTGGTGGAGCAGCAGTATGGTCGGTTATGTCGGCAAAGCCAGGACCACACTGGCCGCCTTCCAATCTGCAATACCCTCAGCCAAACACGACTTATACAAACTTCCGCTCTTCGTAAATTCCGACACATCCGCCCTTCTGAAGGAGACCTCCGGCATGTTCTGCCCGATTGTGGAGGAGATGAACCATGACATCAACGGGAAAATCCGTGTCGGACGGACTTTGAGAGGGGCTTATACTAACGAACTCCCAAAAATGAACGCCTCACTAGATAAGATGGTGAACCTGCCGGAAACCATCAATATCGCAGACACAATGCATCCCTGTGTGGTATTGATGAACACTGGCTTGGACACGCTGCGCGGAGCCACCATACGTGTGGAGGTGGACGAAGTGGTCCAAAGCCGTGACATCGTGTGGAAATGCCAACTTGCCACTGGTGAGACAGACACGGTCCCAATCGGTTCCTTTGTACTGAAGAACGGACGCCATCATATCACCGCCTACCTGGCCGGTACGGACACATTTCCGGCCGATGACACCGTACAGCGAGTCATCTACTCCTGCGACAGCATGCTGAAAGGCGGCTACACCATCGGCAATGGCGGACAGTTTGCCAACATCAGGGTTTTTGCAGAAAAAATCATGACTTGCGGCATGGCCGGTCCGGTAACGGCATATC
Source organism: uncultured Bacteroidales bacterium (assembly GCA_905236885.1). Taxonomy (GTDB): domain Bacteria; phylum Bacteroidota; class Bacteroidia; order Bacteroidales; family WCHB1-69; genus UBA1195. Next base: position 3,230 of record CAJOQK010000109.1, read on the forward strand.
TCCTGCCTGGAGAATACATGGAAAATATCATTTTAAGGGCCATCCCAGGCTCATCCGCCACCAACACACTGACCATCACCTCATCCACTGGAGACTCATCCGATGTGGTATGGTACCGCACTTGCGACACCTACACCATCACGTCAACCGCTCTGGCGGCACCGCTTGTTCTGGACAGTGCAAGCCATGTTATTGTCAAAAATATCACCTTGTCCGGAGAAAACCCCGACACCTGCGGAAACAACCCTTGCAGCCACGCTATTGTAGTGACCGGCAGCAGTCATAATGTGGAAATCGGAAACTGTCGTCTGTTTGTGCAAAAAAACTTTACCAAAGTCGTCGCAAACACCGACCACAGTGCGGTCTGCCTCTATAAAGGTAACGTCCGGAATGTCCGCATCCATCATAACCTCATTGAGGGCGGCGGCACCGGCTGCCATGTGCTTGGAACCAGCAGGGAACGCCGTATCGGCAACATCACCATTGACCACAACATAATTGGGTATGTGGACTACTCCGCTCTTTATGCCTGCTACACCGACTCCATCATCTTCAGTTATAACCGGGCCAGACAACGCACAGGCAAATTCAAACCTGCCAACGCCTATGTGGTCTATCTTAACTACACCAATGCCAACATTCTGAACAACACCTTTGATTTCCACGCCATTCACTACGGTTTGTACGCCTATTATTTCGGAGACTCAACCAAAGGGTTTTACAAGGTGGCCAATAATTCCTGGAACTGCACCGTCACCGAAAAGTCAGGATACGGCATCCGTGTGGGTCCCGACAGCCGTATAGACTACCGACACAACAGCGTGCGCCTCACCACCGATGTCACCTGCAGCAACTGCTACGGCTACTATTGCAACAGTTCCATCAAATGGGTCGATATAAAGAACAACATCTTCCACATGGCCTCCACTGGCATTAACAGCTTCCCCATCTATATCGGATCAGCCAACGACTTGAAACACATGAGCATCAATCACAACTGCTATTACAACGAATATCCTGACAAACCTTGGGTGGGCAATGCGGGTGGATATCACACATCCATTGCCACATGGAAGGGCGCTGTTTCCACAGATTCCAATTCCGTCTGGATCAGGCCGGATTATATCAACTGCAGCGAGAATCTTGACCTATTGGACAGTACCGACCTCACATGTCCCACATTGTCCGGATACCTTGACGATGCACTTGGAAGGTCGCGTGACAACAACATCACCAACATGGGTGCCTACAGTTTCACACCGCAGAAACTGGACATCTCCCTGGTAGGGATTGTTTCGCCGACAAAAATCTCCAAAACCCAGTCACAGATATCTGTTATAGTGAAAAACACAGGCAGTGACACCATCACTTCCATGAGCCTTGGCTACACATTGGACGGTGTTGCCGCAACCCCATGCATTTGGAAAGGCCGCCTTGCCTATAGGGACACCATCCGCATCACATTGGGCAACATCAGGCTGAACAACAACAGCAACTATCTGACCGTTTTCTGTTCCAATCCGAACGGAAACAAAGATGGGAGACCACACACCGACACGCTATCCACCATCATTTACGGCTGTGACAGCGCAATGGACGGCACCTATTCCATTGGCACCGCCCAATCGGATTTCCCTACACTTCAGGAAGCGCTTGAGGCCGTAAACCATTGCGGCATGAGAGATCCTGTCGTATTGGAAATCGCCACCGGACAATATAATTGTGTCTCCTTTGAAAAATTTCAGGCAGGTTCAGAACAAAAAACACTGACAATCCGTTCCGCCGCCAAAAACCGCGACAGCGTCATAATATATGGTATCAAAGCCTTGACACTGGCCGAATCCTCCCACCTGCGTTTTGAGGAAATCACCTTTGAAGGCAGTCTGGTCGGTGTGGAACTGAACGGCATAATGGAGGATATATTGTTCCGTCACTGCAACATCTTTACCGATTCCAACACCAGCAACGAATCCTGCCATGCGGTCAGATACCCCGACCACACAGGCAGCGACATATACCTGAAAGATGTTCGCTTTGTCAGCAACACCATTTGGGGGGGATACGACAACTTCAACCTCAACTATACGGCCAACTTCGGCAATTGTCTGAAAATTGCCTCTGTCACCATTGACAGCAATATCATGGGCGGAGCTTACCAGTATGCAATCCAATCCAACGGTTATGGCCATTACAAAAGCATTTCGCACAATACCATCACAAACGGCAGCCATGCCCAAAAATTCTATGGGTTATACTTTGAATATGAACACAACAACGACCTGATTAATGGGAACATCATCCGTCTGAACAATCCTTCAACCAGCTATGGCATGTTATGCTACTACAACAGTTACAATTATCAATTCCACATACAAGGAACCATTTCCAATAATGAGATTATCATAAACGGCAACGGAACCAAATACGGCATACAACTGTGCGCTCCAACGTACAACGTTGTCAACAATTCCATTTACGTAAAAAGCAACGCCACAAGTTATGCACTCCATGTCTATAATTATGACAAATGTCCGACGAACATTCTGAACAATAATCTAATAAACGACGACACTATCGGCTATGCCCTGTACTACAGCTATTCACCCAGCTACACCACCTCATACGGAGTGCGTGATTACAACAACTACTACAGCAAATCCGGCAACCATGCCTATTTGAACGGAACGTCCAAGACCACACTGTCTGCCATCACGGCATTGGATTCCACCCAGGACCAGCACTCTGTAATCATCCAACCCCAGTGGACAAACAGTGACAGTTTCAGCCCATCGAACCTGCAGGTCAGAAATCCCAAGCAATTTGCCTGTCCGTTGGCCTACGATGTGAAGCAGGATATCCTTGGCTATCTGAGAACCGACAACACCTCCATGGGCTGTTATGGTTTTGATCCCGACCCGAACGATGCACATCTGATCGGGTTCACCGACATGGGGGACAACTCTTCCAATGGTTCACATCCGGTGCGGATTATTATCTACAATGCCGGAATCTGCCCAATTGATTCCGCTGTCATCAGCCTGACCATAAATGGTGTGCTGCAGAAACCCTTCCCATACCGTCCCGAAATGCCGTTGCAAAAAATGCAGTATGACACCGTCACCATCGACACGCTCTCCTTCCAACAAGGAAGACTTTCCATGCGGGCGGTAGTCAGCATGAAAGGGGATACCAACCACGCCAACGACACCATCATCTACAAAATGCTTGTTTGCGGCCCCAATGGAACCGCCAGTGTATTCACCATCGGCGACTCCCCATCAGCCGACTACAGCATTGCCGACTTTACCAGAATGATTTCCGAATTGTCACAATGCAAAGTAAACGGAGATATCATCCTGCAGTTTGAAGACGGCAAATATACCACAGATTCCCTTGACCTTACCCTATTTGACAGCATCATGAACGGTTACCGGCTGACCGTAACCTCCAAATCAGAAGACCGCAACAAGGTGACCATCTCCAACACCTCCGGAAACCTGTTTTTGTTGGGCGGCAACAAAAAACTGGTCATCCGCAACCTGACCTTGGAGGCTCCAAACGGCAATGTCATACATTTCAAAAGCAGCTGTGACAGCATTGATATCCTGCACAATCATCTGTTGTCACCGAAAATCGGAAGCAGTTACAGTTTCTTCCCCATCTGCAAGAGCAACAGCAACGACAGCATCAATGGACTGCGGATTATAGGCAATGATATTGAGGGCGGTTTTTACGGCATAAGACTTTACGGTTCCGACAAAGCATACAACAAAGGTGTGGTGATTGACAGCAACCACATTTTTAACCAGTACATTATTGCCATAAA
>CAJOQK010000110.1 GCA_905236885.1 uncultured Bacteroidales bacterium
AGATCCGCAATAGTGGCACCGGCTTGTTAAGGAGCTGAAAGGCATTTCCGAGGAGACAACCACAGGCGTGCACCGTCTCTACCAGATGCAGCAGCGGGGCGAATTGCTGGTGCCTGCCATCAATGTGAACGATTCGGTGACCAAGTCGAAATTTGACAACCTGTACGGCTGCCGCGAATCCCTGGCGGATGGCATCAAACGTGCCACCGATGTGATGATTGCCGGCAAGGTGGTGGTTGTGTGCGGCTATGGTGAGGTTGGAAAAGGCTGCGCCCATTCCATGCGTTCCTACGGGGCGAGGGTGCTGGTGACCGAAATCGACCCCATATGCGCGTTGCAGGCGGCCATGGAAGGCTTTGAGGTGTCCACGGTGGAGGAGGCTTTGCCGGAAGGCAACATTTTTGTCACCTGCACCGGAAACTGCGACATCATCACCGCAGAGCACATGTCGCGCATGAAGGATCAGGCGATTGTTTGCAATATCGGGCATTTTGACAATGAAATCCAGGTGGATGCGCTGGAAAAATGGCCGGGAATCCGTAAACGGAACATCAAACCGCAGGTGGACGAATACATTTATCCTGACGGACGTTCCATTTTCCTGCTGGCTGAGGGCCGTCTGGTGAATTTGGGTTGCGCCACAGGACATCCCTCCTTTGTGATGAGCAATTCGTTCACCAACCAGGTGCTGGCACAGATGGATTTGTGGCAGCATGACTATCCGGTGGATGTGTATAGGCTGTCGAAGCATCTGGATGAGGAGGTTGCGCGGCTGCATCTGGAAAAAATCGGGGTGAAGCTGACCCGTCTGACCCAGAAACAGGCCGATTACATCGGGGTTCCGGTGGAAGGTCCTTACAAGGCTGATTTTTACAGATACTAATAGGTTTATATCGTTTCAATATCTCCTTTTCCAAAAGCCGGAAAACGGTAGCATAAGAGGAATGTAACTTGTTTTAAAACGAAAAAGATGCAAACACATTGTCGGTTAAGTGTAAATATCAATAAAATAGCCACATTGCGCAATGCACGCGGACACAATCTGCCCGATGTGCTACAGGTGGCGAAGGATTGCGAACGGTTCGGAGCACAGGGAATTACGGTGCATCCGCGTCCGGATGAGCGGCATATCCGCTATCAGGATGTGCGGGATTTGCGCCCTTTGGTGCAGACGGAGTTCAATATTGAGGGTTATCCCTCCCAGTCGTTCATTGATTTGGTGCTGGAGGTGAAGCCGCATCAGGTGACATTGGTTCCGGATGCGCCCGATGCTCTGACATCCAATGCAGGTTGGGACACCGTGCGACATGCCGGTTTGTTAAGGGATATTGTGGGAACCTTTAAAAGTGCAGGTATCCGTACCTCCATTTTTGTGGAGGCCGATCCTGTTATGGTGGAAAATGCGGCTAAAACAGGCACCGACCGTGTGGAACTCTACACTGAACGCTATGCATCCGAATATGCCAAAGGCCGGGAGAAGGCCATCGCTGATTTTGTCAGGGCGGCACGCACCGCTGCGGAGGTGGGGCTGGACCTGAATGCGGGTCATGACCTGAATCTGGACAATTTGGCCTATTTCAACCGTGAAATTCCCAACTTGAAAGAGGTTTCCATAGGCCATGCGTTGATTTGCGACGCTTTGTACTACGGTTTGGAGAATACAATCCAGATGTATCTGCGCTGTCTGCAATTGCCTTAGTCCTGCATGATAATTCATGAATGTACATGGAGTATGAAATGCCTTTTCAAGAATGATTCCAGGCAGGGGAATGGCTATAAAAGTTAAGTGTTTAAAAAATAGCTTTTTTTAATGGCAGGCAGGAAACGCAATACTAAGAAAATTTCAAAAAAGGAATCAAAACCCAAGGTGAGAGGTAGAAAAAAATCTGCTTCCAAGCGTTCCTTTTTTGGAAAGATTTTTCATTTCCTGCTATGGGTGGTGATATGGTTTTTCATCATCAGCATAGGTTTGACCGTGATTTACAAGTGGGTGAATCCTCCGGTCACCCCTTTGATGATAGGTCGTGCCTTGAAGGAGGATGCCTCAATAAATAAAACTTGGAAGGGGTTGGAGGAAATCTCACCCTACATGGTGACGGCGGCGCTTGCCTCGGAGGACAACCGCTTTTTGGGGCACCGGGGATTTGATTTTGGCGCTATTCAGAAGGCCTTGGACTACAACAAGTCCCATTCCAGGACGCATGGTGCCAGCACCATTTCCCAGCAGACCGCCAAAAATGTGTTCCTGTGGCAGGGGCGTTCCTGGCTGCGCAAGGGGATGGAGGTCTATTTCACCTTTCTGATTGAGCGCATTTGGGGCAAGGAGCGGATTATGGAGGTCTACTTGAATGTGATAGAGATGGGAAACGGCATTTACGGTGCGGAAGCGGCGGCACAGCACTATTTCAATTGTTCCGCCAAACAGCTCTCCGCTTACCAGGCGGCTGCCATCACGGCCTGTTATCCAAATCCGCGTCGCTGGAATCCGGCGCATCCCACCTCCTATATACAGGGTAGAATCTCGTCAATAAGGAGGCTGATGCCCAAAATGGGGAAGGTGGCTTTTGACAAGGAGAGCCGCCGGAAGGCGCGGGAGCGTTATCTGCAGGCGGAGGAGAAACGGATAAAGAAAAACGGAGGAAAAAGAATTCAACTTTAAGACTATGGCAAGGATTTCATTGGAAGGCATGCGTTTTTATGCCTATCACGGCTGTTTTGAGGAGGAGAGGCGGGTAGGGACCCGCTTTGAGCTCTCCTGTGAGTTGGAATACGACGCTTCGGCGGCGGAAGAGACGGACGATTTGTCCAAGGCTATCGATTATCAGCAAGTGTATGCAATCATAAAGCAGGAGATGGAAATCCCCTCCAAGTTGCTGGAGCATGTGGCGCGGCGTATTGTGGAACATTTGAAGGGCAGTTTTCCGCAAGTTGAAAGTGTGAAAATTAAAATCAGCAAGATGCAGCCCCCTTTGGGCGGGAATATCGATAAGGTTTCCGTAACGCTTCGGGGATAGTTTTCCTTTGGATGTTTTTTAAGATAAGGGGGACTTTTAAAAAGTTTGGTTTTCTGTAGCTCGCTCATTCAGTATGCAAAAAAAAGGAATGAATAAATCATTCCTTTTTTTATGGATAAAACCGATGCTTCCTTTTGGGAAGGGTCAGGCTTCGTAGCCTTTATTCAGCTTTGGGGCCCGGTCTCTGGCAGCCTTCCATTTTGCCTTTGCAGCATTTGCCTTCGGCTTTTGGGCAGCCTTCGTGTTTTTTGCATCCCTCATGATTCTGGCAGCCTTCGGGTCTTGGACCGCAGCCTTCAGCTTTCTGGCAGTGATGAGGCTTGGGGCAGGGGGCATTGAACATCATGTAGTCGTCAATCAATGCTTTCTGCTCGTCCATGCTCATTTCGTCAAATTTGGCCCAGTTGGCGGCCCAGTTGGCTTCAAATTCAGCCTTTTTGGCTTCAAATTCGGCCTTCTTGGCTTCGCATTCCGCTTTTCTGGCTTCGGCTTCCTCGATTTTGGCCTTGCGGTCGGCAATCAGTTCGGCTTTCTGCTCGTCGGTCTGCTGGTCCCAATTTTGCCAAGCTTCACATTGGGCTTTGCATTTTTCCATTTCAGGGCAGCTCTTTTCCTCTACAGGGGCAGTTGCCTCTTCAGGTTGGTTTTCGGTCTTGTTGCAGCAGGCTGCCAAAGCAAAACAGGCTGCAAATGCGCATACAAATAATTTTTTCATCTTGCTTTTTGTTTTATGTTAATTTTATCTCATTCCGACGATTTGTCCGTATAGTATTTGTCCGTTTCTCAAATTCATGAGTTTCTGAAATTCCTGCTTGGTCTGGTCAGAAATGCTGATAGCTTTGCAGGACAGCTCCTCACTCATGCAGTACAAAAACACATTCTGCATTATGGCACCGCAGTTCATCCCTTCTTCAAAAAAAGGCATGCTGTCCGTGTCAGGGCTGGGAAGAATATCTTTGCTGCAGGTATAGAGAATCGCCAGTGGCGCCTCAATAGGCATGTCGCGCTGCATGGTGATCTTTTCCAAAAAATGACCCTTACGGATGATTAGTAGTGTATGTTCCTCCTTGTCATATTTCATGATTTGCTCCCGCGTGACAACATAGATGTCAATACTGGGGGTTTCACCGGTGTAGAAGGCGGTGTAGCTGTTGGATTCCTTCTCCGTTTTTCCGCAGGCGGTAAAGAGAAGATTGCTGATTTGTTCTGTGCGGAGTTCTTCCGGAGAAAAACCAATGGAGTTCTCAATGCGGATGTTGCTGAACACGTCCATGAAAGGTTTCCCACCATGTTTTTCAGGCTCGGGTAGGGAACCCTGTCCCAAAACATTGGTGTTGACTGCGGTGGCCGGTTTTCTGGAGGGTGCGGTGGAAGGAGCAGTCGCCGCACTGGGAGATTTGGGCTTGGCAGTTTGGGTGGAAGTGCTTTTAGTTTGGTTGTTCGAAGTTTTCTTTTTCGGTGTCTGGGCATTGGCAATGCAACCGAAGGAAATCAACAATACACTGGCTAATAATAATTTAAATTTCATATCCTTTGTTTTTAGTATTTATAATTACATTTGGCAAAAATCCATAAAAAACCAATACGAATTTCATATGAACCGATATTTTTTTCAACATTTTGCAATAACCGTGCCATTATCCGTAAATGAAATTTCCGTGTGGTGAACTGACACTCACTTTTTTGACATCACAAGTCTCGCAGTGACCGATTATTTGGGCATCAATCTGATAGCTTTTTGAAATGGCAATCAATTCAGATGCAATCTCTTCCGGTACGTAGGCCTCCAAACGGTGCCCCATGTTGAATACCTTGTACATCTCCTCCCATGGAGTGGCGGAGGCCTCCTGAATATAATTGAACAGGGGTGGGATTGGCAGCATGTTGTCCTTGATGACATGCAGCTTGTCAATGAAGTGGAGCACTTTGGTCTGCGCTCCGCCGCTGCAGTGGATCAGTCCGTGAATCTGGTGGCGGAACTCTTTCAATATGCTCTTTATCAGTGGGGCGTAGGTGCGGGTTGGGGAGAGCACAAGCTTGCCCATGTCCACGCCCTCAATCTCCGTGTTGGCGGTCAGCTGGTATTTGCCCGCATAGACCAATTGTTCGGGAATGCCTGCGTCAAAACTCTCCGGATATTTGCCGGCCAGATAATGGTGGAACACGTCATGGCGCGCGGAGGTGAGCCCGTTGCTGCCCATGCCTCCGTTATAGCTTGTTTCGTAGCTGGCCTGGCCGTAGGAGGCGAAGCCCACGATGACATCGCCGGCACGGATGTTCCCGTTGTCGATGATGTCACTCCGTTTCATGCGGCAGGTGACGGTGGAGTCCACAATTATCGTGCGTACAAGATCTCCCACATCGGCGGTCTCCCCCCCGGTGAGGTAGATTTCCACGCCCATGTCACGCAATTGGCTCAAAAAATGTTCTGTCCCGTTGATGATTGCTGCAATGACCTCGCCCGGTATCAGCCGCTTGTTGCGTCCGATGGTGGAGGAGAGCAGCATTGGGGTGTCCGCGCCCACACACAGCAGGTCGTCGGTGTTCATCACCACAGCGTCCTGCGCAATGCCCTCCCACACGGAAAGGTCTCCAGTCTCCTTCCAGTAAAGGTAGGCTAAGGAGGACTTGGTGCCTGCCCCGTCGGCGTGCATGATGCAGCAGTAGTCCTTGTCTCCCGTCAGGTAGTCGGGGATGATTTTGCAGAATGCGTTGGGGAACAGTCCTTTGTCCAAATTGGCAATGGCGTTGTGCACCTCCTCCTTGCTGGCGGAGACCCCGCGCAAATTGTAGTTCAGTTCGTTTTGGTTCATAATCAGGCTCTTTCGGCGTATGCTTTGATGATATTCAAAATGACTTGTGTGGCTTTTTCCATGGATTCCAGAATGATATATTCATAGCGTCCGTGGAAGTTGTGCCCGCCTGCAAATATGTTGGGGCAGGGCAGGCCCATGAAGGAGAGGCGTGCTCCGTCGGTGCCTCCACGGATGGGTACCACAATCGGCTCCACACCGGCCTTGCGGATGGCCTCCTTGGCAATATCCACAACGAGCAGATGCTTTTCCACCTGTTCGCGCATATTATAATATTGGTCTTTGATTTCGCAGCGGATGATTTCACCGTATTTCTCATTCAGCAGTTTCACAATGCTTTCCATCAGCTGTTTCTTCTGCTCGAATTTCTGGCGGTCATGGTCGCGGATAATGTATTGCATCTGTGTCTCCTCCACGCATCCGGCAAATTTGGTCAGCAGGAAGAAACCTTCGTAGTCCTGTGTGAATTCAGGGCGTTGTCCGCAGGGAAGCATCTGGTGCAGTTCCATTCCCACCAGCTGGGAGTTGATCATTTTCCCCTTGGCGTAGCCCGGATGGACGTTGCGCCCCTGGATGTGAATGGTTACGCCCGCTGCGTTGAAGTTTTCGTATTCCAGCTCCCCGATTTGTCCGCCGTCCATGGTGTAGGCGTAGTCGGCACCGAATTTGGCCACGTCGAAATGGTCGACGCCGCAGCCAATCTCCTCGTCGGGCGTGAAGCCGATGGCGATTTTTCCATGTTCCACTTCCGGATGCTGCATGATGTATTCCACAGCATTCATGATTTCGGTGATGCCGGCCTTGTCGTCGGCGCCGAGCAGGGTGTCACCCTGGGTGCAGATTAGAGTTTGCCCTTTGTATTGCAGCATTTCCGGAAAGTCATCGGGGCTGAGTGTGAATTTGCCCTCCTTATCCAATTTGATGGAACTGCCGTCATATTTTTCAAAAATTTGGGGATTGGTGCACTTGCCTTCCAAATCGGGGGCGGTGTCCATGTGGGCGATGAAGCCTACTGTTGGGATTTTTTTTGCCGTGTTGGCCGGGATTGAAGCCATCACGTAGCCGTATTCATCCATGCGGGCGTTTTCCACGCCCAAGGATTTCAGCTCATCCACCAGCTGTAGTCCGAAATCTTTCTGCTTTGAGGTGCTTGGAAATGATTCCGATTCAGGATTTGATTGCGTATCAGTCGCAATGTATTTGAAAAAGCGCTCTAATGTTTTCATGGGTTCTTTTGTTTTAAAAAAATATAACGTGGATGAACGCGGCTATATTGTGCGTGATTGAAAGAATTTCAGAAAAATTTTTTTGAGGTTGGATTTGTATCGGTAATTTTCGTACTTTTGCAAGTTTAAATGCAAGTCTTTCAATGATGCGAAGAATAAATGTTAAAATATTTATTTATAGTGTGATGGTTGTTGTTTGCAGTTGTTTGTGCTCCTGCACCGCTTCACGCAGCCGCACCCATCGTCCCCAAAACAGCCGTCGGTGCAATTGTCCGCATTTTTCATGGGAACAACCGTCATGTTTTTCGGAAAAAGATGAGCAACATGTTTTATTTTATGTAGAAAAAAACGACAGATATGAATCATAACTTTTGTGTAATCATGGCAGGCGGTGCCGGCACGCGCTTTTGGCCAATGAGCACTTCCGCCTATCCGAAGCAGTTCATCGATTTTTTCGGGACGGGAAAGTCGCTGCTGCAAATGACACTGGACCGTTTCAGGCCGCTCATTCCCATAGAGCATTTCTTTATTGTGACGAGCGAGCGGTACTATCAGGTTGTAAAAACGCAACTCCCTGAATTAAAAGATGAACAGATTCTTTTGGAGCCTTTCCGGCGAAATACGGCCCCCTGTATTGCCTACGCAAATGGCAGAATCCGGCAGATTGACCCTGATGCCAATATTGTGGTGACCCCTTCGGACCATCTGATTTACAATGAGCAGTCTTTTGTGGAACACATCAGTTCGGCACTTGCCTGCACGGAGAACAATGCATGGCTGCTGACTTTGGGCATTCAGCCGACCCGTCCGGAGACAGGTTACGGATACATCCAGTATGATGAAAAAAACAGCTATCTTCCTGATCCTCGCATCTCCAAGGTGAAGCTTTTCACGGAAAAACCACAGTTGGAGTTGGCCAAGCATTTTTTGGAAAGCGGTGATTTTTTGTGGAATGCTGGAATCTTTGTCTGGAAAGCCGCCGTCATCCGTCAGGCGTTTGAGCGCTATTTGCCGGAAATCCATAATCTTTTTCTGAGTATTGAGGAGGATTTGGGAACGGAACGGGAAAAAGCCTCCATCGAACGCATCTATACCGAATGTACCTCCATCTCCATTGATTACGGTGTGATGGAAAAAGCTGAGAATGTGAATGTGCTGGCTTCCGATTTCGGTTGGACGGATTTGGGCACATGGTCCTCCCTTCACGAACAGATCCGTTTGCATGAGCAGACGAAGCTGGATGAGGAGGGGAACGCCTTGCTCACACAGGCCAACAACACCTTTTTGTACAAGAGCAGCAATAACATCATTGCCGTTCCCAAGGAGAAGGTTGCGGTAGTAGAAGGGCTTGACGGTTACATTGTTGCGGTCACGGATGAGGTAGTGCTGATCTGCCGTAAGGAGGAGGAACAGAATATAAGGCAGTTTGTGACTGATGTGCAGATTGTGAAAGGGGATATTTTTGTATAGTGGCTGACATGGAAGAGGATCGTATCATACGGGAGGTGACGAATGCCGATTACAAGTACGGTTTCACATCGGACATTGAAACCGAGTATATTCCAAAAGGCATTAGCGAGGAGACTGTACGTCGTATTTCCGCCTATAAGGAGGAGCCGGAATGGCTGCTGGAGTTTCGCCTTAACGCTTTCCGGAAGTGGCAGACCATGAAGGAGCCCACTTGGGCGCACCTGACCTATCCGCCTATTGACTACCAAGACATCATTTATTTTGCCGTACCCAAGAAAAAGCCGAAGCTGAAAAGTCTTGAGGAGGTGGATCCAAAATTGTTGGAGATGTTTGACAAATTGGGCATCTCACTGGAGGAGCAGAAGCGGCTGGCAAATGTAAGCGAGGTGGCTGTCGATGCCGTGGTTGATTCCCAGTCGGTGAAAACCACCTATCAGGAGACCTTGAAAAAGGATGGTATACTGTTCTGCTCTTTCGGCGAGGCGGTGAAACTCTATCCTGATCTGGTGCGCGAATATTTGGGCAAGGCGGTGCCTGCGGGCGACAATTTCTTCGCGGCGTTGAATTCCGCCGTTTTCAGCGACGGCTCCTTCTGTTACATTCCAAAAGGGGTGCGCTGTCCCATTGAGTTGTCCACCTATTTTCGGATTAATGCAATGAATACTGGGCAGTTCGAACGTACACTTATCATTGCTGACGACGATGCCTATGTGAGTTACATGGAAGGCTGTACGGCTCCGCAACGGGATGAGAACCAGTTGCATGCGGCTATTGTTGAGATTTTTGCCAAAGAAAGGGCCGAGGTGAAGTATTCTACCGTCCAGAACTGGTATCCGGGCGACAAGGATGGCAAAGGAGGCATTTACAACTTTGTGACCAAAAGGGGCATCTGCATGGGACGACGTTCAAAAATTTCATGGACCCAGGTGGAGACAGGTTCGGCCATCACTTGGAAATATCCCAGCTGTGTGCTGAAAGGGGATGAGTCTGTGGGAGAGTTCTATTCGGTGGCATTGACCAACAACCGCCAGCAGGCCGACACCGGCACCAAAATGATCCACATCGGGAAGAATACGCGGAGCACCATCATATCCAAGGGCATTTCCGCCGGACAGAGCCAGAACGGTTATCGTGGACTGGTACGGATTGACAAAAATGCGCAAGGGGCCAGAAACTATTCGCAGTGCGATTCTTTGCTTTTGGGAGACCAGTGTGGAGCACACACATGGCCCTTCATCGAGTGTCACAACGAGTCCGCTATTCTTGAACATGAGGCTTCAACTTCCAAAATATCGGAGGAGCAGTTGTTCTACTGCCAGCAGCGAGGTATCAGTATGGAGAATGCCATCGGTTTGATTGTGAACGGGTATGCCAAGGATGTGCTTAAACGTCTGCCCATGGAATTCGCGGTGGAGGCGCAGCGGCTGCTATCCATAAATTTAAGTGTAAAAAACGGATAAACAAAAAAACAGATGAGCCAGATAGGTATACCAAAAGGAACCAGGGACTTTCTGCCGGAGCAGATGTGTCGGCGCAACTATATCTTCGACACAGTCAGGGAGGTTTTCCACCAGTTTGGGTTTGTCGAAATCCAAACCCCGTCAATGGAAAATCTCTCCACTTTGATGGGAAAATATGGTGAGGAAGGGGATCGCCTGCTGTTCAAAATCCTCAATTCGGGGAACTTTTTGGAAAAGGCGGATCTGGAGGAGCCGAATTTGAACAGGCTGGCCGCCAGTTTGTGCGAAAAGGGGCTGCGTTATGACCTGACGGTACCGTTCGCCCGCTTTGTGGTGCAGCACCGCCAGGATCTGACCATGCCTTTCAAGCGGTTCCAAATTCAGCCGGTTTGGCGTGCGGATAGGCCTCAAAAGGGACGTTATCGTGAGTTCTATCAGTGCGATGCAGACATTATCGGCAGCAATTCCCTGCTGAATGAGGCTGATTTGCTGCAGATGGCGGATGAAGTTTTCCATCGGCTGAAAATCAGGGTGCAGATAAAAGTAAACAATCGGAAGCTGTTGGCAGGCATTGCCGAATACATGGGATGTCCGGACCGTCTGACGGAGGTTACTGTTGCCATTGACAAACTGGACAAGATAGGTATGGAGAATGTCTGCAAGGAGATGGAGGAGCGGGGAATTGCGCGGGAGGCAATCCAAAAGGCACTGCCGCTGTTTGCCCAGCAGGGCGATGTTTGGTCGCAGCTTTCGGAAATGGAACGGCTGCTGTCTGGTTCTGAGGTTGCCAAAAAGGGAATTGTGGAGATGCGGGAGCTTTTCGGCTATTTGGAAATGTTGTCGCTGCATAATGAAACTGTTATGGATCTGACCCTGGCGAGAGGCTTGAACTATTATACGGGAACCATCATGGAAATCAAGGCGAAAGATGTTGCCATGGGCAGTATCTCCGGCGGAGGGCGTTACGATGACCTGACCGGTATTTTCGGTTTGAAGAACATGTCGGGTGTGGGAATCTCATTTGGGGCTGACCGCATTTACGATGTGTTGTCGGAAAGCGGACTCTTTCCTGAATCGGACAACAGTTCAACCCAGGTTCTGCTGGTCAATTTCGGGGAAAAGGAGCTGGTATGCACTTTGCCTCTGGCACAGCGTTTGCGGCAAAGTGGGTTCAGGGTGGAAATCTATCCGGATGAGGTCAAGATTGGCCGGCAGTTCGCCTATGCTGATGCGCGGCATATCCCATATGTGGTAATTGTGGGCGAGTCGGAGATGGCGGAAGGCCGGTTCCAGCTCAAAAATATGTCGGATGGCAGCCAAACCTGCCTGACGGAAGAGGAAATAATAACGAAATTAAATGATTTAAAGTAAAATAGGAGGAGGTATGTCATTAATAAAATCTATTTCCGGATTTAGGGGTACCATGGGCGGTCAGGCAGGAGACAACCTGACACCGTTAGACATTGTCAAATTCACTGCGGCTTACGTAGTATTTCTACAGGAGTCCCATCCGGAGGTTAAAACATTGAAAGTAATTGTCGGACGTGACGGACGTGTTTCGGGTCCGATGGTGAATAACGTGGTGTGCGGCACGTTGATGGGTATGGGCGTGGATGTGCTGGATATCGGTCTTTCCACCACACCGACCGTGGAAATGGAGGTGATTCATAGCGACGCGCATGGCGGCATTATTTTGACGGCCAGTCATAATCCCTTCAATTGGAATGCTTTGAAGCTTTTGAACGAAAACGGGGAGTTTTTGGATGCAAAGGAGGGTAAAAGGGTTCTGGATTTGGCGGCTGCGGAGGACTTCACCTTTGTCACCACGGAGTCTCTCGGCAAATACAGCACTTCGGACGATGCCATCCGCAAACACATTGATGCCATTCTGGCATTGGATCTGGTGGATGTGGAAGCCATTCGTAAGGCGCAGTTCAAAGTGGCCTTCGATGCTGTTAATTCAACGGGCGGCATAGCCCTGCCGATGCTGCTGGAGGCTTTGGGCGTGCAGCAGGTTTACCCCATCAATGCGGAGCCTACAGGTGTGTTTTCGCACAATCCTGAGCCGCTGCCTGAGCATTTGAGCGAATTGTGCGAGACGGTGCGGCGCAGACATGCCGATGTCGGCTTTGTGGTGGATCCGGATGTGGACCGTCTGGCAATTATCCAGGAGGACGGAAAACCTTTTGTGGAGGAATACACCCTTGTGGCAGTGGCCGACTATGTGCTGCAGAACACGCCCGGCAATACGGTCTCCAATCTCTCCTCCACCCGCGCTTTGCAGGTGGTGACGGAGAAATACGGCAAGCAATATGAGGCTTCAGCCGTCGGTGAGGTCAATGTGGTGGCCAAAATGAAGGAGAACAATGCCATTATCGGCGGGGAGGGCAACGGCGGCGTAATTTATCCCGCATTGCACTACGGACGGGATGCCTTGGTTGGTATCGCCCTGTTCCTGACCCATCTGGCGAAATCGGGGAAGAGCTGTTCCTCGCTGCGCAAAATGTATCCCAATTTTGTTATTTCCAAAAACAAGATAGAGTTGGAGCCTGGCACGGACATGGATGCCATGCTGGCGCATATCAGGCAGAAGTATGCCAAGCAGCCTATCATTGATGTGGATGGCGTGCGCATCAACTTTGAGAACCAGTGGGTGCATCTGCGCAAGTCCAACACAGAGCCCATCATCCGCATCTATGCCGAAAGCGAAACGGAAACCACTTCGGAGCATTTGGCGAAAAAAATCATTGATGATATTGTAAATTTTTTGAAAAACAGGTCTTAATATGAGCAAACCCATTACTGTCGGCATAACGCAGGGCGATATCAACGGCATCAGTTACGAGTTGATAATTAAAACTTTATTAGATGCCCGCATGTTAGAGGTCTGCACCCCTGTGGTGTATGGCTCCTCCAAGGTGCTGTCCTATCACAGAAAACTGACCCCGCATGGCACGGAGTTCAATTACAATGTAATCCATCAGGTGGAACAGGCACATGCCCGCAAGTCCAACATTTTGAATATCACTGATCAGGAAATCAAAGTTGATTTGGGTGAGGCAACCGCTGTGGCGGGCCAGGCCGCCTTGGAAGCGTTGGAATTGGCTTCTAATGATTTGTTGGCCAATAAGTTGGCGGCAGTGGTGACTGCTCCGGTCAATAAGCGGATTATGCAGAGTGACCAGTTCCATTTTTCCGGACATACGGAATATTTTGCCGAAAAAACCAACACCAAGGATTTTCTGATGCTTATGGTTTCCGGCAAGCTGCGTATAGGAACTGTGACCACCCATTGTGCTTTGAAGGATGTTTCCCAAAAATTGTCAAAAAATCTGATTTTAAATAAAATCAAAGTATTGAACCAGAGTTTGGTGACGGATTTTGCCTGTACCAAGCCAAGGATTGCGGTGCTGTCGCTCAATCCGCATGCCGGGGAGGGCTGACTGTTCGGCAATGAGGAGGAGCAGTTCATACAACCTGCCATCCGGGAGGCGTTTGAGCAAAAAATTTACGCTTTCGGTCCGTTCCCTGCGGACGGATTTTTCGGTTCCGGACAATATGCCCAGTACGATGCGGTGCTGGCAATGTATCATGACCAGGCCATGCTGCCTTTCAAACTGCTCTCCTACGGGGAGGGTGTGAACTATACGGCCGGTTTGCCGGTCATCCGCACCTCTCCGGCCCATGGCACAGCGTATGACATTGTTGGAAAGGGGCTGGCGGAAGTGGATTCTTTCCGGAACGCCATTTATTTGGCCTGTGACATCTATGCCAACCGCCATCGGGCCCAATTGGATGAGGAGATGGAGATTGCTGCAAGGAGGAACGAAGGGGAGATGCCAGATGAATAAATATACCATTACGGATATATGCAGTCTTGTCGGGGGACGTCTAATCCAGGCTGTGGAGACGGAGACGCAAATCAGGGAACTGGCTTTTGACAGCCGTCGTGTCCAGCAGGATGAGAACACCCTTTTTTTCGCGTTGGTTACCGCCAAGAATGACGGACACAGGTACATTGCCGACCTGTACCAGAAAAAAATCCGCAATTTTGTGGTGAATGCCTCTTTCCATGAGGCGGATTCCTATCCGGAAGCCAATTTCATACAGGTGCCGGATACCCTGTCCGCCCTGCAGACCTTGGCGAAAAAACACAGGGCGCAGTTCCGTATTCCGGTGATTGGCATTACTGGCAGCAACGGCAAGACCATGGTCAAGGAGTGGCTTTACCAGATGTTGTGTGACGATTACCGTATCGCCTATACACCAAACAGCTTCAATTCCCAAATAGGAGTGCCGATTTCAGTCTGGGGACTGAATTCAGAGAGCCAAATGGGTATTTTTGAGGCAGGTATATCACATCCGGATGAGATGAACACCCTGAAATCCATCATCGAGCCGACCATCGGCATACTCACCAACATTGGTACGGCTCATGACGAGTACTTTATGGATGTCAAGCAGAAAATAGGGGAGAAGCTCAACCTTTTTCGCAATGTGGAGACATTAATAATGTCCTTTGACAACGGTTTGGTCAATGAGGTGTTGTTGCGAACTGCCTTGAAACAGAAAATCAAACTTTTCACCTGGAGCAGACGGAAGACGGATGCCAATCTCTACATTAAAGAAATCAGTTCCACAGAAAACCAGACCCTTCTGTGTGCCATTTACCAAGGGAAGGAAATCAGTGTCCGCATCCCTTTTATTGATGAGGCTGCCATTGAAAATGTTATTCATTGTTGGGCCTGCATGCTATTGTTAGGCTATTCCAACGACATCATTGCTGAACGGGTCGCCCGCCTGAAACCGATTGTGATGCGTCTGGAGATGAAGCAGGGCATCAACCGTTGCCTGATTATCAACGACACTTACAATTCGGATTTGGAATCCCTACAGATTGCGGTGGATTTGATGGTGAACCAGCGGCAGTTCAGTAAACGCACCCTTATTCTGTCCGATATTTTGCAAAGCGGTAACCGTGAGAAGGAGCTTTATGAGGAAATATCCAAAATTTTGGTTTCCAAAGGGGTGCAGCGTCTGGTTGGTGTTGGCGATGCCATTTCCCGTCAGGCGTCGGCTTTCAATGTGGAGAAGGAATTTTACAAAACCTCAGATGAATTTTTTGCCCATTTTGACACAAGAACCATTGAAAATGAGGTTATCCTGGTGAAAGGGGCGCGCAAGTTCGAATTTGAACGCATCGCCGACTATTTGGAATTGAAGACCCATGAAACGGTCATGGAGGTCAATTTGGGAACACTGATTTCAAATTTGAACTATTTCCGTGCCAAGATGAAACCGGAGACCAAGGTGATGGCCATGGTAAAGGCTTACAGCTACGGCACAGGTGACATAGATATTGCCAATGAGCTGCAGTACCATAAGGTCGATTATTTGGCCGTAGCCTATGCGGACGAAGGTATCACATTGCGCAACAAAAATATACGTCTTCCTATCATGGTGATGAACCCCGATGAGCGTGGGGTGGAGATGATTCTTAAAAACGGACTACAGCCTGAGATATACAATTTCCGCAGCCTGCACCTGTTTGAGGAGGCGTTGAAGAGGCATGCGGACATGGAGGCCCTGCACATCCATCTGAAGATAGACACTGGCATGCATCGTCTTGGCTTTGAAAAACATAACATGCCGGAACTGATTCGCCGCCTGCAGGCTGATTCCCGAATGGTGGTGGAGAGTGTCTTTTCACATTTTGCGGCGGTGGAGGAACCGTTGGAGGATGCCTTCACCCATCATCAGGTGGAGATTTTGAACGATTGTTACGAACAGCTTTCCTCCTCTTTGGGCTACAAACCTCTCAAGCACATCTCCAATGCTGTTGGATTGCTCCGTTTTCCCGATTACCAGTTTGACATGGTCCGGCTGGGGTTGGGCCTGTATGGTGTGAATCCCTATGCTGAGGCTCGCAAGATCCGTTGTGTCGCAAATTTGCGCAGCATTGTCTCCCAGTTGAAGTTTATCCGCAAAGGGGAGACGGTAGGATATGACCGTACCTGGAAGGCGGAGCGTGACACCTTGCTTGCCACGGTGCCT
>CAJOQK010000111.1 GCA_905236885.1 uncultured Bacteroidales bacterium
CCAAAGCGTACAGCAGCAGGACTGTCTCGGAAAGATGGCGGAAGAGGAATCCGGGCAGCGCGTCGGCCAACCGTTTCAAATTGGATTTGAAGGCTTTATTTTTCATAGTTTTATTTTTTTTAAACAAACACTTATTTACCTAACTACTTTGGTAAAGACTGGCGTTTCACCGTTGACAACAGTCACATACACCTGCATTTCACCGGCAGGCGGCATTTTCGGATTTTCCTCGCGGGGAAGGTCCACTGCGGTGAAAAGGTATTCCGTGCCCTCCGGCAAATTGCGGATGGCAACCGCAGTCGCCTTGGCGTGAATCATAGGATAACCGTCAACAGCTGCATCAAAAATGGCCGCTTCCTCTTCGTTCACAGGGTGCTGTTCGGGAAATGCTTCCGGGGTAGTGTATTCGCCATCAACAAAACCGCCTGCCAACAGGAACTGCTCCACCTCTTTGGGCATGGCATCCATGCGGGCGGCACGTACACCGTAACCTGGGAGAATCTCCGCATTAGGCTCAGCCACAGCCAGATCCTTCACACTCGATTCCAGTCCGCCGCTGCCGAAAGTGCAGAACGGGACAATTTTTTTGCCACTCAAATCCACATTGTTGAGGAAGGTGATTACAGGCGGCGCATAGGTGCCAAACCACACGGGATAGCCGAGAAAGACCACATCATAACCAGAAATGTCGGCTTTCAACGGCTGGATGTCGGGAAGCACCTCCTGTTCGCGTTCCTGCATGCAGCGGGCAATGGTGGCCTGGAAGTCGCCGTCATAGGGGTTCACCGCCACAATCTCCTCCATATCCGCATTGAGACGTCGGGCAATCTCTTCCGCCACAGCTTTGGTGTTACCGGTTTGGGAATAATAGAGCACCAGCACTTTGGGCTCTTCCGTTTGGGGAGTTTCCTTTTTTGACCCGCAGGAAACGGCGGTCATCGTCACGGTCGCAAGGACCAGCATCAGCTTCATGTTTTTCATAAAATGCATGTTTATTATAATGTGTTGTTTAACAAGTATTTATTGGTTAACAATTGTTTTCTTGTCTTCCTTTTTCTTTCTCCGGCATTGCATGGCAATGCATCCGGCCATACAGAGCACCAATACGATGGAGGAGGCGAGGTTTACTTTGTCCCAACGGTGGAAGGATGGTGCCTCATTGCGGAATTCAATCTGATGTTCTCCGGCAGGAACCACCATGGCGCGAAGGATGTAGTTGACCCTCAGATAATCTGCCGGTTTCCCGTCAATGTAGGCGAACCAGTCCGGACGGTAGTAGATTTCAGAGAACACTGCCAGCTGCTCTTTGTCGCAATGGCTTCTGTATACCACCTTGTCCGGATTGTAGGGTGTTTGGTGCTCCATTTCAATCCGGCTGTTGCTGTCAAGGCGCAGGTCTTTCCCTTCCAGTTGTGTGCCGAATTCCTTTTTGTTGACTACAGCTTTATGACTTGGGTTCAGTTTGTCCAGTGCCAGAATTTCCTCGTTGGCATTCTCCACCCATTGGAGCGAATCCACAAACCAGGCATTGCCCAAAGCCTCAGGATTGCGCTGCACCATGTAGCCGCGTTGTTGGTCCGGTGTGACAAAATAACGGGTGTTCAACATATTTAGCACGTTAATGTTGGGATTTCTGGAGATATAGAAATCTATCAAATCCTGATACCTGCGCAGTTTTGCGGCATGATAGCCTCCAATCTGGTGGTGGAAGGCGGAAGGGTAGGAGTCGTTGAAGGTGTTGACTGCCAAGTTAATCACTCTGAAATCTTTGTCTCCTGCCTGTTGTGCGTATAGGTCAATGTCCCTGTCGTAAGGTTGCGGCTGCAGTTGCTGTAGGGCGCGTTCGTTGGTGTAATTCTCGTCATCAAGGTAGCGGCGGTCTACGCCCCACAGGTCAAAAACGGTCAAAATGGCGATTATGCCAATGAAAACGGCATTCTTCTTAGCTTTTCCGCCCACATATATCCATAATGTGGCGGCGGCCAGCAGAATCAGCAGCAGGGAACGCCAGCAGTCGCCAACCAGCAGGGCTTTCCTGTCTGCTTCCAATACGCTGAAAATGCTCTCCCAATTGTTTCCGTACTGCCGGGCCATTTCTATGTCGGAGGCGCCGGTGTAGGAGAATGAGCCTGCAAACAGTATGAAAATCAGACACAATCCTCCGGTGATGCCGGCGGCCCAATACAATGCTTTTTTCATCACAGCGGTATCGGTCTCCTTGTCAAAAACGGTTTTCAGAGCCAGCATGCCCAAAATTACCATGCAGACATTGGCCAGCACCAGACTCATGGAGGGGGTGCGGAACATGTTGTAGAGCGGCAGATGGTGGAACAGGAATCCGTTGAATCCGATCCAGTTCTTGCCCCAGCACATCAGGATAGCCAACAAAGTGGCCAATCCTAACCACCAACGTTCCGGACCTTTGACGACAAACAGTCCCAATACAAACAGAAACACTACAATGGCACCGAAATAGACAGGGCCGGAGGTGAAGGGCTGGTCACCCCAATAAAGTGGAGCCTGCTTCATTCGGAACTGCTGGTAGAATTGGGAGTTTTCCTTCATTTTTTCTCCTGAACCGCCCCCGTACATGCCCGGCACCAGAATTGTGAAGGTTTCGCCCTTGCCGTAGCTCCAGTTGAAGGCATAATCCAGTTCCAGTCCGGAAGAGACCTTTTCCTTTTTCTCCGCAATGGCGGCGTTCTCTTCAGGATGCAGGTCGTTGGGTGTGACGCTGATTTCAGTGCCGCCGCGCATGGTGTATTTGGCGTA
>CAJOQK010000112.1 GCA_905236885.1 uncultured Bacteroidales bacterium
CCCGGGCTGTTTTTGAGCAGCAGCAACAGCAGCTCCATCTCCTTTTTGGGGATGTTGAGGCTCTCATTTTTGCATCGTATGGCGGATGATTGCGGCAAAATTTCATATTTTCCCAAAAACAGCCGCGTTTTTTCCTCCTGATTGGCAGGTTGCAGGCAGCGCTCCAGTTCGGAAAGGTCAAAAGGCTGCCTGAACAGGTGAAGGTTCACGGAAAGGGCAGAAGTGTCAATCTGTTCATTATGTCTGCCCATGCAGGCAACCGGCTGCCCCGGATATTTTTTGAGCAGTAACGCCAATTCCTCGTGAGGGTAGGGGCAGTCGGTGACTATCAGCCGGTAGTCGTCAATACGTAGTGCTGTCAGCACCTCGTTGAAATTCTGGCATGAAACTGTCTCATACGCCTTGCTCTCCCAAAAATGGCGTATGTTTTTGCGCAGTACGGCCGCTTCGCACCAGATCAGTATTTTGCCGTTGGATGTCATGCTGATTGTCGCATAAATGTTATTCCCACATATTTTTTCAAGCCTATTTGTCCGTATGCCTTATAGCCGTATGCCTTATAGCCGTACGCCTTATGGCCGTTGCCCTTTTAATAGCCCAATGTTTTCAGCATTGATTTGAAGCTCTGTTCCTTGCTGAACAGTTTGGTCACAATTTCCCCTTCCGTGTCATCGGGGCCGTTGAACTCCTTGTCAATAATTACATGCTTCGGAGCGGGGTTGAGGCAGTGCTGGATTCCGCCATAGCCGCCGATTGCCTCCTGGTAGGCGCCGGTATGGAACAGCCCGATGTATTGTGTGCTGTCCGGGTCATATTTGGGAAGGAACACTGCGTTCAGGTTTGCTTCAGCGTTATAGAAGTCCATGCTGTCGCAGGTGAGTCCGCCGAGGAAAACACGCTCGTATTCCTTTTTCCAGTTGTTTACGGCCAGCAGGATGAACTGCTGCTTGATAGCCCATGTGTCCGGCAGTGTTGTCATGAAAGAGCTGTCAATCATGTCCCACAGCTCGCGGTCGTTTTGCTGCTTCTGGTTGAGGAGGGAGAAGAGGACCGCTCCGGATTCGCCCACGGTGAAGGATCCGAATTCGGTGAAAATGTCCGGTTCCTTGACCCCGTTGCGGTTGCAGATGGTTTTGATTTGCGCCACAATCTCCTCCGCCATGTATTCGTAGTCGTATTCAAAGGAGAGGCG
The DNA here is from genome assembly GCA_905236885.1 of uncultured Bacteroidales bacterium. GTDB lineage: Bacteria > Bacteroidota > Bacteroidia > Bacteroidales > WCHB1-69 > UBA1195. The sequence goes on from CAJOQK010000112.1 coordinate 1,193, forward strand.
GTTCTTGATGGGGAAGCCTCCGCCGATGTTGAGGGAATCCAACTCGGGTGCAATCTTCTTCAGTTCGCAATACACATTGACGCATTTCATCAGTTCGTTCCAATAGTAGGCGGTGTCGGCGATGCCGGTGTTGATGAAGAAATGCAGCATTTTCAGCTCAAATTTTGGGTTGTCCTTGATCTTCTCCAGGTAAAATGGAATGATTTCATTGTAACGGATTCCCAACCTTGAGGTGTAGAACTCGAACTTCGGCTCCTCCTCGGAGGCTATCCTGATGCCTAACTTGCAATGGTCTTGCAACCGTTCGTCCAGCTGCTCGAACTCCAGTTTGTTGTCCAGCACCGGAATGGTGTTCACGAAGCCGTTGTGAATGGCGTTGGCGATGTTCTCGATGTAGGGGATTTTTTTGAAACCGTTGCAGATGATGTAGTTGTCCTTTTTCAGCAGCCCCTGTTCCTCCAGTGCCTCCACAATGTTTATGTCAAATGCGGAGGAAGTTTCAATGTGCACGTCGTTTTTGAGTACCTCCTCCAGCACAAACAGGAAATGGGAGCTTTTGGTACAATAGCAGTAGTGGTATTCCCCCTCGTAGTCCGTTTTTGCGATGGCCACGTTGAACCACCGTTTCGCCTTTTGGATGTTTTGTGAAATTTTTGGCAGATAGGTGATTTTCAAAGGTGTTCCGTACTGTTTGATGATTTCCATCAAATCAATGCCGTTAAAGAACAATTCTTCCTCCTCCACCTGGAACTCTTCCTGTGGAAACTCGTAGGTTTGCTCAATCAAGTCAATGTACCGGTTTTTCATTTCCTTTGCTGTTTAGGTTTGACATATTTTTTGCAAAAGTAAACAAAAATGCGATACGATGTGCGGAATTTTTCAAATTTAAATCACTTGGATTGGGAAAAAAAATACAATCCGGGTGAGTCGGATTGTATTTGGGTTGTAAAATCTGACCGCCTTCTTTTGTCAGAGACGCTCTTTGATTTTGTAATTGTTTCTGTAAGTGGAGTTCCGGGTGATCAGTTCGCCTAAGAAGCCTGCAAGGAAAAGCACGGTGCCCATCAGAATGAACAGCATCGACACGTAGAACCAAACGCTGTTGGTCAGGTGGATGCGGTTGCAGAGCCGTAGCACGCAAACTGCCACAAAGGCAATGAATCCCAACAGGAAGGAGAGGCTGCCGATAAGTCCGAAAAAGTGCATCGGCTGTTTCCCGAATTTGGAGATGAACATTATGGTGAACAGGTCCAAATAGCCGTTGATGAAGCGGTTGAGACCGAATTTGGTGGTGCCGTACTTGCGTTTCCGGTGCTTGACCACCTGTTCCCCAATTTTGGTGAAGCCTTCCCATTTGGCGATAACCGGAATGTAGCGGTGCATTTCACCGTACACCTCGATGTTTTTCACCACCTCCTTGCGGTAGGCCTTGAGTCCGCAGTTGAAATCGTGCAGCTGGATTTTCGACATGCGGCGTGTGGTCCAGTTGAAGAACTTGGAGGGGATGTTTTTGGCCAGTTTGGAGTCATAGCGTACCTTTTTCCAGCCGGAAACCAAGTCGTAGCGCTCTTCCGTGATTTTCCGGTAGAGTTCCGGAATCTCATCGGGGCTGTCCTGCAGGTCGGCGTCCATGGTGATTACCACATCGCCCTGCGCGGCTTCAAAACCCACGTTCAAAGCGGCAGATTTTCCGTAGTTCCGCTGGAAACGGATGCCGTGAATCTGTCCGTTGGCCTGTTGCAGCTGTTGGATTACCTCCCAGGAATTGTCGGTGCTGCCATCGTCCACGAACAGGATTTCATAGCTGAAGTTGTTGCTTGTCATTACTTTGTCAATCCATGCGGTCAGCTCCGGCAAGGATTCGGATTCATTCAATAAAGGAATTACAACAGAAATGTCCATATATTTTTTCTTTAAACTGCAAAGATAGATGAAATCCGGATACGAACCATTGTTTTGTCCGTAAAAAAATGCAGGAACAAAATTCAGATTCCTGCATGGCTTGTTATCGGATTATCGGAAGATTGTCAGGCCTCCCCGGTTATTTGTAGTAGGTAATGGTGCAGGTGATGGTTATAATGGCCCCCGAAATTTGGACAGCTGTTGTAAACAAAAAAATTGTAATGTTGGATAAACCAAGCTGCGTTTCGGCAATTTGAGCAAGCTCAATTGCGCTCAACTTGCA
>CAJOQK010000113.1 GCA_905236885.1 uncultured Bacteroidales bacterium
AATCGCCCTACCTGTGTCTTTTGTCTGGATTTTCTTTTTCTAATTTTGGGAGCACTTTTGGGGGCACTTTTGGGAGCACTTTTGGGGTCACTTTTGGGGTCACTTTTGGGGACAGTGCCCTCGAACCGCCGAATTGGGAGCACCAATGCGACCTCATCCACCTCAAGACGGTTCTTCAGTTCGGGTTCGCCCCAGCCTTTAATGGTTCTCTTTTTTTAAACAAATTTCTTACTTTCTTAAGACAATTCCTTTTCCTAAGGTGTGTGAAAAGCCTCCTCCCTTTACTCCTTCAAACACCCGATTGGAACCACGCAGACACCGTCGTCACGGCGGTAGGCATACCTGCCGACACCTACCAGAACCATCTTGAACGCCGGGGCGTTCATGCGCTCTGTGTCAATGATTTTTTCCAACGAATGCAACGTGGCCGCGCCTTCGGAAATGAGTTTCTCGCCTCCAAGCTTGATTTCAACAAGTCCGTATTGGCCGTTACGCAAATGTATCACGGCATCACATTCCAATCCGTTTTTGTCGCGATAATGATACACACGGCCATGAAGGGCGTCGGCATATACACGTAGGTCACGGACAGCCATGGTCTCAAAAAACAGTCCCATGGTGCGCAGGTCATTCATCAGATCCTCAGGCCCGATGCCTAATGCGGCAACAGCAATGGAAGGGTCTGTAAAATAGCGCGTATTCGATGTGCGGATAGCGGTCCGGCTGCGCAGATTGGGATTCCATGCCCCCATATCCTCCACCACAAAAATCTTGTTTAACGCGTGAAGATACGACAGGACTGTCCCCTCGCACATACTTTCGTTATTGGCTTTAATGTCGTTACAGATGGCCTTAATGGAAACCTGTGTGCCCTGGTGTCGGGAATAGCTCCGCAATAGACGCTTCACTGCTTCGGAGTCACGGGAAACCCCGTCCGCCCTTGACAAGTCCCGTTCCGCCACCGCTTCGACGTAATTGAATGCCTGCTGTAGCGAAGCCTCGGCATCCATGTCCAATGAGGCAGGCCATCCGCCCCTGCAAATCAGGTAAGCCAGACGCTCCAGCTCCATTTTACTGCCGCCGCCTTCCGGCTCTTTGCCGCAAAACAAATTCCCTAAAGAGACATCTCCCACAGAATCACCCGATTCCCATAACGACATAGTACGCATTGTCAGCCATGCGATACGACCGGTGCCAGAATGATGTAAGGTGCTTGTATCGGGAGGCACAGCCGAACCAGTAAGTATGAACTGCCCCACATGCTGTTCCCTATGATCAACCTCAAACCTGACAGCATCCCATAAACGTGGGGCCAGCTGCCACTCATCAATAAGCCTGGGCGTGTCACCCGACAAGAGCCTTTTCGCCGCCGTTGCCGCCAACATGATGTTCTCCTCCATATCCTCGGGGTCATTCATGTAAATGCTGCTGGCAGCCATCTGCTCCGCCGTGGTGGTCTTGCCGCACCATTTTGGCCCCTGAATCAAAACCGCACCCAATGAAGCCAACAAAGACCACAAAATATCATCTGCAATTCGTTTTCTATAATTCATTATAATTCAAATATTTTAAATTCAATAACGTAAAATCATCCGCTTTATTGTATAATTTGACGCGTTTTTGTTGTATAATTTGGCGCAATTTTGTTGTGCAATTTGGCGCCAGGAAAAATTTGTCTGAAAGGAGGGGAGGGCATTAAAGACCGATATATTGTAATAAAATGACGGTAAAAAATAATTTTTTTTGTAACAAAATGACGGTAAAGTAAAGTGCTCCTCAAAAGATCAAACCAACAGTAAATATAAAATAGTCTAGATGGAAAATTTCAGAAACATAACTTTTATATTTCTCGTTGTAGTATTTTTTCAATTTGAGCCACATAGTAGAACGGCAAATTAAGCAATTTTATTGTTTTGCCTTTTAGGGTTTTCACCTCGTCCTTCGAGAAAGGTTTTGACCAAACCCTTACAGCTATGTTATGAGGCGCCTCATCCATATACAGATGCAATGATTTCAAGTGTGCATTATGACCTGTCTTCACTTCGATGGGAATAAGCAATCCCTGATACGGACAGACAAAATCTACTTCAGCCGAAGACCCCTGTTTGTCACGATGCCAGAACAAACGGTGCGCAGAAACCTCCAATTTATTAGCTATCAGCTCCTGACCAACAATATGTTCTGACATCCTACCCCGCCACACATCCTGTATGTCGTCGGCAAGAAACAGCTCTTTTTGCACTCCAGCCGCATAGTTTACAAGTCCCGTGTCAAGCCAAAGCAACTTGGGGCGGCGGCGAAAATGCGGTATTGCGGGCAATAGAGGTTCCGAAATAGGATAGACCAGTTCCAAAAGCATAGCCTTGGAAATGGTTTGGAAGGCCTCGCTCATCTCTCTTGAACGATAAGCCGTTCCGCCAAACCCTTCAAACGAGATGATTTCAGCAGCACTGCTCCATCCCGCATTAAGTATAGCTCTGATAGTACGTATTGTTGATGTACTGGATGAGTACTTTTCCACATCGTCCTTATATGTCTGCAACAAACTCTCATACACATCCGAAATGGCTTGGAAGTCGCGGGTTACGGCGTACTGCGCAACAGCATCAGGCATGCCACCCACAATTGTGTATTCCCTGAACAGTTGCATAACACGCTCATGAATAACGTCTGGAACTGCCGCATTTTCAACAAAACGCTTATAAGCTGCAAAATCCAATCCGTCAAGAAACTCCTCAAAAGAACAAGGACGAAGCGACATATACTGTACCCGACCCACCGGAAACGATATTTTCCTAAGATCCATCACAGTTTCAAGAAGGGAACCAGCAGCAATTACGTGTATTTCATTCCTTTTCTCATAAAAGTAACGCAGCATGGCCACTGCCGGCTGGGAATTTTGTATCTCGTCAATGAAAATCAGCACATTTTCGGCATCAAGCCTCACCTCTTCACGTACATAGATATTGGTAATGAGCCGGTCGACGTCGTCAGTAATTTCAAACAGATTCCGATCTTCCTTTTTTTCCAAATTGAGATAAATAAAAACATCGTATTCTTTTGCAAAGCATTTAACAAGTGTGGTTTTTCCAACCTGACGCGCGCCACGCAGTATCAGCGGTTTTCTATAGTCGCTTTTACGCCAGTTATGCAAAAAATCCAATGCCTTTCTCTGTATTTTTTCCGAATGCATAATATTAAATAATATTGTTTATTTGACATTATTAACGTCTGCACGATAAATATATTGTAATAAAATGACGGTAAAAAATATTTTTTTTTGTAACAAAATGACGGTATGCTGCTTCTCCTTTTGCTTGTCATTTTGATAATATCGGCATTCAAATCAAAGCATTTAACATCTTAGCAAACAACAGCAACCACCTTTATCACAACGCATTAACCACACCGTTGTATAATTTGGCGCAATTTTGTTGTATAATTTGGCGACAAGCATAGAAGAATCTCAAACCTCCCGCATCACCTCTTCAGGCTGGAAAACCTTGATACATGAAGCGTTCGTGGGCATTTTTTTCAAAAACAGGCAAAGATGCACCTTCTGGAATCGTTTTCTGAATGGCAAATGGCGGACAATCATATCCAACCGCTTCTTCATTGTCAGTGCATCTTCCCGTCCGGTCCACTTGCATTCCCCAATCAACAGATGGCGTTTGTCCATTGATTCGGCCACCACATCCAGTTCCACAGGCACAGCATTTCCATCATCATCCATAATATCACCCCACCAACGGGAGGCCTTGTTGTATATAATCCCTTCAATAACATTTCCGCTCACATAGTTGCGGCAAATTTCCTCCCAACATTGGGCCACATAATCGGATTGCTGGCCAAGGAAAACGTCAAGCACGGTCCTGCCCCTGCCAAGTTCAAGTATGGAACGGTAAGGCAGCACATAATGATAATGGAATCGGAGAAGTGGATCGGAGATGAAATAGATGCTTTTCTTGTTCTTCTTTTCATCCACACCGAAAGGAACATGCCGATTGATAAAACCAAGTTCCCGCAAATTGGCAAGAGGTTTCGCCAAATCGGAGGCGGGACGTTCCGCCCTTGCCGCAATTTCAGATAATTTGTTTGCCCCTGTCCCTATAAAGGACATGAGCGTGGAGGCTTGGACAGTATCGCGCATCTCATCATGCAACAGACGGGCCGGTTCCTCATATAATGTGCCTCCAGGATTCAACAGCAATGATTCAATCGCCGCTTCCATACTGCTGAAATTATTCCGCAGCTCCCAATAACGTGGTACACCTCCCCAAATAGAGTACTCTGCAACCGCCTCTTCCGCTGTACAATTCATTGCCTGCATGGTATATGCCGGAGAAATGGGCTTCATCCGGAATATTTCATCCGCCCTCCCATATAACGGCTCATCCTTTTTCAAAACAAGCCCCTGCATCAGCTGCTGGGAAGAACCGCAGATAATCAGATCGAACTTGCGGTCAACTGTCTCCAAAAAATTTTGCAGGACTGAAGGAAGCGACGGACAGCTTTTCACCAGATAAGGGAACTCGTCCAGACAAACCGTAATGCGATGTTGAAGTCTGTTGTTCAAATTTATAAGTAGGGAACGCCAGTCTGGATAAGTGGCAAGGTCGAACCCTTCGACACTCAGAGCTGCAACCGTTGAAAACAATTGTCGCTGACTTGCTTCCGAAGTCCTGTCAGCCATAAAATAAATATCTCCCCGTTCAAAGTTAAGCACCTTCTTTACCATGGTGGATTTGCCTATGCGGCGTCTTCCATAAATGACCACAAACTGCTTCCGATCTCTCAACAAAGCCGTCCGCAGTCGTTCCATATCCTCTTTTCTATCCAAAAAATCCATTATCAATTTTTTTTGCAAAAATACAAAATAAATACATTCAACAGATTATTTCAGCAAAAAAAATTAGGTTTTAGAAACATAATGTTTGAGAGGAATAATTTTTTTTGTTATCCGTTGCCAAGCTATAAAACTCACAAAACTAATATAAAAAGGACTAATTTGGACTCCTAAATGCCCCGCATTATGTCATCTGAAGGATTCCAAGGAAAAGCATTTGCGTCAATTTTGTTGTATAATTTGGCGCGTTTTTGTTGTGCAAATTGGCGCAATTTTGTTGTGCAATTTGGCGCGTTGTCTCACAGCACGTCATGGATGACATTCCTTTTCACATCCGCAGAAAAGCATCGGAACAAGTAATGCAAATGCAGCAAAATATCTCCTCATAATATCCGTCCACTGTTATAAA
>CAJOQK010000114.1 GCA_905236885.1 uncultured Bacteroidales bacterium
ATTCATCTGCCGTTTTTTTTCTGCTTCCATATTGGTATGCCAAAATCGATAGGTGCATATTATGCCCTCTCATTATATAATACGCTTTTGGAACCCCAAATCTCACAAAAAATGCAAAAAAATTTTCACATCTTTTGTAATTTGCTAAAATACAAATTGTTGTAAAAAAGAAAAATTCAGGAAGCATCTGCCATAAAGCGTGGAATTTTTAGAAGCCACCCCCGTATTTTAAAAAAATTTTTGGGAAACACATCCGGCATATTGATATAAAGAGTAATTTTGCAAAATTGTTTCCCATAAATATTTTGGGAAACGATGGAGCATATAACAAAGTAAAGGAATAAAGAGATGAAAGCCCTTCTGTTGGCTGCCGGTTTGGGCACACGCCTGCGCCCTTTGACCAACGACCGTCCCAAAGCCCTTGTGGAGGCGGGCGGTATCACCCTGTTGGAGCGGAACATCATTTATCTTAAAACACAGGGATTCACTGAAATAATTGTAAATGTGCATCATTTCGGGGAGCAAATCATCCGCTTCGTGCAAAGCCGCGACTTCGGCATTCCCATCCGGATTTCAGATGAACGGGCGCAACTGCTGAACACGGGAGGCGCCATCAAACATGCGGCCCCTTTGCTGCAGGACGAGCCTGAATTTCTAGTCTACAACGTGGATGTGATCTGTGACATGGACTTACAGGAGATGCACTGGCACCACATTCAGAACCACGCCTTGGTGACCATGGCGACCCGCCACCGCAAAACCCAACGGTATCTGTTGTTTGACAATGACAACCAATTGAGAGGGAGATATACCGAAAACACTCTCCCTCAAAACAACACCGAAGAAACTTTCCACATGGCGGAGACAGAAACTGGAACCGGTCGCGGAACTGAAACCGGACGCGGAACCGGAAAAGAAACAGGAACCACCTCCTACCCCGCCACACAACTGCAAAAGCTGGCCTTCAGCGGCATCCATTGGATTTCCAGCAGAATATTCCCTCTCATGCCCACCGAGGCCGCATTCCCCATCCTGCCGCTTTATCTGGAACTTGCCCAAAGCCAGCGCATCCAATGCCACCTCCATGACGAAAGTTTCTGGATGGACATGGGCAAACCGGAAAGCATTACCGCTTTCACCGCCATGAACAGCAAGCCATAAGGGGACTTCTAAAAATTATTGTTCCGCTGACAGCCGCTTTAACACCGCATCGATTTCCGGATAGAGACGGCCAATCATCACCGGACGTCCGTCCGTGCCGACAAAGCAGTGTTCCGTCTCCCCTTCCGCCAACAGTTTTCCATTTTCCAACAGGGTCATTTTGTAGGCAATGACGAACCGGACCCCCGTATACCTGACCATGCGTGTTTCAATCCGCACCATGTCGTTGAAACGGCAGGGACGCTTGAAAGCGCACTGCACCGAAAAAACCGGAGAGACCACGCCCATCGCCTCCATTTTGTCATAGGAAAAACCTATCTTCTCCAGAAGATCCACCCTTGCCTCCTCCATCCAGCGGATGTAATTGGAATGATGGGCCACCGCCATTTTGTCGGTCTCATAATATTTCACCTGGTGAAGATATGGTTCAGGCCGGAATGCACAAGCCACATCCGATGGTTCATCCGCCTGTTGCGGCAACGGATTCTGCATAGCCTGCCGCAACAACGCCCCAACATCGGGCCGTCTCCCTTTGAAGCGGACATACAGCTCCATGGGATCAGCCGTGCCACCTTTGGAAAGAATTTCCTCCCGGAAACGGGCCGCCACCGCCTTGGAAAAAACACCCTCCTGGATAAACTCCCCGTAAGCGTCCTCCGACAGCACCTCCGCCCATTTGTATCCGTAATAACCTGCAGCATAGCCGCCTCCAAAAATATGGGTGAACGAAGTGCTTATACCTGTATGCGGCACCACCGGCAACATGCGTGTCCTATCCGTCGCCTGTATCTCAAAATCTTCCACCTCCCCACCAAACGGCTGCCTAATAGTATGCCATGCCATGTCCAATTGGCCGAAATTCAACTGGCGCATGGTGGCATAGCCGATGCAGAAATGCTCCATCTGCCGCAGTTTCTCCAACCAGCTTTCTGGCAAAGGTTCACCTGTCTGATAATGGAAAGCGAAGAGCTTCAAGAAATCCCGCTCCACTGCCCAATGTTCCATAATTTGCGAAGGCAGCTCCACAAAGTCACGGGCGACCGATGTGCCGGACAAAGTTTGGAAACGCACCCGGGAAAGGATGGCATGCAGCCCGTGTCCGAACTCATGCAGCAGAGTTTGCACCTCCCTGAAAGTGAGCAGGGATGGGCGTTGTGAGGTGGAGGGTGTGAAATTGAACACTAACGAGACCCATGGGATGACCCGCTTGCCTTCCGCATTTTCGTAAGAATCACGGAAAGTGGTCATCCAGGCACCGTTCCGCTTGCTATCCCTCGGATAAAAATCCATATAGAGCAACGCCAGAACAGTTCCTTCCTCCTCCCTCACCTCATACACTTCCACCTGCGGATGATAACAGGGAATATCAGCCCTTTGAATAAACTGAAGGCCGTAGAGTCTTCCCGCCAGTGCAAAAACAGCCTGTTTTACACGCTCCAACGGAAAATAATCGCGCACAGCCTGTTCATTGAAATCCAGCTTTTCCGACTGGTAACGCTGCTGGAGAAAAGCCCAGTCCCAAGGCTGGCAACCATCACCAATCTCCTTAATCTCCTTCTCTGCCAAAGGTTTGAAATCCGATATCAGCCGATCCAGAAAACCCTGCACCTCAGCCGGTGTTTTCAGCATGCGCTGTTCCAGCTGGTAATCCGCAAATGTCTCATAACCGAGCAGACGGGCCATTTCCAAACGAAGATTCACCATTTCACGAACCAGACTCCGATTGTCGTCATCTCCACCCAAAGCCCTGCTGTTATAGGCTTTATACATCTGTTCCCGCAACATGGCATCCCCAACATATTTCATAAAGGCGGTATAGCTTGGAAGTGAGAGGTCAAACAGATAACCTTCCTGTTTCCCTTTCCGCTGCGCCCGCTCTGCGGCAATCTCCAATTCGGAATCAGGCAGACCCTCCAGTTCAACTTTACGCTCCCGAGGAACGAACAATCCAAATGACGCTGTGGCCGCCAGCACATGGTTCTTATACTGCAACGCCTTTTCCTCCAGTTCCAACCGGATGGCCTGAAACCGTTCCTTCTCCTTACCCTGCAAACAGGCGCCGTGACGTACAAAACTTTTGTATATTTCATCCAACAGCATTCCCTCATCCTCACGCAACGTCAAGACAGGCTTTTGGTCATAAAGTGTGGCCACCCGCCGGAACAAAGCCTCGTTGGCATAATAGTCGTTCTCAAAAGCCACCGTAAGGGGAATGATTTGCTCAGCGACGTTTTGCATCTCCTCCGATGCCTCAGCTTCCAACAGATTGAAAAACAAGGAGGCCACCTGCCGATACATTTCTCCGGCACGGTCAATGGCCATTACAGTATTTTCAAAGTCAGGAGGTTCCGGCTGATTTGCAATCACCTCCAATTCCAATTTGGCAGCAGCAATAGCCTGTTCAAAGGCAGGCAGGTAATCCGATACCGAAATACGGTCAAAAAGGGGAAACTCCCCACATTGCAGTAAAGGGTTGTTTTCTTTCATAAATCTATTTGTCAATGGTATGAATAATCAAAAAGGATGATTCCGGTTTCGGAAACAGCTGCAAGGCAAACTCTACAGCAGTTGTCCCACCTTTTCCCTCTTATGTTTTTTCCAAAAACGGTGCGTGATGTCCTCAAAATCACCATGTGCCATCCGCTTGTACAGACGCTGGTTGGTGCGGGCGTCCTTCAAACCGCCCAAGTGTGCGATGAAAGGCCCGACCTTTATGTAATCAAAATCATTTTTGCAGACACTGCCGGGAATCAGCGTGCGTCCACTGTACCATGCCACCTTCAACTGCGGATAGCTCCGGTGCAGATGCCTTGCCAGATGGTTTATGTATTCCGGTTCAGCATCCCCACCCATCAGACATACACAGGTGATGCCCTTACCGTACCGCTGCAACAGCGCATCGAGTGTCTCCGGAGTCAAATCCTCACCCTCATCGTCCCACAAATAGCGGCTGTGACAGCCCGGACAACGACAGGGACAATTGGAGATATTGACCGACAAGGTCACCTCATCGGGAATCTCCTGGAAAACCACCGCAGTATTGACGTATTTCAGCATCTTACAACCTGCTTGCATCAGCATAATAACGACGGGCAGCCTCCTGCTGTCTCGGCTCCGAGAAATTGCTCACCCGTTTCAAATATCCGATAATACGGGTCATGTAGTCCACATTGGTGGAATGGCAATGGGGACACTCCTTCAGATAACGCTTGTCAATGGTGCCGCAATCGTTACAGATGGTATTGGGAATATTGAATGTAAAGTAGTTACATCCCTCCTTGGCGGCAACCCTCAACAACTGCCGGTACTGGTCTTTGGAGAGATGCTCCTCCAAATTCAAATGCAGTGCTGATCCACCGGTCAGATGCTGGATATAAGGGGCGCCATGCAGCTTGAATTTGTCAATGATGTTCAAGGAATCGTCCTCCACACGGTAGAAATAGGAATTGTAGCAGTCTCTTGGCACAAAATAGCCGTCCTCGCGATCCCATTTGGCATGTTTCACACCCACATTCTCCGCTGGAATCATTTCACAGTTGAAAAGGATGTCCTTTGTACGGTATTCCTTGTTCTTCCGCTCCACCAGACCCAGCACAGTCTGCACAAATTGCAGATAATCCGGATTGTCCGTAATCTTCAATCCCATAAATTCAGCTGCCTCCACCAAGCCGTTCACCCCGATTGTCAGGTACTGGCGGCCAATGTGGATATACCCTGCGTCGAAAAGCGGCAGCATGCCGTGCGACTGAAGCTCCTTCAAATTCTCATTGTAGGCCAGCTGCACCTTGTGACACAAATCAATGATGTCCGTCAAGAACTCCTTATAGTCCATCTGGTGGTTAACAGCATACTGGATACAACGGTTCAGGTTGATGGTCAGCACGCTTTTGGAGCCAGTGGAAACGCCGCCCGCCCCCAAGGTATAGCTGAAACCGTTGTCCTGAATTTCGTTGCGCAGACGGCAGCAGCTGGACAGCGAATCAGCGTTATCGCTCACATAAGTGAAGAATGAATGTCCCTCGCTGTACATTTCAGCGGTGAAAGCGGCCATGTCCTTGTCAATAAAATCGCCATCCTTGCTCAACAGCGCCATGGTCTCCACCGGAAAGGTCAGCACCGCCTTGGTACGCTCCTTGTTGAACCACTTCATGAAACGTTTTTGCAGCCAGTTCAAGCCGTCCCAATCGGGTGCGCTTCCGTCAGGAAAATAAAAATTGCCGAAAAGGGAGTCAAAATAGGGCTTGTCGTAATAGGCCACATTCCAGAAGACTGCCTGATAGTTGCGCGCACCGGTGGGCTGGTTCAGCGAATAGACAATCTGTTCAAAGCAATCGGTGATCACCTTGTCGATGGTCCGCTGCTTCAACGAACAGTCGGCCTGTTTGTCCGGATGCTCCCAATAGTCCTTCCCATATTCCAAACCGAGAAAATAGTTCATGTACATCAGAAACTCCGGCGTGGCACAGGCACCGCTCAACATGCTGGAAACCATAAATACCATGTTCACAAAACCGCCACAGAAAGATTTGAGGTTGGTCGGTGCCGTGGAATTGCCCCCGATGGAGCGGGTTCCCCCAATCAGCCACGGATACATGGTGATGGAGGCGCAGTAGTTGGCCAGGGATGTTTCGTCATTCTTGTAGATAAAATGTTTGGTGAGAAGTTCAATATACCTGTCCGCCAACTCCTTTCCGTACATTTTCTTAATCCGGTCGGTCAGCAGCCTCCGGTTCAGGCGGATAAAATTGGATTTGGGCAGCTCTCCCATCAGCGTGGCGATGTTCTTGTGCTCAACATTGGCATTCGCATCATATTTGGATCCGCTGGCTGCATTGGCCGCATCACAGTAGTCGGCCAAAAACTTCAGCTTCTCCATCGTCTCACGATCCTCGGTGTGCCGTTGGCGGTAAAGCATGAACGATTTGGCCACCTTGAAGAAGCCCTCGTTCATCAACGCCTCCTCCACCTGGTTTTGAATATCCTCCACCTTGATTTCGTTGTAGATATTCAAGTGACTCAGTATCTTTGAAATATTTTCCAAATCCACCGACTCGTTCACCGACTCGAACGCCTTGATGATGGCATTCATGATTTTGTCCAAGGAAAACCTGTCCAGGGACCCGTCACGCTTTGTAATTGTAAAACATTTTATCTCCATATATACCTCTCCGCAAAAAAACCGCCCGCATCTGACCGCAATGAATCAGCCGCAATCCGATTATATATTGTTTGTTAAACCATTAAAATTCCACTTTTCATCAAACATCTTCATTGCAAAAATAAAGGGAAAACAAATTCCATTTTAGGACAATCGGGAGGAATTTATAACCAAAGATGGTTAATAAAGGTTAATTATTGATAAACAATGGATTATTAGATTTTTTTAATTATTAAAAACTAAAAAAACAGACCGCCCGAAAGCAGTCTGTTTTTAAGGGAGTTCTAAAGGGGACTTCTAAAATTACGCCATCACACTATCCCACTCCCGGTCGTCCCAACAGGTCATCCGGCGGAAGGGGTTGGCATCATCCTTCTGGCGGCTGGCCACCTTCTGTTCTTCAATGTAGCTGCAGATACGACGGTACTCCTCCTGGAAGGCGTGCCATTGTGTCTCTGTGAGGGATTTTGTTTCCGCCAAATGACACAGCACCCCATAAGCGTGGGCAACCCGCTGGGCCTGATAGTTTTTCCAGAAGGCGTCCATCCGCTCATGGATTTCGTCCCAGTTACGGACGCTTCCCTTCTCCACCTCCGCAATCAGCTGTTCCATATCGCGTTTGGCAACTATTTGGCCGCCTATGTTCACCCATTCGGCCTCGCGAACCGCGCAATCTTTTTGCGCAGCACTTTCCGTCAGGCCACACTTTGACAAAACATTTTTCAGCGAGTCACATTCCAAACTCTTCACAGCATAGTAGACAAGCATCTCCTCGTAGGCGCGGATACCCTCCTCCGCATGGAGTATGAGGGTCGGCCGTTTGCTCTTCTCCATTCCTTTGGCATAAACGGCATCCCTGCCCTTTGATTCGGCAATCCATTGCTTGAGCAGACCGACGGCCTGCAGGATTTCCTCGGCAGTGTCCGGTGCAAGGTTGTCAAACTCAATGTGCTGTGCCTTCTCCACCCGCTTGTCACGCTTGGCGAACTTCTTGCTGTTGCGGTCCATGGCGTACATGTTGTAGCGCCACCAGTAGGCCGGCATCACCTCAAGGCAGTCCTTGGAAACATTGTTGTTAACCAATGCAAAAGGCAATTTGATATCTAACTCCGCAGGGTAGTCCCCCTTGGCCAAAAGGCAGTAGCTGGCAAAACGGCTCGAATGCTTGAAGGAGCAGCACAACCCCGGCCAGAAGCCACGTGCGGCGGAAATCTCCCCGTCGGCGGTGCGCGAGTTATGATTACTGCCAATGGTGCCTCCGGCGGCCACATTGCTCTGCCCCATCACCAACGCAGCGATGAGAAAAGAGTTGTTGTGATGCTGCTCGTGCGCCGGGAAAATCATGCTATTACCGATTTCGCAGCGTGCCAGCGTGGAGTTGTCGCCCACCACGGTGTCGTTCAGCCGCAGGCCGAATTCCAGGTGGACATGCTCACCCAACAGGAAACGGGCCGCCATCACGCCATGCTCCACAGTACAGCCATAGCCAACCACACCGTCGGCCAGCAGCACGCAACCGTCAATGGTCGAAGGGTCCTCTTTCATGGAACGGACAGTGACATTGCGGAGCGCCTTGCTGTTTTTCACCACACAGTAGTCCCCAATCTGTCCGCAGCCGCCACTATGCCGTAGTTTTTCATAGGTAAATTCTTCCAACCTATCCATCAACACTTTATATCCACGGTAACGCGCCCAAAAATAGGCATCCCCGATGGTCATGCCGGCAAAGGGAAGCAGCCGCCGCCCTCCGTTCTCGTTCATCGGCTCCAGCCACGCAATGGATTTGGGATCCGCACTGCAGGCCATCTCCTCCACATTGAACAGCACCACATGGTTCCCGATGGTATAGCCGGAAAGCATTTTCACATGGTGTATCGCAGGATGGTCGCCAATGGTGCAGTCCGCAATCAGGGAATTGTAAATACCCTCCCTTACGGAGGCCAGTCCCATGGAAACCTTCGATGGGGCAATCTCCCCTATCCTTACGCATCCGTCAAAGCAGCTGTTCCGGACGCATTCTGTCGAAAAATTCGCTGACACCTCCACCTTCGCCCAGTCGGAGGAACTGTTCCCCAGCTGCTCCAGCCGCTCTATTTCGGCGGGCGTCAATGCTCGGTACGCACTCATAGCCTGTTAGTATAGGTTGACATAACGCTCCACCGTGCCTTCAATCTGCTGTTTGTCCTTGAAGTACTGGTAGGTGCTTATTTTCAGTTCCACGGTCGCCTCCTCGTCGCACACGACGGTGGCGTGCTGGTGCATCTGCAGCATGGAGGAGGTCCACATGTGGTTCACCCCATTCTCAATCATGTGATGCAACGCACGGGCCTTCTTGGGGCCGTTGCAGAGGATGAGCACCTCGCGGGCGTCCATCACTGTTCCCACGCCCACGGTCAGGGCCTGTTTGGGCACCTGGCTCTCGTCGTTGTCGAAAAAGCGGCAGTTAGCCTGGATTGTATTGGTTGTTAATGTTTTGATACGTGTACGGCTGGTCAGTGAAGAGCCCGGTTCGTTGAAAGCAATATGACCGTCAGGGCCCACACCGCCCATGAAAAGGTCAATGCCTCCGGCCTGTGCAATCATCTCCTCGTAGTGGGCGCACTCCGCCAGCAGGTCGGGAGCGTTGCCGTCAAGGATATGGACATTTTCCGGTTTGATGTCAATGTGACTGAAAAAATTGCTCCACATGAAGCTGTGGTAGCTTTCGGGATGGTTCACATCCAACCCCACATACTCGTCCATGTTGAAAGTCACAACATTTTGAAAACTCAGAACACCCTTTTTGTTCAGTTCCACAAGGTGTTTGTACAACCCGAGCGGAGAACTTCCGGTAGGGCAGCCCAACACAAAGGGATGCTCCGCCGTGGGTTTGGATTCAACTATGCGGTTAGCCACATAGTTGGCGGCCCAGACCGACATCTCATCGTAGTTTTTAGCTATAATTACGCGCATTTTGCTTAAATTTTATATGAAAGATAAATTTATTCTGTCGCCTCTCCAAACTTTGCAAAGTATTTTATACAAAATCTGAAAAAACGATGGCGCAAAAATAACATTTTTTCCGATACTAAAACAAATAAATTTAATTTTTTTCTCAGTAGCCAATATATGAGGGGTTTAAGAGTTTAAGGGTTTAAGAGTTTAAGAATTCAACCCTTAAACCTCTTAAACTATGACTATGACATCAACTGTAAGGGCGAAAAAACGTTCGCCCTTACAGTTGAACGATGACAAAAGTCCTAATCATTGTCATAGTCATCAGTCATAGTACGTCACTTCGTTCCGTGCTTGTATGGTTCATTCCATGATTGTCGGCATCACCTCGGCATAGCTCGTGCAAGCACGGCTCTGCACTCGGTTCGCACGACAGGTCATGGTCTTAGTTCAAAAGTAGGAGCGGATAATCCGCTCCTACTTTTGATGTCATAGTATAAAAAAAAGGCCGCCTTTCGGCAGCCTTTTTTTTACAATGACTGGGTGTGCTTATTTCACCACGTTCATCTTACGTACCAGACGCTGGCCTTTGTATTCCATCGTGTAGTAGTAGATGCCGGCGGAGAGTCCCTCCACGTTCAGTTCGTAGCTGTTCTCACCTGCCGTTGCAGATATCTCGGTCGTATAGAGCATCTGGCCGTTCACGCTCATCACCGTCAGAGTCACGTTCGCATCCTCAGGGACATTGAACGGAATCACCGTCGCAGTGCGGGCGGGGTTAGGCACATTCTGCTCCATGTCCCAACCATTATTGCCGATGGAAGGAACCGCATCGTCGTTGTACTTGCAGTTGAACTTCACCGACAAGGTGTCATTGGAAGTGTTGATTTCACCATCGTAGGTGTCCACATAGGCTCGCAACGTATACTGACCATTGTAGTTGGGCACTGTGTAGGTGAGGCTGAACTCATACTCAACCGTATCATTGACATTGATGAAGTTAATGTACTCGGAAACCGTCTCCAGCACCGTAGACGAGCTGTCTATGACATCCACACGCATCATCACCGTGTAAACCTCCGCGTTGGCCATATTGGCAACTGTCACCTTCGGGCTCACCTTTATCCGGCCCTTATCGGTTGAAGGCTGCGCAATTGACAGCACCTGCAGGTCAATGGTGTCAGGCACGTTGATGTTACCCACCAGATTCAGCAAATTGCTGGTAGCATCAGCATCGCAAGGAATGTTGGCAGTCAGTTCCAGGAAGTAGAACGGCTGCTCTTTCGAACCAAACGGCACGATGTAAGGCAGACTCATGACATGGAGCAGGCTGTCGCCCACTTCCAAATGACGTATAATAGTATCCGTCACAACCTCTTCGCCATTCAGTTCCATAGTTACGGTCATTTTGTCCATCGGCATGTTGCTTCCATTACGCAACAACACGCTCACGAACACGGTATCACCGGCAATTTTGGAAACCTTGTCGTCAATACCGATAATGCTGTCCAACACAAGATCCTGATACACCATCATTGTAGAATCGGCAATAGTATCATTCAAGCTGTTGTCATCTTGCGATTGCATGGCAATATTCAAATAATAGTTGCCGTTGGCACGCATGTCCATATAACCTAAGATGAGAGTGTCAGTCTCATATCCCTTCAGCTGCTTGTTGTAAACATAGCTGAAGTTCTGCGTGGTCGCACCGGTCACACTGGCGAAAATGGTATCATTGGCCAAATCCATGTTAAGGCTGGTCATATTTTCAACCACCACCTGCATCGGAACCTGATCGTTCTCACAAGCGGAAAGAGCACTGAAATCAACCGGCAGCAGACGGATGGAGGCATCCTGGTCAGCCGTGATGCAGATACGGTCCAAACTTTGGTTGGCGCCGCCGTAGCTGATGCCTTGGAACACCACACTCAAACAGTTGGAATTGGCAAAACGGCTCAAATCAACATCGTACTGCCGCCAGCCTGTAAATGTGTCAGCCACCATGATACGTCCCACTTCAGTAAAGGAAGCTCCACCGTTGGTAGAGATAAGAACTACAGTAAGGTCTCTCCTGCTGTCAGTTGCGGAATGGGCAAACCAAAAACTCAGTTTCGGGTTGAGACAGCCGTTAATGTTCACCGCATTGAAAATGGCATTGGCAAACGCTCCGGGATTACCTGCACCGGCAAATTCCAGTCGGCCCGTACCAAAGTCCGGAGAAACTGCAGGATTCACTCCTGTACCCTTCTGATTTTCCCAAATAATGTTTCCAGACAAAGCCGTGGTGACAAATCCGTCAGGAAGCACCGAGAAGTCTTCATCATAAGGCAGTTCCACCCGTGTGGCGTCATAAACCAGACTCATAGTGTCATCCTCATCAAACACATCCGTGATATAGGACAACCTGATTTTGAGATTGTAAATACCACTGACTTGTGTAGGGACAGTTGCAACCTTGATGTTCATGTACTGCGTCGGAAGCAAACTGCCGGCGGAGACAACTGTGTCGAAATGATAATTGACGGCACCAGTCACATCCAAATTCACTTTCAAAGGTACAGAATCGAAGTTGGCCGCTTCACGTCCCATGTTTTTGATGGTAATTTCCACAGGAGTGTTGTCTTCATAGCAAACCACATCGGAGATGGCGACAGGAGTGACAAATTCTTCCACAAGCAGATTGACGCCGTCCCACATCTTGGCACCATAGCAGCCCATAGCTGTAACAGAGGCTCTGAGGTTACCATTCAAGTCTGTGGTGACTTCACTGATGGAAGGACAAAGAAGCGAATCGTAGTCATTCAGTTCCAGTCCGTCACGCAAACGCACCCAGGAAGGTTTCACCTTGATGCTGTTGCTGTCCTGGCCCGTTACAGATTGGAAATCGGCAATGGTGGTTTTGGCAGCGCCAGCATAACCCACATTGGTCGGAGAATAAAGGTCATTCCATTCACGCAGGCTATATGTGGACTGGTAATAGGTGGTGCTGATATACAACGGATAGTTGGTCGAAGCACCGTCCGCCACCAGAATGTTACGTGTAATGGAAGGAATTCCTTGTGTGGTAGTATTGCCTAACCCGAGGTACATACCATAGGAAGTGGTGGTTTCCGAACTGCTGTACACACTGTTGTGATGGATATCCAAACTACTGTAGTAACCATACACATACATACCGTACTTGGTTCCATTACCCATGACACGGATTTCATTATTGGCAACCAAAGCCCTGTTGTGGGTATAACTGGTGGAATTCTGATAATAATAGAGTTCCATGCCATATCCGGTAGAGCTGCAGTTCACAGTAATTCTATTGCCAATCACCTCTTTGAAGTTACTGTAATAGTAGGCATACACCCCATAGTAGCTGCTGCTGCTGGAGCGGCTGGTGATGCGGTTGTAGTTCAGGCTGCGGATAGAGGAATAGTAATAGATGTACATGCCATAGTAGTAGGCTTCGGTCAGCACATTGCTGTCAATGTACATGGAGGCCATCGGCATGTTGGCCGTTCCGCCAGCCATGTAATAAATGTACATGTTGTAATAGCCGCCCACAATATTGTTGGCCGTCAAATGGATATTGACAGGGTACTTGGAGCTTCCACTGGCATTGGGATAGCTGAAAGCCTTATAAGTGTTGGACGTGGCCGTGATGCTGGCGTAGATGTTGCACTCGCGGATGGTAATATGGCTACAACTGCCTTCCATCTGCACACCGACAAGTCCGTTTTTGGTGTTGCCGAAGGTAATTCCTTTGAACAACAGGTAGGAAACGTCGTTAAGGGTGAGAGAAGGTTCGGTAGCTCCTCCATCAATTACAACAGTACCGTTGTCCGGCAGGAAAGTGACAGTCTTACTTACGCCTGTTCCCGGAATTTTACCGAATAAAGTGATTGGCGCATAGGTTCCGGCGCGCAGCTTCATTACTACCGGAGCAGAGACACCGCAGGAATAGAGAGCAATCTGCATCTCATCAACAGTGGAGAAATCGGCGTTAGTTCCACCAACAGTATAGGTTCCGGCCAAACCGCCAGTGCAGAGATATTCCTTTAATGTAACGGTGTCATTCACCTTGCTGGCATCCGTACCGTTGTTAGGGGCGCTGACCCAGGCGATGATGCTGTTCAATTTCTTCTGGATAGGGATGATGCTGCCCAACTGCACCTTTTCGGAAGCGAAGGAGGGCAGGTTCCCCGTCCATTTCACCGCGTTTTGCGCAACGCCATTGACAGTCCAGTTAATGGTTACGCTCTTCAGCGTGTCCTTTCCGAAGTTGGTCAGGGTGACATACACAGGTGAAAGGGTGGAATCCAGTTTCGTGTCAGCAAAATCCTCCAACGCGGCATCCAGGTCGTAGAAGGAGGCCTCGAAGGCACCCATGGCAGTCTTTGCAGCCCGGATGGAGTTTTCAAAGTCAGTTGTCACATCGCTCAAACGAGGCATCAGCACATTGCTGTAGTCGGTCAGTTTCAAGTTGTTGGCCGTATTGGCAAACTTAACCGGCACGCTGATGCTATGTGCATCCTGGCCGTTGGCCGACCGCAGGGATGCCAGCGTGCTTTGAGCGCTTCCGTAATAGCCCACGTAGGTACCGCCACCATAGTAGTTGTTGTAGTCGACGTTGGCGATGCCCGCAGTGGTGGAGCCGGCATAGATAGGATACTGGCCCGCATCCGTAATTAAGATATTACCCTTGATGTTCATCACATAAGCGGTGGAAGAGCTGTAATACAACGCGCGACCCGCTCCGGTTCCGGACACGAGGATTGTGTTGTTGTAGAAGTTGGCCCGGCTGTAGTACAAATAAGTTCCATAATAGGTGCTGGTGGTGTAAGCCTTGACCGTATTATTGGCAATCAGTGCATAGTCGGTGGTCAGATTATAGTTGATGTAATACAGGTACATACCGTAAGGATATGTAATGTTGGAAGCTTTGGTCGCGTCCATACTGTTACGGAGAAGACCATCCTCCACATTGCAGTAGTACAGCCTCATGCCATACCAATAGGTGGATGCACTGCTTGTGCGGGAATATAGGACATTGTCAGTAATGTGCTTGAATGTGGTGTAATAGTAGTAAGTGGCATAATAGTACTGGTTCCAAATCTCATTACTGTCCACAACCACATCTTCATTGTAAGAGCCGGTACCCTCACCATACAAATAGATACCATAGTATCCACCCTCAATTTTGTTGCCAACTATGCGCATACCCTTCACCAGTCCAGTGCTACTTGGTTTGTAGATAGGAGTGATTGATGTGCTGCTGGTGTTGGTCAGGTTGGCCTTGATATAGTTGTTGAGGATATCAATGTTCTCACAAGCACCCTTAATGTGGATGATACCGCCGGCGGAGGCGGTGGTTGACTTCATGGTCAGGTTACGGATGGTCACATTCTTGTTGCCGCTCATACTGATAAGTGCGGAAGTGGTGGTTGTCACCGTCACACTGTCCCTGTTTTCCGCCATGGATGTGATGGTCAGGTGGTAGTTGCCCATTGCATTCGCAATGATGGACAAATCCATGATGGAAGAGGTGGAATAAGTCCCAGTTTCCAAAGCAATCGTCACATCTCCAGACACACCGCAATCGTTCATCTTCTGAATCAGATCGCCAATCTTGGCCAAAGTGTAGTCTGCACTCTTTGAATTGCCGATCACAACCAAGCCGGATACGGTGCTGCTGCAAATTGTACGCTTGTAGCTAATGGTGTCATTGGCCGGCGTATTGTCATTTGGTATGGAAATATATGCCTCAAACGTATTGGTGCCGTCCTGGAAGGCAAAATCACCCAACTTTACTGTATCTTTCTGCAAATATGCCAACGGCTTGGCAGGATGATATGCAAACGGGGCGGAGGCGGTACCATTGATGCTCAACACAATTGTAGCGGAGTCTATCGGCATGGAACCATAGTTGACAACCACTACGGAAAGCGGATGGGTTCCAGTAGAAGTGAGTGCATCCACTCCTACAAATTCAAGCAGTGCCGCATCGGTAGAATCGGGCTCAAGTCCGTAGCAGCCCATGGCGGTATTGCCGTTGCGCGGGGCTGAAAACAGGTCCTCATTCACATTGTAGGCCACTGGGCAGAGATAGTCTTTGCTATTGTTCATCTGCAGGTTGGTGAGCGTGGAGTTGGACCATACGGGGGTGATGTTCACAGAATGCTGATCCTGATCCTTTGACACAGCCTTGATGGCAGAGAGCGAGGTCTTGGCAGCACCGGCCAAGTAGGCAAGGTTACCGGAACGACTGCAATAGTTGTTATAGTCACGGTATCCATAACTGGTCACCTCACTGCCGGAATAGCTGTTGTAAAGGGCATAGCCGGTGGTGTAGTCATTGACCAGAATATTGTTGAACACATTGACAGGATAGCCGCTGGTGCTGTTGTACAGGTACATCGCATAGGTGGTTGAGGAACCCTTCGCGTAGATGGAGTTGTTGACAATATTGTACTGTGCATAGCAGTACTGGTAGATTCCATACTTTGTTCCGTTTCCGGTCAGAATAATCTCATTGTTGGCAATAGGTCCCGGTTTTCCGCTATATGAAGGATAGTTCTGGTAGTAGTACAGGTACATGCCATATCCGGTGGAACTGTTGTTAAGATAAATGCGATTACTCACAATCTTATCGTTGTTGTGATAGTAATACAGGTACATGCCATAGAAAGCGCTGGCATGACTGCCGTTAGTGATCGTGTTGTAGGAAATGCTCTTAAAATGGTTGTAGTAATAAGAGTAGATGCCATAGTAGTAGGCACCGCTGAGCACGTTGCTGTCGATGGTCACCGAGGCGGTCGTCATCAGGGAGGTGCTGCTGGCGGTATAATAGAGGTAGAAGTTGTAGTAGCCACCACTGATGTTGTTACCAATGAATCGCACGTCTTTCAGGTAGTTGTCACTTCCGGAGGAGTTAGTGTACCGGACTCCCGCATAGGCGTTGTTGGTGACGCTTGCCGGAGCCATGATGTTACAATGGACAAACTCCACATTGACGATCATGCCTGCCAACTCGACCGCATTCACAGTACCCCTGAAGGTGATGTCACGAATAAAAACGTTCGACACCTCTTTCAGATAAGCGCCGCTGGTGGAAGTGAAGACCACGTCCGCACGGTTTCCGCTTTCCGAGCGGATGGTGATGGTGTTCTTGGCAGTAGTGTTATTCAGGAATTCAATGTTCAGGCTCTCATAGTTGCCGGATTTCAGTTTCAATTCGACCGGCCCCTTGATGCCGCAGTAGCGGATGGTGTTGATGGCATCATCAATGGAGATATAGTCGGCGGTGGAGTCACCCACGGTGAAACTGCCGGAAATGGCGGTGTCACAGCCGTAGATATCCAGGAATAGCGTGTCATTCAGCGTAAACCCATCCGTTCCGTTGTTCGGAGCGTAGCAGAACACCGTCAACTTGTTGGGACCGGCATTCAACCGGATGCTGCTGAGGGTGAAGCTCACAGTGTCGTCGACAGCCAGCGAGCCGCTCCAGTTTACAGGAGCGGAAAGGATGCCGTTGAGTTCAAACTGCAGTTTGCCGGAAGTGATTGTAGTCTTGCCAGTGTTGGCCAGCAGGACGGTCAACGGAATATTTGAACTGATGCTGCCATGGTCTTCCGGTGAAATGATTTCGCGGATGGCCAAATCCAGGTTAGCGGGATGGAAATCCCACGCTCCCATGGTAGTAACCATGCTATCACGGGTGTCGTTGTTGATATCATAGCCCACCAGCGGGAGAGTCTTGCAGGAAACGCCATTACTGTCAGCCAGCTGCAAGCTGCGGTTCACATTGATAAAGTTCGGCATTGTGAAGACCGAGTTGCTATCGCAGGGAACCTGTCCCACCCATGCGGCCATCGTCGTTCTCGCAGCACCGGCATAGCCGATATTCGGGGACTTCGGATAGGTATTGTAGTAGGCGTTATTGTTCAAGTTCAGCTGTCCATTGGTCACATAAGTGGTGGAACCCAGATAGACCGGATAGCTGTTGAGCGTTTCGGAGTTCATCACAATGATGTTGTTCTGGAAATCCATCGTGGAATAGGCGGAGCTAGCCACGTACAAACCTCTGTTGCTGGCGTTGGCAGGCGTCAGGTAGAGGGAGTTGTGGTAGATTCTCGGATGGCTGTAGCTGTTGACATAGATACCATATCCGGTGGAACCGCCGAAAGCGGAACGGATCTCATTGTTGATGATATAGCCGATGTTTGTGGTGGTGTCACCGAAATAGTACAGGTACATGCCATAGTAGATGGTCTGGCAGTCAAAGCGGTTGTTGATGATGTCCGCATTGGAGTAATAGCCGTATACCGGATACATGTTGCCAGGCGTGAAGTTGCCGCTACGCTGGACCAGGCTGTTGTCCCTGACGGTAACGGAATCGCTGTAGTACAAATAGAAACCGTAGGTATCGACAAAGCCGATTTCATTGTTTTCCAAGCGAATGTTACTGATTCTGGCTGATGAGCTGGAGCCGTACACGTAGAAGGCGCAGGCACCACCCTCCACCAGATTGTCATGCACATACACATCGTGAACGTTTTCTCCAAGCATATAGACAACGCTTTGGTTGGTGCCTGTCACAGCACCGGCAAAATTCTTGGGAACATACATGTAACAATTATGCACCTCGATATCGTGGCTCATGCCGGTAATCATGATACCATGGCTGTAAGTATAGCTGCCAGGGAAAGGATTCATACCGGACAGCGTGACATTTCGGATGATGATATCATGTCCGCCGTCAATCATGATAGCGGCCAGATTGGTAGTGGCATTGTCAGCACGTTGTAGCACCACGCTGGTGCTGTCACCAGTATAGGAGGTAATGGTCAGCGTATTGGTTGCAGAGGCACCCGGAATGTCACCAATGACCAAATTCATGGTGTCGGTCATGGGCAGGATGCTCAAAGTCACCGGGCCGCTCATTCCACAAACCGTCAAATTTTCAATGGCTTCCGGAAGGGTCTTGAAGTAACCGGTGTCACCCACCGTATAAGTGCCGGCAAAAACACTGGAACAGGCATTAAGCCTATAACTCACCGTATCATCCAGATTGTTAGTATCCTGTAAAGTGCCGAGATTGACAATATAGGCTTTCACTTCATTGGTTCCGGCAGTCAGCACACAACTTCCTAACGCAACTGTGTCAGACTCCCCTACCTGCAGGCTACCTGTCCAAGCCACAGGATTACCTTGAGCAACTTTATTGAGTTCCAATTGAATACTTGCAGCAGTCAATGTAGTCAGACCACCATTCTGCAATATTACAGAGGGACGGATGGTGTCGCCCGCTAAAGAATTGACCGGTAAATCCAACAATTCAACCAACACACCGTTCACAGCAGGAGGTTCGCTGGAATAGCAGCCCCTAGTGGTTCTGGAGACACGGGTGTTACCGTCAACATCAGTGTTCACACCATGATAACTGGGGCATTCCAATCCCACATACAGACGAGGACGCAGAGAAGTGGTTGTGTCCATAAAAACAGGATGCACATTAATGTCGTTGACCGCTGTCGGAATGGTGCTCACCCATGCCTTCAAGTCACCGATGGCACTGGAGACATAACCCACATAGCGGTCTCCCCACCAGCAGTTGTAGTCAAAGTCAAAATTGGCCACACCCGTGTTGCTGGAAGAATAGAACGGATAACTCGTGCTGGCACCCGTGGCAACTGAAATGTTGTTCCTGATAGTGCCAAAATAAGATGAGCCATACAAATAGGAATAGATGCCGTAATGGGTCGAAGCCGAGCCGTAGGTAAGCACTGTATTATTGACTAACGCCGCTCCGTAGGGATAGTAGAAATAGATACCGTAGGAGGTTGTGTTGTCATTGTGGATGATAACCTCATTGTTGCTCACCACAGTGGCGGAATCCATGTAATAGATCCTCATGCCGTAATGGTAATTGGCATAGCCGTGAGTCCGCACCCTATTGGCATCAAAGAGGGAACTGTCATTATAATAAGCTGTAAGGCCGTAATAGTAGGTGTAACCTGTCTCCCACTCCTCCAACACATTGTGGGTAAACTTCATCTTGTTGTAATAGAAATAGGTAGGCTCATAATAGGCACCCGCAATAAAATTGCTGTCAAACAAAATATTGCTGTTTTTGACCGCACTGCTGCTTCCGTAGAAATAGATACCGTAGCTTCCGTACAGAATATCATTGCCGATGAAGCGGATGTTGTTGACCGTACTTCCGGAAGCCTTGTAGATGGTGGAATAGAGATTCGAGGTGGAAGCGGAATTTTTCCAGCCCAAAATCTTGCAATGGTTGAATTCCACATCATCACAGTCAGCGCCAAAATAAACACAGTAGCTCTGTGCCGAATCGGCGTCAAAAGTAATGTTCCGGAAGGTGATGGAAGAGGTTCTGTTCAAGGTAATCACCTCCCCTTTCAAAGGCTGGAAAATTACACTGTCGGCATTCTCCGCCATGGAGGAAATGGTCAACCTATGACCGTTCAGTCCTGAGAAACCGGTAAAATCCAACCCTTCCTTGTATAGGCCGCTGGCCAGTTTCAGGTTGATATCCCCGCCGATGCCGCAGGTGTTGAACAGGAACAACGCATCCTCCATGGTCTGGAAGTCATACTGCTTGCCGGTTCCCACGGTATAGGTTCCGGACATCAGGCTGTCGCAGCCGTAGGCAACCACAGAAAGGGTGTCGTCCTTCAACACCGAATCAACCGCGTTGTTTGGCTTGCTCACCCATACAATAATGGTGTCATAAGCATTCAAGCGCTGTGTGTATTTTCCAATCGTCATGGTATCCTTAAAGTCGGTGGGCAGATTTCCGCTGTAAGTGGCCGGATTCTGCAACACACCGTTCACCGTCCAGTTGACCAATGCGGAAGTCAGATTTTTGTCACCCCTATTCTGTAATGAAATTTTCACAGGCTGGATACCGGCAACAGTTCCCTCCTGCGGATTGTCAATACTGGCCATAGCCACGGAATTGGAGTCAAAATTGGCACCTTTCCCCAAGCCCAGACGAATCAGAGGTAGCATTGTAGAAGTGGACCATGTTCCGCTGTAATTGTAAACGCAGCGGTTAGACTCCAGGTGACCGGCCCAATAGGTGCTGGTACTGTTAGTGGTACCTCCAGTACCTTCATAAAAAATATAGAGGTTCTTTCCCGGAGGAAGCACAAAGGTCTGGTCAAGCGTAACGATGTTCCAGGTCTGTGTGGTGGTAGTGGTTCCACGATAAACCAACGTGGCTCCGGCAGTGACCGGATCCATGGCTCCTGTAGGCATAGTCGCATCGTTGGTAGCCATCATATATATATCAATGTTACGGGTCACCACGGCAGTCTGCGGATTACCGCTATTGCTGAGCGGACGCAGGTACCAGGCCAGCTCCGTAATGCTCAAACCGGCACCGTTAGGATCCAATTCCGATGCAAGATAAAGGGAACGGGTGTGTGTAGTGGTGTAGTTCAGATGGTAGACAATGGCCAGGTTGTTGTTGGTGGCCGCTGTCGTATCCCCATCATATTTATAATAGGCGTAACCGGAAACACTGCCCCCAACCATACGCTTTGATGTGAAGGCGGCGGCAGCGCGTGCCTTGTTGCCTGCAGAGTCGGCACCGTCAATCCAATAGGCAATGGTGGTACCGTACACATGCTGCGGAATGACGGCATTCCAGATGGAGTCACCCTGAATGGCAGTCATTTTGATGGAATCGGCAACAGTCACAGAATCTTTGGTGGCCGTATAATGCAGAACAGGATGAATCATGCCAATGCCGGAACGTCCGGCCACTTTGGCTTTGATATTATATGGTCCAACCGTATAGATGGTATCGTTGAAAGTGGTCAGAAATTCAACCACGGGAAGATTAAGGGCATACTGGGAGGCCATCACCTGGAAATCGTCAATATACCATCCGTCCGCGATGAATGAGCCGAAATAGTTACCCTTTTTGATGACAAATTTGAAACGGACCGTTGAATAGCTGGCATAGTCGCTCATGTCAAACACCTCCTCATTCCACCAGCCGTTGTTGGCCATGGCAAAGGTATCCTCCGCCTGCCATTCGGAATAGGAAGTGTGGTCAAACGACAGATTGACCCGATAGGAGGCACATTTGCCCTTATAGGCATCATAAGGAAGCGGTTTCCAACGGCTCCCCAAATAGTCCTCCTGATACATCACCTGACAAAGGTCGCTTTGCAACACTTTACAGATATGACTGAATTTCACCAACACAAACTTGTAGTTGGAACAATCATAGAAGGGGGTTATCAACTCCACGGTATCACCCGCATTATAAGGTACATAACCGTGCATGGAATAGTTCCCGCTCACAGCCAGACTGGAACCCGAGGCCCAAGTCGGCATGGTGACAGTGGAAACAGGATGTGCGGACCAACCCTGCGGCAAAACAGCGGAAAACTGCTCATTTGCGAGATAGGTCGCCTGCGCAAAGACTCCACCTATGGTGGCAATCATCATCAGCGCAAACAGCTGTACTTTGTAAAATTTTTTAAAATACCTCATATAAACAAATTTTAAAAATTCAATTTGCAAATGTAATCATAATAGTAATTACACTCTATATTTATATTACTTTTTTTTATAATTGACAATCTTTCACTTGTAATAATTTATATAAAAAAAAAATATTTTTTTTAGTTTTTTTGGGTAAATGTTGGCATATTTTGCCAACAAATCGTGCAAAAACGAAAGTAAAATGACTTTGACAGCATAACACTAAAGGCAAAAGATTTAGAAATAAAACAAAATTGACGCAAAAACTTTTCCTTGAAATCTCGTATGCTATAATGCGTGGATTTTTTAGAAGTCCAATATAATATTTCCGTTCCAAAGACGTTTTATATCATAAATAATGTATCAAATTGAATGAACCAAAAACAATCCAACATGAGAAAGATTTGGACAACCACACTGATTTTCATGCTTTTCACAAGCATCAGCGCACAAAATCTGGAACGTCTGAACGTGCAGACCTTCCATCTGGAGAACGGACTGACCGTTGTCATGGCCGAAGAGCATTCCGCACCCAAAATTTTCGGGTCGGTGATTGTGCATGCAGGCAGCAAGAATGAGGACACGGCCTACACCGGCGTGGCCCACTATTTCGAGCACATGATGTTCAAGGGCACCGACCGGATCGGCACCACCGACTGGGCAAAGGAGAAAGTCTATCTGGACAGCATCAGCATGATGTACGACAAGCTGCGCGAGACCAAGGATGAGGAGGGCCGCAAGGCTGTGCAGAAGGAAATCAACAGGCTCAACATCGAAGCCTCAAAATTCGCCATCGCCAACGAAACCGACGCCATTCTGCAAAAAATGGGCTGCACCGGGCTCAATGCAGGCACCAGCTACGACTTCACCGTATATTACAACACCCTGCCGAGCAACCAGTTGGAAAACTGGATGGATGTGTATGTGGAGCGTTTCCGCAATCCGGTGTACCGCCTTTTCCAAAGCGAGCTGGAGGCGGTGTACGAGGAACGCAACCTCTACGCAAACAGCAGCATGTATGATTTCACCCGCAACATTTTCAAGGAATCTTTCGGCGACCACCCCTACAGCCGCGATGTGATCGGATTGGACGACCACCTGAAAAACCCGCAGCCCTCCCAAATGAAGATTTTTTATGACAAATACTATGTGGCCTCCAACATGACCCTTCTGTTAGTGGGCGATTTCAACACGGCTGAGGCGCTGAAGATGGTAAAGGAGCGTTTCGGCGTCTGGCCGAAAGGGAAGCCGCAGCCCAAAGTGACCTACGAACTGCCCAAATTTGAGAGCCATGTGGTCAAAGAGGTGAAACAGACCCCCATCAAGGCGGGGCTAATGTTTTTTCCCGGCGTGCCCTCCCACCATCCCGATAAGCTGCCGCTTGAGATGATAAGCGCACTCCTTTCCGGCGGCAACGGAAGCATGAACAAGCTCTCCACCAGCGGAAAACTGCTCGCCGCCTACCTCATTCCCCTCTCACTGGAGGAGGCCGGAAGCAATGTGATTCTCTACATCCCCAAACTGCTCGGACAGAAACATGCCGAAGCCGAAGAGCTGATTTGGGGCTGCATCGATTCCATCAAACAGGGACTTTTCAGCGACCAGCTGCTGGAAAGCATCAAGATGCAGAGCTTGCGGGACAGACTGGAACAGCTTGAAAGCAACTATGACATCGCAATGCTGCTGGAGGAACTTATTTGTGAAGGCAGCAGCTATGATGAATGGGAACGCGACAACGAACGGCTACAGAACATGACCAGAGAAGAGATTATGGAGGTGGCAAACCGCTATTTTGACAACAACCGCCACACCTCAGTCCGTTCCTCCATGGGCTTGCCGAAAAAGAGCGCCGCCGTCAAACCGGACTGGAATCATCTGGACATACAGAACCAGGGGGTTCAATCGGAATTCGCACAGATGATTGGGGAGCGTTCCGTCAAGGAAATCACCCCACAAGTGATTGATTTCAACAAATCGGTGACAATACTGCCAGTCACCTCCGGCTGTGACCTGTATGCCTCACCCAACCCTAAAAACAACATATTCAGCATGACAATCCGCTACCACTACGGCGAAGCGGACGACAAATGGCTGGAGACAGCCACCAGCTACATGGAGATGATCGGGGCTGGAGAGATGGACCTGCACCAGTTTGAAATTGAGCTCAAAAAGCTGGGTGGCGACTACAGCATTTCCAGCGACTATGACAACATTTATTTAGAAATAAGCGGATTTGAAGAAAACATAGAGGCGATTCTGTCGTTAGTGACGCTCAAACTGCAGCAGCCAAAGCATGATGCGCAACAATTGAAGAACCTTATCGATGAGACGAAAGCCGACAAAAAGGAATCCAAAAACGAAGCCTCCACCTGGAACTCCGCCCTCTACAATTACCTGCAATACGGCAAGCACTCCCTCTATCTTGAACAACTTACCGTCAAAGAGCTGAAAAAGCTGACCGGCGAGGAGTTGGTCGCCATACTCGAACCGATGTACCAACGTGACGGACATGTGACTTTTGTCGGGAACAGCGAGCCGGAACGCATCCGGGAAATATTGTTGGAGAAAGGGCTTGTCCGCCCCGGCACTGTAAAGACAGCTCCACGTGTCCGGCCACGCGTCATACATGACACCAACACGGTCTACTATCTCACCAACAAGTCGTTTATGAAAAGCGACATCCGTTTCATAACCCAATACGGCGGCAATTTTGACCTAAAAGACGCAGCAGCGGCCACCCTGTTCGACGAATATTTCGGAGGCGGCATGAATTCCGTTGTATTCCAGGAAATCAGGGAGTTCCGCTCTCTGGGCTATTCCACTTACGGTTACTTCAACTACGACGCCCTCAACCGGTATCACCCCTATTTGGGCTGCTACCTCGGCACACAGTGCGACAAGACCAACGAAGGGGTGGACGCCATGATGGAACTGATCCGCACTTTCCCCGAACGTCCGGAAAAGTTCCCTGTGGTCCAGCAATACATAATCTCCACCAGAAACAGCAACTACGTGAATTTCCGCAACATTCCGAGCCAAGTGCGCTACTGGAAGGAGATCCGCCATTTTGAGAGCGACCCGAGGGAAAAGACCACCGGACAAATCCGCAAGATGAGCTACGACGACCTCCGCGCCTTCCACGTGAAATACATCCAGGACAAGCCACAGGTCATAGGCATTTCCGGCAACGCCAAGAAATTCGACCTCAAGGCACTCGGCAAATATGGGAAAGTTGTCAAGTTGAATTTTAAAGACATTATCAGATATTAACAATGACGATGACAATAGTTTAAGAGGTTTAAGGAGTTTAAGAGTTTAAAAGTTTAAAAGTTTAAATATTGTAGGGTCGTCGCGTGCGGCGACCACTTGTGCAAAAAGAGTCATAGTCATAGTCATAGTCAACAGTCATAGTTTCAAAAAAAACATCCTCATATGATCGAAATCATCTGCACCAACAATAACCAGAAAAAAGAATATCCAATCGGCACCAACTTGCTGCAAATTGCTGAAGACCAGCAAATACAGCTCACCTATCCCGTGATAGCGGCAAAAGTGAACAATGAGGTCAAGAGCCTGAAATATGAGATTTACAAAAACAAACAGGTGACCTTCATTGACATTTCCGATGTTTCCGGTTTCCTGATTTACGCACGTTCCCTTTACTTCCTGCTATACAAGGCGGCAAGAGACCTCTATCCGAATGAGCAGTTGACCATAAAACACTCCATTTCAGGCGGAAAATATTGCGAATTCGACAATCCGGACTTTAATGCGGACGAAACGGTGACCGCCGCCCTTGAAAAGCGGATGCGCGAAATCGTGGAGGCAAATCTGCCTTTCGAACGCAAGGAACTGCCCACCATAGAGGCGTTGGAACTGTATGAAAAGGAGGGTCTGACCACGAAAAGGAACCTGATTGAGGACCGGAACTACCTCTACACTTCCGTGTATATGCTGGACAACTGCGTCAATTACTTTTACGGTTGTCTGGTCCCCTCCACCGGCTACCTTAAACTGTTTTCCCTGAAAAAATATGAAAACGGGCTTTTGCTTGGCCTGCCATCACGGCACCATCCGGACAGGCTCTCCAACACCTACAAGTCCCCCAAGCTCTTTTCCATAATCAACGAACATAAGAATTGGAACAAAATCATCGGCATCTCCTATGTGACCGATGTCAACAAACTGATAAAATCCGGACACAGCAAGGAGATGATTCTGGTGTCAGAAGCACTGCAGGAGAAAAAAATCACACAAATCGCCGACAAAATTGCAGCAAAAGGCGACGTGAAGATTGTGCTGCTGAGCGGCCCCTCCTCCTCCGGAAAGACCACCACTTCAAAACGGGTCTCCGTGCAACTGGGCGTGTTGGGCTACAACCCTATTCCTATCTCCATGGACAACTATTTCGTGGAACGGGACCAAACTCCCAAGGACAAGAACGGCAATTATGATTTTGAACAGCTGAACGCCCTTGACCTGAATCTGTTCAATGAACAGCTGAGCGATTTGATTGCCGGAAAAACCATTGAAACACCAGTGTTTGATTTCCAACAGG
Source organism: uncultured Bacteroidales bacterium (assembly GCA_905236885.1). Lineage (GTDB taxonomy): Bacteria > Bacteroidota > Bacteroidia > Bacteroidales > WCHB1-69 > UBA1195. The sequence continues at coordinate 26,325 of CAJOQK010000114.1, forward strand.
GCAAAAAAATATGGAAAGGGCATCAGATGCAGATGGGCAAAAACGGCATTCTAGTGATTGAAGGCATTCACGCGCTCAACCCCAACCTGCTTTCCGGCATTCCGGAAGAACAGACTTTCAAAATATTCGCCTCAGCCCTCACCTCCGTTGCAATTGACCGCCACAACCCTATCCACACCAACGACAACAGACTTATTCGCAGGATTATACGAGACGCCAACTACAGGGGCTATTCCGCCGAAGTGTCACTGATGCGCTGGAACAGCGTCCGCAACGGTGAGGAGAAATGGATTTTCCCCTTCCAGGAAAACGCTGACGAAATGTTCAATTCCGCCATCTGCTGCGAGCTGAACATCTTCAAACCTTACGCACAGCAACTGCTCTATCAGGTGACGGAAGCCTCCCCTGCCTATTCGGAGGCGCGCCGCCTGATGAAAATGCTGGAATATTTCACAGAACTCCCCGAAAAGGAAGTTCCCCAATCCTCCATCCTGCGCGAATTCTTCGGCGGAAGCGTGTTTAACTACTAATCCGTCCGACATGCCATCAAAAAATGAACTGAAACTGCTACGTTCCCTGCAGCAAAAAAAAGGACGGCAACAACACCGGCTTTTTATGGTGGAAGGGAGCAAATCGGTGCTGGAGCTGTTGCAAAGCGATTATGAAATAGAAGGAGTATACGCTACGGAAAAATGGCAGTTGCAGAACCCCGAAATCACCATTCCCGGACTGCAAACCATTTCGGAAAAAGAATGCCTCTATATCAGCAACTGGCAAAATCCGGCAGGCATTCTGGCCTGCGCACACACCAAAGAGCCGTCCCCACTGGATTTGCAGGAAATGGCAGAGCCTATCCTGGTTTTGGACGGCATTCAGGACACGGGCAACTTCGGCACCATCGTGCGAACCGCCGACTGGTTCGGCATCCGCCAAATAGTCTGTTCCCCAACAACTGTGGACAGCTACAATCCCAAATGCATCCAAGCCAGCATGGGTTCCTTCTCCCGCATGAACATCCGCTACATGGATTTGAAACCCTTTGTTGAAACAGCCATGCGGAGCCACCGCATCTTCGGCACATTCATGGATGGGATTCCATTACAGGAGGTGACATTTGAAAAAAATTCCCTCCTCATCATCGGTAGCGAGCCGAACGGCATCTCACCGGAACTGGAACCGCTGATTGACTGTCCGGTTTCCATTTTCAAAAAGGCTACTCACGCTGTAGACTCCCTCAACGCCGCCATCGCCACGGCCATCTGCTGCTACGAAATGACAAAAAATTGGTGAAAAATGCTTTTCATAAGACATTTTTTACTACCTTTGCCAAATTGAACTTGAAATGTTATAATTTATTAAACCATTAAAACTAAGCAATATGCAATATACAGTTTTTACAAAAAAACACGAAGAGTTGGGCGCGAAAATGGTAGAATTCGCCGGATTCTACATGCCCGTGCAATATGAAGGCGTGGTGGCCGAACACCTGCATGTCCGCAAAGCGGTGGGTGTTTTCGATGTCTCCCACATGGGTGAAATTTATGTAAAAGGAGCTCGTGCTCTGGAGTTTGTACAATGGATCTCCTCCAACGACGCCTCTGTTCTCACCGACGGAAAGGTGCAGTACTGCTGCTTCCCCAACGACAAGAACGGCATTGTGGACGACTTCCTGACCTACCGTATCCACGAAGACGAATATCTGTTAGTGGTAAATGCCGCCAACATTGACAAAGACTGGAACTGGGTCAACAAACAGAACCAGGAAAAAGGGTTCGGAGTCACTCTGACCAACGCCTCCCCTGTCACCTCACAATTGGCCGTGCAAGGTCCTTTGGCTCTGAAAGCCATGCAGAAACTGACCGACACCCCCATTGAGGATATGGAATACTACACATTCAAGTATCTCACCTTCGCAGGTGTGCCCAACGTACTGCTTTCCACCACCGGCTACACCGGCTCGGGCGGTTGCGAAATCTATTTCAAAAACGAGGATGCCTTCAAGATTTGGGACGCTGTGTTCGAGGCCGGCAAGGAGTTTGACATCAAGCCGATCGGTTTGGGCGCACGCGACACCTTGCGTCTGGAGATGGGTTTCTGTCTCTACGGACATGAAATCAACGACACCACCTCCCCGCTGGAGGGCGGACTGGGTTGGATTACCAAATTCAACGACAACAAGAACTTCATCAACAAGGAGAACCTGCTGAAACAAAAGGCGGAAGGGCTGACACGCAAAGTGGTCGGTTTTGAGATGATCGAGCGCGGCATTCCGCGTGAAGGCTATCCCGTGACCGACGCTGAAGGCAACAACATCGGCCATGTCTGCTCCGGCACCCAGGGGCCGTCAGTGCAGAAAGCCATCGGCACCGCCATTGTCAGCAAGGACTTCACCAAAACCGGCAGCGAAATTTACATCAACATCCGCGACAGGAAACTGAAGGCGGTGGTGGTGAAGATGCCGTTCTACAAGGGCTGATTTCCGGAATCATTGTTTTTCATAGTTTTCATATTTGATTTTATTGAAGGAGGGTCTTCCCGGACCCTCCTTTTTTTAGGGGAACTTCTAAAAAAGGGGGGGCTAAACGATGATGCAGGGAATATTTACCACACCTTCAGATTATGGGCCTGAAAAAACTTTTTGCATTTTTTTTGAAAAAAAACGGTTTATAATGAAAAAAAGATTATATTTGCAATGATTAATAAATTCATTTGTCAAACCCTTAAAAAATTGGTATTATGGAAGCTAAGAAATCTGAAAAAGCCGATTTGGAGTGGAGGAAACCATTTTTCTTCGAAATAGGCCTCTGCGTCGCACTGGCTTTGGTGCTGACAGCGTTTGATGTGATTGGGCCGAGAGAGAAACAGGAGACATTTGTCCAGCAAACTGAAGTTGCACCAGATGAGGAAAAGGTTCTCAACACCCAAAGAGAAACCCCACCGCCTCCTCCACCTGCGGAACCAATCGTTAACACCACCCTCATCAAGGAAGTGGACGACAAGATTGACTTGGGCGATGATGTTGACTGGAATGCAATGGCCGACCAGGATGAGGTAACCCAAGAGTATACCCCAGTTGAAGAGGTTGAAGAGGAAGCCAAGGAAGAGGAAATCTTTGTTTTCGTGGAAGAGGAGGCCGGTTACCCCGGTGGTGAAGAGGCCCGTATGAAATTCTTGAATGACAACCTCGTCTATCCCGCCCAAGCTCGTGAAGCCGGTTTGGAAGGAAAGGTTTTCATTGAATTTGTTGTGGAAAAGGATGGAAGACTGACCGACATCCGGGTGAAGAAAAGTGTGGCACCATCTCTGGACAACGAGGCCATCCGCGTGGTCAAAATGATGCCCAAATGGAATCCCGGCAAGCAGCGTAACACCGCTGTCCGAAGCCGTTTCACCATGCCTATCAACTTCAAATTAAATTAAACTTTGTGTGATATTAAAAAAATAGAGGCTCTGGAAACTGTCAGCAGCCTCTATTTTACTTTTACAAAACCTTTTGTATCAAAATGTCAAACTATTCAGCACTTATACAAGACTTCATTCTTTCACTGACCATACCAAAACGTCCCGCCAACCTTTACGACCCCATCCGCTACACTCTGGAACATGGTGGCAAACGTCTCCGCCCCGAATTGTGCCTGATTGCCTGTTCTGCCTTGGGCGGAAATCCCAAACAAGCTTTGTATCCGGCAGTTTCCCTTGAACTGCTGCACAATTTCACCCTCATCCACGATGATATCATGGATCAGTCGGACTTGCGCCGGGGACACGAGACCGTTTACAAGAAATGGGGCACCCCAACAGCCATCCTTGCTGGGGACACGCTTTTGGGACTCTCCTACGACCTGATGCTGAAATATCCCTCCATTGGAGCTCATAAATTTTATAATTTATTGACAAGCACATTTATACAAATTTGCGAGGGGCAACAGTTGGACATTGACTTTGAAAAGCGCAAAGTGGTGCCGGTTGAGGAATATACCGACATGATTCGCCTAAAAACCGCTGTGCTGCTGGCCGCCTGCATGAAAGCGGGTGCCATTGCAGCCAACGCGAATGCTCAGATACAAAACTGTTTCTATGACTTCGGCATCAATATCGGCCTGGCTTTCCAAATCCAGGATGACCTGCTGGACGTATACGGCCAAACCGAAAAATTGGGCAAGAACATCGGCAACGACATTGCCACCAACAAAAAAACCTACCTGCTGACCAAAGCCATGGAGCTGCTGCAGGGACAGGAACTGGCCGCGCTGAAACACTATTTCACCAAAAACGACTTTAACCCCAAGGAAAAATTTGAAGGGGTGAAACAACTGTACGACAGTTGTCAGATTAAAGAAGTGGCGGAAGCGCAAATTAAAAACTATTACGATAAGGCTTTCCAATGCCTGGAGGGACTCGCATTGGCCTCCAACGCCATGAAGGAGTTGCATGAGTTCGTCAATCGGCTCATATATAGGGATTTCTGACATTAAGCGGTGATGGGTCAGGATGCGAGGGAGAAAATCATTTTAGCTGTATTCGGCACCGTCATTGCCATTTTCATATTACGGCTGTTCCAGCTTCAGGTGCTGGATGAGCAATGGGAGGTGAAAGCCCAGAAAAACGCCCTGCGCTATGTGGACGATTTCCCGCCAAGGGGTCTGATTTACGACCGCGATGGGAAATTGCTGGTTAACAACACCATTTCATACGACCTGATGGTAATTCCCCGACAAGTCAAACTTACGGATGAGAACAGGTTGGAGTTGTGCCGCATCCTTGAAATTTCAGATTCCAGTTTCCATGCCCTCATGGAAAAAGCGACCAAATATTCAACCTTCGCCGCCTCAATTTTCATGCGGCAGCTTTCAGAAGAACAACACAATTATTTGGAAGAAAGCATGTATAAATTTAGCGGATTCTACATGCAGGCCCGAACCACCCGCAACTACCAGACCCACGCCGCCGCCCACACTCTCGGCTACATCGCCGAAGTGGACTACAACGACATGGAAAAGGACAACTACTACAAAATGGGCGACTACATAGGCAAATCGGGCATCGAGCGTTCCTACGAAAAGGAGCTGCGGGGAAAAAAGGGCTACAAAATCAAACTGGTCAACAACCTGAACCAGGAAAAGGGCTCTTACGAAAACGGAAAATATGACACAGCCGCCATTCCAGGAATGGATTTGTGGACCACACTCAACAAGGACTTGCAGGAATATGGGGAAAAACTGATGCAGGGCAAACGGGGCAGCATTGTGGCCATCGAACCCTCCACCGGAGAGATTCTCTGCCTAGTGACCTCCCCCTCATACGACCCATCGCTGCTGATTGGGCGGGAACGCAGCAAAAACTATTACAAGCTCTACAGCGATTCCATTGAAAAACCGCTATTCAACCGCGCCCTAATGGCCATGTACCCGCCCGGTTCCACCTTCAAACTGGTGCAGGCCCTGGTCGGTTTGCAGGAAGGCGCGGTCACACCTGCGAGCCGGTTCCCCTGCTACGCGGGCTTCCCCTATGGAGGCGGACACAAATTGGGCTGCCACGTACACGGCTCACCCCTCGACATGCCCTCCGCAATCCAAACCTCATGCAACGCATGGTTCTGCTACGACTTCAAAGCCATAATGGAGAACCGGAAAAAATACAAGACCACCAAGGAGGCCTACGACGCATGGCGGGAAAAAGTCTGCAGCTTCGGCTTCGGCAGCCGTTTTGACTCCGACCTGAGCTATGAAAAAAGCGGCAACATCCCCACCTCCGACTTTTACGACCGCTATTACGGGAAAGGAGGCTGGCGCGCCACAACCATCATCTCCATCTCCATCGGACAGGGGGAAATAATGGTGACACCTGTGCAGTTGGCCAATCTGGTGAGCATCATCGCCAACCGTGGCTACTACTACACGCCGCATCTGGTCAAAGCCATCGGACACAAGGACAGCGCCAACACACGATTCAGCGAAAAACATCAGGTGCTGGTGGACCGGAAGTATTTCGAGCCGGTGATTGAAGGGATGAAACGGGCCTGTAGCGCCGGTACAGCCCGCAGTGCCGCCTATTCGGGCATCTCCTTGGGTGGAAAGACAGGCACCGCACAAAACCCGCACGGAAAAGACCATTCAATCCTAGTATGCTACGGTCCGACGGAAAATCCGAAAATCGCCATATCGGTCATTGTTGAGAATGCCGGTTTCGGTGCCACCTGGGCCGGCCCCATCGCCGGACTGATGATTGAAAAGTATTTGAAGGACTCCATTTCCCGACCCGATTTGGAAGCCCATATCTGTTCAGCCGTAATCCGATAAGCCATGAGACACAAAAGCCAGACGGACTTCCTGTTAGTTTTCCTTTTCCTGCTGCTGGTAGGTTTCGGCTGGATGAACATTTTCTCCACAACCTACAGCGGTGCCTTCAATATTAACGCCAACTACGGGAGACAACTGATGTGGATTGGAATCTCCTGCGTGTCAGCACTTTTTCTCAGTTTGCTGAACAGCCAGTTTTTCCGGAACATCACCCTGCCGCTCTACATCATCACAGTGATTCTGGTTTTTTTGACCGCCTTTATCGGAAAAAAGACCAACGGCGCAACCTCATGGTTAGGCATCGGAAGTTTCGGCATCCAACCCGCAGAATTCGCCAAATATGCCACATGTCTCTTTCTGGCCAATTTTCTCTCCAACCCCACCCACTCCCTCTACAACCGCAAAAACATCTGGCTATCGATACTGATTCTGATAATACCTGTCTGCTGCATCCTTCTTCAGAACGACACGGGCTCCGCCATTCCCTTTGTCTTTCTGGTCTTCGTCCTGATACGTGAGGGACTGACCCTCTGGGTGCTGGGAACCGGATTTCTGCTCATTTTGCTGCTCATCCTTTCCATTTTGGTCAAACAATGGATTATACTGCTTTGCATCACCTTGATTTTCGGTTTTTTGTTTTTCAGGATGCGCAAGCACAAAAAATACTATTTGGGATTGTTCCTCATCTACGCCTTTACCGTCCTTTATGTCTTCTCCATCCATACCGTATACGATAAAGTACTGAAAGACTACCAAAAAGAGCGTATTGAACTGGTTTTGGGCCGGACACACGACACCAAAGGCATCGGCTACAATGTGAACCAGTCGAAAATCGCCATCGGCTCCGGCGGACTGTTCGGACAAGGCTTTATGAAAGGGACACAGACCACCATGAATTTCGTGCCGGAACAAAGCACCGACTTCATTTTCTGCACTGTGGGGGAAGAATGGGGATTTGCAGGCTCCACTTTGCTGATTTTAGCCTATACACTACTAATTTTCAGAATTATAAAACGTTCTGAAGAGCAAAGGGACAGCTTTATCCGGATTTACGGATACGGCATCGCCTGCATTTTCTTCTCGCACCTGATGATCAACATCGGCATGACCCTTGGCCTGCTGCCGGTCATCGGCATTCCACTTCCCTTCATCAGCTACGGCGGCTCCTCACTGATTGCCTATACGTTTATGCTCTTTACATTTATTGCGATGGACGCGAAAACAAACAGTTGGGGATGAGGATGACTATGACCGATAACTATTATTAACTATTAACTCTTAAACTTTTAAAACTTATTAACAACATGAAAAAATTCGCCTTATCATTCATCATCATTTCCGCTTTTTGCTGGAACATGCAGGCTCAACAACTGCTTCACCGCGCTGTTCCGGACGGGCGGGTGGACAGTGTTTGGAACGGCACGAACCTGCCGCACGGCTTTACCGGAGAAGGGGTCATAATTGGTGTCACAGATTGGGGCTTTGACTACACGCATCCGGTGTTTTACGACAGTTCCATGACCCGTTACCGCGTGCTGGGGGCATGGGACCAGTTCCGCACAGCAGGACCGGCACCGGAAGGTTTCAGCTACGGCACCGAAATCATTGGGAAAGAGGCTTTGCTTAAAGCCCAATGTGACACCTTCAGCATCTACCAGTACGGTTATCACGGCACCCATGTCTCCTCCATTGCGGGAGGGGCCGGTGCGGGCACCATATACAAGGGGGTCGCCAACGACGCCGAATTCCTGTTTGTCTCCATCCAATTGGACGAACAGGCGGTCATGGATGCGTTCCAATGGTTGTACAACATGGCAAAAAAGGAGCAGAAAAGGCTGGTCATCAATATGAGCTGGGGAGTTTACTACATGGAGAACAACGACGGTACCGGCCGAATTGCAAACTGCATCCGCAACCTCACTGACAGCGGTGTGGTCTTCGTAACCTCCGCCGGAAACAACGGAGACTGCAATTTCCATCTGTTCAGAGATTTTGCCACCAACAGCGACACTTTGAAAAGCCAATTTCTGTTTGACAATCTGAACCAGCCCAACACCTACGGACAGGCCATCAGCATGCTTACAACTCCGGGTTGTGACTTCAAATTCGGCATCACCGCCATGGACAAAGACTATAAGACACGCTGTTTTTCAGGATTTTTCAGTACTTTGAACGATGCCGGATTCATAGACACCTTCATGGTCTGCAGCGACAGCCTGCGGCAGGACACCATCCGTTTCAATGCCAAAATCGAGCATAGCAATCCCTATAACCAACGGCCACAGGTGCTGCTCAAAGTGGAGACACCCCCCACCGGCTACCAGATGGGACTGTTTGTCAAGGCGGACAGCGGCCGGTTCCATGCCTGGAACGTGGTGGAGATCACCACCGGCATCGGCAACTGGGGAGACGATTTCAAGGCACCTCTGACAGGATGGACTGAAGGGGACAACGGTTATGGCTTGGGAACCCCTGCCGCAACCCCATGTCTGATCAGTGTCGCCTCGCACCTTGCCAAATATAAGATGGGGGCAGCCACCCGAGGCGGGGAGATTTCAGACTTCTCATCGGCAGGCCCCAATGTTGACGGCAGTGTCAAGCCGGAGATTTCGGCACCAGGTTCCAACGTGGTTTCAGCCATTTCCTCCTTCACCACGCGCTATAATGGAAGCTACACCCAAACCATCACCTTCAAAGAGAGGAGCTATGGTTTTGCCGCCTTAAATGGGACCTCCATGGCCTCCCCGTTTGTGACCGGCATTGTGGCACTGATGCTGCAAGCCAACCCCTATCTTACTGCGGACGAGGTCAAAGAAATCATCACCAGCACCGCCTACCAGGACTATGACACCAGACTTTCGGGAGAAACACGGTTCGGATACGGGAAAGCCAATGCCTACGGAGCTGTTGTGGAAGCTTTGAAACGCAACGGCACCCAACCTTTCTCCCCCGCAGAGAACAAATACAGGGCTTACCCCAACCCGACAGCTGACATTTGTCATGTAAGCTGTGTAAACAACGGAGAGCAGGTTTCCGCGCAACTGTACGACCTGCAAGGCAGAATGTTACGCAGTTATCAGTGGGGACAGGGCGTGCAAAGCATTTCGCTGCAGGATTTGCCACAAGGCATGTACCTGCTGCGGCTTTTTGACGGAAAAACCTCCACCACCCTCAAAGTTGTCAAGAACTGAATCTGCAGATAGTTTTTCCAATCCAACAAACAAATGCAACTTATTGGATGGTTTATACAAAATTTTATAACTAAATAATAATTAATTGTATTTATTTTTACAAAAAATATAATAAATTTAAAATAATAAATTAAAATCAAAACAGACAGCATGAAAACTTTTTCCACAACTGTTCCGCTCGCCCTGATTACCGGAGGCAGTTCCGGCATGGGGCTGGAATATGCGCGGCAACTGGCCGACAAGGGTTTCAACCTGCTATTGGTCAGCAACCGCGAGGAGGAGTTGGCATGCGCCAAAAAGGAGCTGGAGGAACGGATTGGAGATGACGCACATGTATTAGCTGAAGGGA
>CAJOQK010000115.1 GCA_905236885.1 uncultured Bacteroidales bacterium
ATGGAACGCAAACGGCGGTCGCTCTCCGCCGAGCCGTCAATCACCATGCCGAACCCGCCATTGATGACCTCTCCCCAACCGACGCCGCCGCCATTGTGGATGCTCACCCATGTGGCTCCACGGAAAGAATCGCCAATCACATTCTGGATGGCCATGTCCGCTGTAAAGCAGGAGCCGTCGTAAATGTTGGAGGTTTCCCTGAAAGGTGAATCGGTGCCGGAAACATCATGATGGTCACGTCCTAACACAATGGGAGCTGAAATGCGTCCATCAGCAATGGCCTTGTTGAAGGCAGCCGCTATCTTGATACGGCCTTCCGCATCGGCATACAAGATTCGGGCTTGGGAGCCAACCACCAGGTGATTGGCCTTGGCGCCTTTGATCCACTGGATATTGTCATGCATCTGCTGCTGGATTTCCTTTGGAGAATGGGAGGCAATTTCCGCCAGCACCTCCATGGCGATATGGTCGCTGCAGTCCAAATCCTCCGGTTTTCCGGAAGTGCAGACCCAACGGAAAGGACCGAAACCGTAATCGAAATACATCGGCCCCATGATATCTTGAACATAGGAAGGATAGCGGAACTTTCCGTCCGCCTTTAGCACATCCGCTCCCGCCCTGCTGGATTCCAGCAGGAAAGCATTGCCATAGTCAAAGAAATACATACCCTTTGCGGTCAGCTTGTTGATGGCTTCCACCTGTCTTCTCAAACTCTCCTGCACCTTCTGTTTGAACAGCTCGGGCTTGTCCGCCATCATTGTCTTGGACTCCTCCAATGTCAGACCGACCGGATAATAGCCGCCGGCCCATGGATTGTGCAGTGAAGTCTGGTCGGAGCCCAAATCCACATGAATCTGATGTGATGCGGCATATTCCCACAAATCGACCACATTGCCCTGATAGGCGTAGGAACGGGCCTCCTTTTTTTGGATAGAGGCTTTAACCTTCACGAACAATTCGTCCAAATTATCATACACTTCATCCACCCAGCCCTGTTGGTAACGCTTTTGCGTGGCATTGGGATTGATTTCCGCTGTAATGGAGACCACTCCAGCGATGTTTCCGGCCTTGGGCTGCGCACCTGACATACCGCCCAAACCTGCGGTGATGAAAAGTTTGCCCGCAGTGTCACCGCCCTGCATGCGAGCTGCGTTCAACACTGTGATTGTAGTGCCATGCACGATGCCCTGAGGGCCGATGTACATGTAGGAACCCGCCGTCATCTGTCCGTACTGGGTGACACCCATCGCATTGAAACGTTCCCAATCGTCCGGTTTGGAATAGTTTGGAATCATCATGCCGTTGGTTACAACCACTCTCGGAGCCTCCTTGTGTGAAGGGAACAATCCCATCGGATTGCCAGAATACATGGCCAGTGTCTGCTCTTCTGTCATTTCGGCCAGATATTTCATCACCAGACGGTATTGTGCCCAATTCTGGAAAATGGCGCCATTTCCACCGTAAATGATCAGCTCGTGAGGATGCTGCGCCACCGCAGGATCCAAATTGTTCTGTATCATCAGCATGATGGCCGCCGCTTGTCTGCATTTTGCAGGATATTCGTCAATCGGACGGGCGTACATTTCATAATCCGGACGGAAACGGTACATGTAGATGCGTCCATATTTTTCCAACTCCTCTGCGAATTCCGGAGCAAGAACCTCGTGGAATTTCGGGTCAAAATAGCGCAGCGCATTGCGCACAGCAAGTTTTTTCTCCTCCTTGCTCAAAATATCCTTGCGCTTGGGCGCATGATTGATATTCGGATCATAGGGTTTGGGATCCGGCAGACAGTCGGGAATGCCTTTAAGTATTTCTTCTTGAAATTTATTCATATATGCAAATATTATTAATGTTATGTTTCAAATGAGAGTGCAAAGATAGCCATTTTTCCAATTGCTTGGGTCACATTAGAGGTTTTTATTTAAAAAAAATTTGTTGAAAAAAATAGCGGTTGTTTTGAAGATTGTATCTGATTTTTATGGACATTTGCATCACTTTTAAAACGGTCATGATATGATAAGATTTGAAAAGGAAATGGAATGCTTGAAACAGGAACATGCCTGTAATGGAAAAGGTTACATCCACAAACAATTTTTATTCTCCACAGATGAGATGGACGGGAAAGCCAAGATGTGCGCACGCATCACACTGCCTCCAGGAAGCAGCATCGGCGACCATCCGCACCAGCCCGAAGCCGAAATCTACTACATTCTGGAAGGTGATGTCACAGTTACGGACAACGACGAGCGCGTTGTGCTGCACCCGGGCGACGCCATGTACACCGGCAACGGCAACCGGCACAGCGCAACCAATGAAACTGACAAGGAGGCCGTCATGATGGCATTGATATTGTGGTAAATAACGTTTAAATGTACAGGTGCAAAAAAGCCGGACAACCGTCAAAAGCGAGGCAAACATTTGGCATCTCAAAATTTAACAATTTATAATTATGAGCATCGCGACAAACATCAAAACCATACAATCCCAACTTCCGGCATCCGTGCAGCTGATTGCCGTGTCAAAGTTCAAACCCGAAAGCGACCTGATGGAAGCCTACGAAGCCGGGCAACGCCGCTTCGGGGAGAACCACGCCCAGGAAATGACCGCCAAGCACGAACATCTTCCCAAAGAGATAGAATGGCATTTCATCGGGCATTTGCAAACCAACAAAATCAAATACATAATCCCCTTTGTACACTGCATCCACAGCATCGATTCCGCCAAACTGTTGGCTGAGGTGAACAAGCAGGCGTTGAAACACCAGCGCAAGGTCAACTGCCTGATACAGTTCCATATCGCAACCGAGGAGAGCAAATTCGGCTTTTCTTGGGAAGAGGCTGTGGAAATGCTGCAGTCCCCCGAATTCGCCACTTGGGAAAACGTGGAAATCTGCGGTGTGATGGGCATAGCCACAAATACGGACGACACCTCGCTAATCCGCAAGGAATTCCGACAGTTGAAACACTTTTTTGACCAACTGAAAACAGAATATTTCCCCACAAACGGACATTTCAAGGAAATATCCATGGGCATGACCGGCGACTACCCCATTGCAGTGGAGGAAGGCAGCACCATGGTGCGCATCGGCAGCGCCATTTTCGGGGCAAGAAACTACGGCAACGCACAATAGGGACTAAAATCAAACGTTTTAGATTTAAAAGAAGAGACATGAATTTTGAACATCAGATTACAACGGCTGTCATTGAAAGCCTGCAACAATGCTACGGACAAAGCGTGGAGGAAGGCATTGTCAGCCTGCAGAAGACAAAAAAGGAGTTTGAAGGCGATTTCACCCTGGTGGTGTTCCCGTTTTTGAAAATATC
>CAJOQK010000116.1 GCA_905236885.1 uncultured Bacteroidales bacterium
CTGCAGTGAAACTGCCCGGATGCAGCGAAATACCCTCAATGCGTGAGTCTTCACCCGCCGCTTCCAACACTGTTTCCCAATCGTTCAGGCCGATAACTTGGGGCGTACGGTTCCAGGCAAGATGGGCAAAGGGGTCATCCGATGCCAGACGCTCCTCCACACGCACGTTATCCAAGTCCAGCAGCAGCACGGAATGGCTTTTCACCACTGGTTTTCCGCCTGCAAGGGAAGCCACGCCCAAAACAAAACAGAAAAAAAGAAGCAGTAGCCACAAAAGCAGCATGCCCAACATGCAGGCGAGTGTGATTTTAAAAAATGACTTCATGGAAATGGATTTTCAATCAAATGATACGACTACTGGAACTCCCTGACATTCGCAAAATTGAAATTGATTCGGAAGGTGACCACATGGTGGTTGCGGCTGGTCCACGGATAGTCCGACTTGTCGACACTGCTGTTGTCAAACTCGCCGCGCCGGTTAAACAGCCCGATATCATAACCGTAGGTCAGCGAGGCGGTCACAGGCAGACGCTCCTGAGAACGTTTCTGGTACTTCATGGGAAATGCCAGGCCGAATTCCGGACGCAAATAAAGATTTCCCATGTTGGTTTCCGAAAACTTGTCCTTTCCCATGGCAAAATGAGCCGCGATACCGTAAATGAAAGGGTTCATGTCCCAGGTTCCGATGTAGGAGGCGTGGAAGGTCCCCACCACATTATGGATCATTTCATCCCCAAGTCCCAACTGGTAAGTCAGACTTTGCTGCATATAGCGGTTTCCGATGCCGAAATACTGGGAGCAGCTGTAGCCCAACCCCACCATCGGCGTGATATCCAAGGTGGTTCCCGCCGTAAGCGCTATGCCGTGACGGATGACCGCATAGCTTTTTCCTGATTTGGAAAAATTGTTTTTCCGCTTGTTGCGGTTCGACTGGGCATCCGCATCCGAAGCCACCAATAGCAAACATAGCACGAAAAAAAGTGCCGAAATACATTTACCGGATTGCTTTACTTTCTGATAATTCATATTTTAGCGTAAAATAACAACAATATATTTAACATTTGCAAATTTATATGAAATAGGGATACGGAATCCATCCGAACCAATAAAAATTTTGGCAAAAAATATTTTTCTGAAAACTTGTGTCGGGGTGCCTATTTTTTTTATCTTTGTTTTTTGGATATCTTACTTTTTAATAAGTTATATCCAATTGAATCACAATATATTGTAAAAAAGATTTATTCTAATTAAACCGGAAACAGATGCCATACATTGAGAAAAATCCCAAAAAGATGTTCTACAAGATAGGGGAAGTGGCGGCTGTCTTCGGGGTCAATCCATCCCTCATCCGCTTTTGGGAAAAAGAATTTGACATGCTAAAACCCTTTCGCAACAACAAAGGGACCCGATATTTCACCGACGAGGACATGGAAACATTCCAAACCATCTTCTATCTGGTCAAGGAAAAGGGACATACGCTGGAAAGCGCCAAAGAGATACTGGCAACCCGAAAAAATGAGGCGGACAGACAGCGCGAAATCTACAACTCGCTTTGCCGTATCAAAAGTTTTTTATTGGAAATCAAGTCTGAACTATAAACCAAAATGCCCATGAAATTGTTTCAGCTCACCGCCAACCGCATCATGGTCAACAGCTACCTGCTTGTCTCTGACAACGGGGAGGCTGTGTTGATTGACCCTGGCTGCGACAGCCCCCGCGAGGAGTCGGAACTGCTGCGGCTGCTCCAAACTGAGACCAGCCGGCTCAAATATATATTGCTCACCCATGCGCACATCGACCACATCGCAGGATGTGCCTTTGTGAAGGGACATTATCCGGAAAGCCCGCTCTGCGCCCACCAAGAGGCGCTGCATGACTACAGCCGCGCAAACAGCTACAGCGCGATTTTCGGATTCGTGGAACGGGACTACCCACCAATCGACCGGTTTTTGCAGGAGGGGGAAACCCTCTGTTTCGGCACAGACCGGCTGAAAGTGATGCACACCCCGGGACATGCGCAAGGATCGGTTTGCTATTATCATCTCCCTGAAAACTGGAACTGTCCGGAATCCCAAACCAATTCTGAAAATTCAGACCTCTCCGCCCCTTCCCTTTTCAGCGGGGACACCCTCTTCTGCCAAAGCGTGGGCCGTTGCGACCTGCCGGGCGGAGATGCGGCCAAACTGGGCCAAAGCCTGCAAAAAATCGCCGGACTTCCTGCGGAGACACGCATCTATCCCGGACACGGGGAGGCGACCGACCTCTATTTTGAGATGAACAACAACCCATACCTGTACCAAATCAGACATAATTGACTTCTTAAATATTTTGAGACATTCATGAACGAACATGTTGAAAACGAAGGCTACACGAGGAAAGACCTGTACAACGAGAAAAACACACGGGCACTGACCGCACACTACCACGACATCTTAGGCCTGTTGGGGGAAGACCCCGAGCGGGAGGGGCTGCTGAAAACCCCTGAACGGGTGGCCAAGGCGATGCAGTTTTTCACCCAGGGCTACCACTGTGACCCGAAAGCCATCCTGCAATCGGCCCTGTTCAAACAGGACTACAAGGAGATGATTGTGGTGAAAGACATTGAAATATATTCCCTCTGCGAACACCATCTGGTGCCATTTTTCGGAAAGGCGCATGTGGCCTACATTCCGGACGGCACCATTGTCGGCCTGAGCAAGATTCCGAGGGTGGTGGAGGCCTTTGCCCGCCGTCTGCAGATCCAGGAGCGGCTGACAACACAAATCAAGGAGTGCATCCAGGAGACCCTGAACCCGCTCGGCGTGGCTGTGGTAATTGAAGCCCAGCATCTTTGCATGTCAATGCGTGGGGTTCAGAAACAGAATTCAGTCACCACCACCTCCGACTTCACCGGCGCATTTCTCAAACAATACAACACAAGGCAGGAGTTTTTGCGCATCATCGGCGCACACCTGCACTAAAAGTGCGACAGCTGTCAAGGAGGCTAATGAAAGACTGATATTTCTGACGAATATCATTATAAACAAGCAACGATTAAAATAATTAAACAAAACAATAAAAAGAAAAAGAATATGAAACATTTTTGGAAATATGTTATCCTGCCCTGCCTGTTCCTTATGCCCGCCCTCTCCTACGGACAGCTGGTCCGATGGGGACTGTACGCCGGCACACAGCTGCCTTTCCATACGGAAGCCGTTGGAAACAACATCAACTATTTGGAAAACGCCAACTTCAATGTAGGCGCCCAGCTGAAATTGGATTTACGTCTCCACTGCCAAACAGGCATCGGCTGTTCAGTCCATAGCCAGTCCGTCCGACGGACCGATTTGGACACCGCCGCCGACCTGCGAAGCAATTACATCAACATTCCCCTGCTGGCAGGTTTCAACCTGATTGATCAGGATGCCTTCAAACTTAGAATCACCGGCGGCGTGGAATACCGGATGCTGGTATGGGTTTCTCCCAACGACCTCTCACTACAGAAAAGCGACTTTAACCTCCACAACGGAAACCTGATTGGGGGCGTCGGTCTGAACCTCAACCGGCTTTCCTTGGATGTGCAGTGCAGGCATCCCTTCACCTCCGTGATGAAGGAGGTGGACAAGGAGAACCTCTCTTTCTGGTTAGCGGTGGGCTTTTTCTTCTGATTCCTACAACACCGGGAAATATCTTGACAGGTAGTTCTAAAAATTACTTTGCGAACAATTTTGAATTCTTTCAGAAAGATAATCAATCATAATCTAACAACAACTTAATTAAAAACAATTCGACATGGATAAGAACATCAATGCTTTGGAACCCGCTTTAGTGTGGAAATATTTCAGTGAGATCAACCGGATACCCCGCCCCTCCAAAAAGGAGAAAAAAATGGTGGCCTACCTGCAGGAGACAGGCAAGAAATTGGGCGTGGAGACCCTCACCGACGAGGTGGGCAACGTGCTGATGCGCAAACCGGCAACTCCGGGCAAGGAAAAGGTGACCCCAATCATCTTCCAGGCGCACATGGACATGGTTTGCGAAAAGAACAACGACGTGAACTTTGATTTTGAGAAGGATGCCATCCAAACCTACATTGACGGGGAATGGATGAAAGCCAAGGGAACCACTCTCGGCGCGGACGACGGCATCGGCGTGGCTATGGCACTGGCAATTTTGGAGAGCAAGGATATCGCACACGGCCCCGTCGAGTGCCTTTTCACCGTGGACGAGGAGACCGGACTTACCGGAGCCAACGCCCTGAAAAAGGATTTTTTGAAGGGAAAGATGCTGTTGAACCTGGATTCCGAGGATGAGGGCCAGTTCTTCATCGGCTGTGCTGGCGGCAAAAACACCGAAATCAGCATTGACTTCGACGAGGAGGATGTCCCTGCCAACGGCAAAGCCTTTTTGGTGACCATCAAAGGGTTGCAAGGCGGACACAGTGGCGATGACATCAACAAGAACCGTGGTAACGCCAACAAAATCATCACCCGTGTGCTGCATGAGGCCACTTTCCGCTTCGATGCGGCCCTGGCCAGCATTGACGGCGGCAACCTGCACAACGCCATCGCACGTGAAGCTCAGGCTGTGATTGTGCTGGACAAAAAAGAGGAAAAGGCGTTCTCCGAGTATATCAGGAAATTTGACCAAACTGTTCGCACGGAGCTGAAAACCTCCGACAGCGGCGTGAAAGTGGAGCTGAAAGAGACCTCCATGCCAGCCCACGTCATAGACAATTACACCCAATGCGACCTTGTGGAGGCACTGTATGCCTGCCCTCACGGTGTGTTAGCCATGGACCAGGACATTCCAGGCTTTGTGGAAACCTCCACCAACTTGGCTTCCATCAAGATGCAGGGCAAACAGATCAAGATTGTCACCAGCCAGCGTTCCTCCATTGAAAGCAAGAAAGAGGATGCCGCCAACATGGTGGCCGCCACATTCGAGCTGATGAACGCCGATGTCACCTTCACCGACGGCTATCCCGGCTGGGCGCCAAACACCGACTCCAAAGTGATGAAGCTGATGACCCATGCCTACAAGAACCTGTTCAAGAAAGAGCCAAAGGTGCTGGCCATCCACGCCGGTTTGGAATGCGGCCTGATTGGGGAAAAATATCCCGACATGGACATGATTTCCTACGGACCGACCATGCGTGGCGTGCACTCTCCCGACGAACGGCTGGAAATCAAAACTGTAAAGCAGGTTTGGGATCTGACATTGGAATTCCTCCGACTGCTGGACTAACACTTTGGACAGAACAAATAATTCAAACGGACGGGCATCTGAAAATGCGAACATGAAAATAGGTCTTTTATCCGACACACATGGCTTTCTGATGCCCGCCGTGTTCACCTTCTTTGCGGATTGTGACGAACTGTGGCACTGCGGCGACATCGGCAATGAGACGGTTTTGCGTCAATTGGAGGATTTCAAGCCGGTGAGGGCAGTCTACGGCAATATCGACGGCAGGGAGATCCGCTACCGCTGTCCGGAAAGCCTCTCCTTTACGGTGGAGGGGTTGCATGTCTGCATGAAACACATCGGCGGCCACCCGCAGCACTACGATTCCAAGGCGCTGCAACTGATCCGTCAGGAAAAACCGCAGCTCTTTGTATGC
This sequence comes from uncultured Bacteroidales bacterium, assembly GCA_905236885.1. Lineage (GTDB taxonomy): Bacteria > Bacteroidota > Bacteroidia > Bacteroidales > WCHB1-69 > UBA1195. The sequence continues at coordinate 5,600 of CAJOQK010000116.1, forward strand.
GGGCATTCCCACATTCTGCGCGTCATGCCCGACCCGCAGCACCAACTGCTCTACATGAACCCCGGTGCCGCAGGCTACCACGGCTTCCACACCTTCAGCACCCTGTTGCGCTTTGACATACGCAACGGCCACCCCGACAACCTGGAACTGTTCCAAATTCCGAGGAACGAAGCTGCCAAATTGCAACAAAACCTCTGATTCACCAGCAATAGCGTTTCTATTCCCTGACGAAAAAAAAGGTATGGAAATTTTTTTTCAATCCGCCAAAGAAGACAATTATTTTTTTTACTATTTTTGCAGCCGATAACAAGAGTACGGCTGTCCCATATTGGCGGCCCTAACATTAACCCGTAATAAAATGAAAAACACTGAAGTAAAGACGCACGGCCGTGCGTCCCAACGCGAAAAAGAGGAAAAGAAAATGATCACCTATTTGGACCCCAAAGCCGACCTGACCTTCAAAAAGGTCTTCGGTGAACACAAGCATTTGGTGAAAAGCCTGCTCAATGCGCTGCTGCCCCTTTCGGAGGAGGAGCAGGTTTCCGATGTGGCTTACATCAATCCGGAACTGATTCCTGAGGCTCCCTGGCGCAAGAACACCATCGTGGATGTCTGCTGCACGGACAAGCGGGGACGGCAGTTCCTGGTGGAGATGCAGATGCACTGGAGCCCCGAGTTCAAGAACCGTGTCCTGCTCAACGCAGCCAAGGCCTACGTGCGCCAAGCTGAAAAAGGGGAGAACTACAGGCTGCTGCAGCCTGTCTGGTCGCTCAACCTGGTCAACGACGTGTTCGAGCCCAAGACAGAGGAATATTACCATCACTACAAGATGGTGAACATCAAGGATACGGACAAGGTGATTGAGGGGCTGCAATTGGTGTTTGTGGAGCTGCCGAAGTTCAGGCCGGACAGCCATGCGGAAAAGAAAATGTACAACCTCTGGCTGCGCTACCTGACGGAAATTAATGAAAAAACACGGGTGGTCTCCCCCGACCTGACCGCCAACCGGGAGGTGGAGGAGGCGGTGGAACAGCTGCGGGTCTCCGCCTTCAACGATGCCCAGCTCATGGCATACGAAAAGTTCTGGGATATCATCAGTGTGGAGAAAACGTTTGTTGAAAGTGCGCAAACCAGTTACCGGTCAGGCCTGGAAAAAGGCCGCGCCCTGGGTGAAAAGGCAGGCTTGGAAAAGGGGTTGGAAAAAGGGTTGGAAAAAGGCTTGAAGAAAGGCCGTAAAGAAGGGAAAGAAGAAGGCAGAAAGGAAACCGCTTTGGAACATGCACGGAAAATGAAGGCAATGGGTCTGCCCACTGCTGACATCTGCCGGATTACCGGACTGCCTGAAGAGGAAATCGCTGCGTTGTAGCAATCCGGCTTTGGCATAGGGAATGGCATTGTCCCTTCGGTTTTAAAACCGCCCGGTTCCCAAAGGCATTTGTTGGTCCACCGTTGCGGATTTCCACCGGTTGACGTGGACGGATGGTGATACGGTTGGTTTGACGGATTGCGTTGATTTCGCGGATTGTAGAGACGGTGCATGCACCGTCTCTACAACGACAACGACAACGGCGGCGGGTGAAACCAACGACAACGGGCGAAACCAACGACAACGACGACAACGGGCGAAACCAACGCAACGGCGGGTGAAACCATTTCCCCGTTACCGTCATCGATAAATACCACCTAATTGATATGGTCGGGCATTACCACAAAAACGGGGAATAAAAAAACAGGCCACCTTCCGGCGACCTGTTTTTTAACTGTTGGCGGCTGGTATTGTAAAATCATGTAGAGACGCAGCATGCTGCGTCTCTACATGACATGCCAAATACAAATCAAAATTTAATAAACCAGCACCTTTTTCGGCGGGAAGGCCCCGACCTTGACGAAATAAACGCCCTTCACCGGCATCCGTACCCGCAGCACATCCTCACTGATGACCGCACGGTGGATCAGCTGGCCGATGGCGTTGAGGATTTTCACCTCATAACCTTCCGCTCCTTTTATTATAATGTGATGGTCACTGCCATAGATGGAGATGCCTTCGGGCAGCTCAGGCTCCTTGACACCCGTATTCTTCTCAAAATAGGCTGTCAGCTCCATATCCTCCGTCACCGTGACAATGCGCGGATTGGTTGTGTCGCCGTTGCTCCAGCGGACAAAATGATGATTGTCAGCCGCCACTGCGGTCAGTTTCACCTCCGTACCATAGGCATAATATCCGCCGCCGGTCACATGACCCATGGCGGTATCGTTGGAAAGCACGGTCAGCCGATGGCTGTCTATGGCGAAGACGGCCGTAAAGCTGCTGTCGCCTAACACCGTGACAATGCGCGGATTGGTGGTGTCCCCGTCACTCCAATGCAAAAAGTGGTGATGCTCGGCAGGTGTGGCACGCAACACGGCTGTATCCAAATAGCTGTAGGTATTTCCTCCTTCCACAGTTCCCATTGCCTCATCACTGCTCACCACAACTAACTGGTAATTGTTCGGCGCAAACGAAGCGGTAAACGATGTGTCGCCCAACAGCGTCACCACACGCGGATTGTTGGTATCTCCATCGTTCCACTGCGTGAAATGGTAACCGTAATTCGATGTGGCAGAAATCTTCACCTGCGACAGGTAGGCATAACTTCCGCCGCCGGAAACATTTCCTTTCACCGTATCACCGCTCACCACCGCCAATTGATAGTCATTCGGTGCGAACGAAGCGGTAAACGATGTGTCACGCAACAGCGTAATCACACGAGGATTGGTCGTGTCACCATCGTTCCACTGCGTGAAATGGTAGCCATAGTTCGGAACAGCTGTAATTTGAATCGTATCACCGACAATGTAATTGCTTCTGCACACCACCTTACCCATGGTGGAATCTTTGGCGGCAACCACTAATTGCACACATTCTTCTGTAATGGTGGGGAAAAAGGTGCTCCAATAGGGCGACTGACGGTATGAGCTGCTGCTTTTGCACGGGACTTCCAAGGTGCAGCTTTGGGAAATTCTGTAAAAGGCATCAGAGGTGATAAACGGAGGACGGACGGCGCGACTAACCACGGATTTCAGGTTGCGGCAATCCCTGAAACTATTCTCTTCAATGTACTGGACGGATTTCCCAATGGTCATTTCCTTCAAACTACCGCATCCGTAGAAGGCCGAAGTGGCAACATTTTCCACAGAATCCGAAAGCACCAGGGTGTCTATTCCAACACAACCATAAAAGGCATAAGCCGGAATGTTTTTCGCATTGCTGCCGATGTACAGGTAGCGAAGTGCAGAATCTCCGTAAAAAACGGGAAATGTCTGTGATCCGCTCGTCGATGCATCCATTGTCACACAGCTGTCCGCGTCAAACCAGACGGTCTGCAACGAAGGACAATTGGCGAAAGCCATATAGTCAATATTCTTTACACCTTTCCCGATGGTTAGGGCCTTAAGGTTTTTACATTCATCAAAAGCCTCGCTTCCAATGGTTGTCACGCTGTCCGGAATCACCACGATATCAAGACTGTCACATTGATAAAAGGATTCCGAACCAATTTTTTTCACGCCTTTCCCTATGGTCAGGGCCTTCAAATTGGAACAAAGACTGAATGTACCATCCTCAATGGCTGTCACGTTGTCCGGAATCACCACCGTATCCATTGAACAATTATAAAAAGCAACTTCGCCAATAGACTTCAAACCGGAACCCAATGTCAGTTTTTTGAGGTTTTGGCAACCGCTGAACGATCCTTTACCGATTTGCACAACCGAATTTGGTATAAGCAAGGTATCTATCCGAGTATCGGAAAAGATGTCGTCAGCTATATATCTCACATTGTTTCCGATATGCAGTTCACTGAAAACAGAGTCTCCATGATATAAAGAAAACGGAGAATAATAGTAGTAATCCCAATCATCATAACTAACACAACTGTCCGCATTGAACCAAACGGTCTGCAAATTGGAGCAATAATTAAAAGCACTGCCTTTCATTAATTTAACACCTCTCCCGATGGTCAAATCCTTTATTCCGCAACCAAAGAAAGCACTTTTTCCGATGGTTGCCACTTTGTCTGGGATAACCAAAGTGTCAATAAAACAACCTTTAAACGCATTATCGGGAATACACTTCACATTGGTTCCAATATGAAGGTGTCTGAATGCAGAATCGTATGCAAAAACATTATTATTATCATAATAACTATCACCACCACAATATTTGCAACTGTCCGCATTGAAAAACACTGTCTTCAAATTGGTACAATTGGAAAAGGCTCCATTGCCGATATATTCCACAGCCTCAGGAATCACAAGCGTATCTATTCCAATACAATTGTTAAAGGCACTTCCTCCTATTTCCTCCAAACCTTTGCCCAACGTCAGTTTTTTGATGTTGGAACAACCGTAAAAGGCATCCGTTCCAATAGTGATCACATTGTCCGGGATCACCACCGTATCCAACAGACAATTCTGGAAGGCACTTCCGGGAATACATTTCACATTGGAACCAATGTGAAGATGTATGAAAGCAGAATCAATAAACGTAAAATTAACATAGTTGTGATTAATATCATACCCTGACACTCTTAATGTAAACGGATTATTCATATACAGACAACTGTCCGCATTGAAATACACCGTCTGTAAACTTGAACAATTGACAAAGGCATATCTACCGATACTTTCCACCGCCTCAGGAATCACAAGCGTATCTATTCCAATATTATAAAAAGCATATTCTCCTATTTCCTCCAAACCTTTGCCCAATGTCAGTTTGCTGATACCGGAACAACCTGAAAAGGCACTTTCTCCAATACTCTTTACAGAATTGGGAATGATTATTTCTGCAAGCCCCTTATTGTTATCAAAAATATAATCCGGAATGTGTCTGACATTACTTCCAATATACACATCCACAAGGGAATCTCCGTTAAAAGCATTTTTAGCGTACACACAACTGTCCGCATTGAAGAACACCGTGCTTAGACCGGAACAATTACTGAACGCATTTCCACCTATACCCTTTACAGAATCCGGAATGGTTATACTTGTTATACCAGGCAAGTTTTCAATAAAATTTTCTGGAATGTATTTTACATTACTGCCAATGTAAACATTCACCAAAGCGGAATCATGCAAGAAAGGATTATCTCTAAAACCACCACAACTATCTGCGTTGAACCAAATCGTTTGCAATTGGGAACATTTACCAAAAGGTCTCTTTTCATCAATAAAATGAGAATCCATATACTTCACTCCCCTGCCAACAGTCAATGCCTTCAAACCTTTACACATACCGAATGCACCTGCTCCTATACTTTGCACATTATCAGGAATAATTACGGTATCAATGCCTGCACACTGAAAAAAAGCATGTTCGCCAATACTCCTCACGCTTTTTCCTATTGTCAGTTTTTTGAGATTTTTACATTCATTACAAATACCACCAGGAATGATTTTCACATTATCACCAATATAAAAATTCTGAATATAGTTACCTTTAAACATATCACCTGCAGCACAGCTGTCCGCATTATAAAAGACTGTCTCCAACAAAGAACAACCATAAAAGGCATGATAATACACCAAATTCACGTTTGTACCCACAAATAGCACTTTCATAGGACAAAATTCAAACGCTTCTTGCCCAACAATCCGCACCATATCGGGGATGATGACGGTATCCACGTTGCAATCCGTAAACGACCGGATGGAGGTCACGTAATAGGTTTTTCCACCGAATGTGACGGAATCCGGAATGGTCACCTTGGGGAAATGTGTGCTGTCAAAACAACTCACAGCCACCGTTGTCGCAGATGTGGAATCGTATAACAGGTACTGTCCTGTCTTACAATAGGCTCCAAACAAATATCCGTCCGGCATGAACAAAGCGGTAATCGCAGTGTCGCTTTCTAACGTGACCAAACGCGGGTTGGTGGTGACCCCGTCGCTCCATGTGGTGAAATGGCAGCCGATGTTCGCGGTGGCCGAAATCTTCACTTGCGTAAGGTAGGCATAGCTGCCGCCGCCGGTCACAGAACCCCATGACGAGTTGTTGCTGACTACGGAGATCCGGTAGCTGTTCGGCACAAACACAGCCGTGAACGAGGAGTCACTCCATAAGGTGACCAAACGGGGATTGGTGGTGTCACCATCACTCCATGCCTCAAAATGATAGCCATATTTCGGAGTGGCAGTCATATTCACCTGATGCAAAGATGCATAATAACCGCTGCCGGTCACATTGCCTTTCACCGTGTCATTGCTAACCACAGACAGCCGGCAGGAATCCTTCACAAACAATGCCATCAACGAGGTGTCGCTCACCACGGTGATTGTACGCGGATTGGTGGTGTCCCCGTCATTCCATTGGCCGAAATAATAGTTGTTCAATGGTGCAGCCGTCAGCTTAATCTCGGACAAATAGGGATAGTTTCCTTCACCGGTGACACTTCCCCTTGACTTGTCGTTGCTGGTGACAGCCACATGGTATATGTTGATGGCGAACGAAGCCGTCAATGCGGTGTCGCCTACTATCGTGACAATACGCGGATTGGTGGTGTCCCCATCATTCCATTGCGTGAAGTGGTAGCCATATTTCGGGACAGCCGTCACCTCCACCTGTGACGAATAGGCATACGAACCTTCACCGTTTACAGTTCCCATCAGCGTATCGCTGCTGACCACCGACAACAGGTAAGGGTCGAACGTGAATATGGCAGTGAAAGAGGTGTCTCCCGTCACAGTGACTGCACGCGGGTTGGTGGTGTCCCCGTCATTCCATTTCACAAAATGATGATACGCAGCCGGTGTGGCGGAAAGCGACAAGGTGGAACCGCCCGCATGATTTCTTTTTACCGTACCCATGGCCACATCATTGGAAAACACCGCCACATTGTAGCTTTCATAGCAACCCATGTCTGTCACAGATTTACGGGGATTGCCATAAATGTCCCTTGGCACGGCATTGTCGCGGGCACACTTCATGGTGTCGTTGAAATTGCCAAGGTTCAGGTCATAAGGATAACTGTAGAAATCCGGTTTCACGCTCACAGAATTTGCATCAGTGTGAAAAGTGCCTTGCCATGTGGCCATATCCATATATCCGCCACAATGGAAGTAACCATAGTTGTCCTGCGTGTAATAGTTGTTGTGGTCAAGCAATGTCTGGTAGAAGTTGAAGACCGAATCCGTAAAGGCATATACAAAATAGCAGTACCCCGCACTGTCCAACATAAAGATGTTGTTTTGGACACTGAGCATGTGGTTATAGTCCTGTGAACCTATTATTATGCCATATTCGTATCCGTATTCGTAGCTAACCGGTGTGGTTGTGCCATAGACGGAATTGTGGAGAAGGTCAGCGTATGCATATTCGGTCCATATACAGTATACACGATCCGAGCCATGGCAGATAATCTCGTTGTTGGTCACCAATGCAGGTGCCGTATTATTGCCAAAAGTGGACTTGTCATTGATATCAATCAGGTATATGCCATCGCCATTCACATGGATGCGGTTGCCCACCACGCTGTCCACCAGCTGGTCATCCTGAAGAATAATGCCACTCACATCAGAATCTTCTATCAGGTTGTGCGAGACGCTCTCCACATGCGCACATTTATAAAAACAAACCGAATAATGGGACTGGCCGTAAATGTGGTTGCTGTCGATACGCACGGAGGCCCGTTTGGTGGCCGTCGCCATACAATTCTTGCCGCTGGAACCGCCCGCATTGCGGAAATAGAATCCCATATACCCACCGCACACCTCGTTGCTGACAAAACTTACCCTTGACAGATAAAGGGAATCTGCATCCCCATTGGGATATGATATCAGATAAGTCGGTTTGTCTCCGGTTGTGTCCGCATAAAAATTACAGTGACGGAACGACACATTTTCAATATAACCATTCATGTACACCACCGCATAATAATCGCCAAGAGCAGTTCCATCAAAAGTAATGTCCCTGAACCGCAAATGAGAAGCGTCTTTCAATGACAAAGCGGTATTATAACCAATTCCTATCACCACTGAATCGGCAACGCCGGAAGCCGAAGTGAAGGTCACCGTGTTGGTGTCACTGCTTCCCGGAATGTGGCCGGAAAGTGTCAGCCTTATGTATTTCCCGTTATTGATCTTGAACACCACCGGCCCGGTTATGCCACCGTTGTACAACGCCTTCTGCATTGTCTCCATGTCGGCAAAATCGGCGTCGCTTCCGCCCACGGTATAGGTGCCGGACAACGGACGGGCAAATATCGCAATGATTGTGGTGTCACTCACCAACGTGACCACACGCGGGTTGGTGGTATCCCCATCGCTCCATTTGACAAAATGATGGCCTGCTACCGGTATGGCGGTAAGTTTCACCGTTGAACCAGCCACCAATTTTCCATCCACCTGCACCGACCCCATGACTGTGTCGTTGGAAGCAATCAACACCCTGATGGCCTCATAACATCCCATGGCGGTGGTGTCTTTGCGGAGAAAACCATTAATATCGTATTTTACATTGCGATGGCGATTGCACTTCAATTTGTCGCTAAACTCGCCAATGCTCAAATCATATGGCATATTCTGGAAGTATGGCTTCTCCTGCACAGAGCGGCTGTCCATACCGTAGTTGCTCTGCCAGGTGGCAAAGTTCTTTGCCCCACCCACATAGAAATTGTTTTTGTTGGTGTCGGTAGTATAGTAATCGTTGTAGTCGATCATCGTCGGATAGCTGGTCAGCGTGGCAACCGCCGTGTGGTACATCAGGTAATTTGCAGAACTGCCGTTCTCCGACATGACAATGTTTTTGAAAATGTTCAATTCATCATAGGCCGTCCCCTGCGTGCCAATGTAGAAGCCGTAATTGGTGTCCGCCTTACAATAAATGGAGTTGTTAACTATATTCAATTGCACACGCTGGGTGCAAATGCCACAAGCAGTTGTTTTTCCATTGCAAATAATCTCGTTGTTGGCCACCAACACAGGAAGAATGTTAGTGCCGAATGTGGAGGTGCTGTTAATATTTTCATACAACCGGATACCGCTGTAAACATTGTCAGTGACATTAATGTGAATACGATTGCCAATTATGCTGTCTATCAGGTTATAGTATGAGAAACAAACACCATGGTTGTTTTGGGCTCCCGAACGTGCCTCTATAGTATTATACGAAAAGCTCCCGATATGCGTGTAATAGTAGGAATACACCGGATATTCATACTGGTCGTATATGTGGTTGCTGTCTATAAGGACAGCGGCACGTCTGGAAGCCGTTGTTGTACAATTGGCGGCTGAATTGCCCGCATAAGTAAAATAGAATCCGTAATAACCGCCACGCACCTCATTGCCGACAAAGTGCACATCTTTCATATATAATGAAACAGTATCATAACCAACAAACACTCCACCACGGTAAATGGGATTTAATTGGGGTGTATTGGGATAATTGGCATATTCCACCACTCTTGAAACACTGTCGGTAGCTGCTGTGTCCGCATACAGATTGCAATGGTGGAACAGCACATTTTCAATGTAACCGGCAAATTTCACTGCCACATAGTTTTTGGAGGTGGTGCCTCCAACGGTAAGGTTTCTGAACACCAAATGGGAAACACTGTCCAATTTCATGCCAACAGTATCCGAACCTCCTATCACCACCGAATCGGCAACGCCGGAAACAGATGTGAATGTCACCGTATTGGTGCTGCTGCTGCCAGGAATTTTGCCGGAAAGGGTCAAACCATCGTAATGGCCGTTATTGATATTGAACACCACCGGACCGTTCACTCCCTTATGCAACAAACTATCAACGGCTTCTTTTATGTTTGTAAAGTCTGCATTGCCACCACCCACATAATAGGTGCCGCTCATGGATGTCTGCGCCCTCAAACAGGAACAATAACAAAGTAACACTGCCAACAGTGTTTTGGGAATCCATAACTTATTCCTCATGTACAATCACGCCCGTTATATACCATCGGCCCTTCGGTTCAAAAACGCCCGGTTCCCAAAGGCATCATAAAACTATTATATACATAAAAAGAAGCGCGGGAATCTGAACTTTTGCCTATCCCGCTCTATCAGGCTCTCGCATTGCCCATCACCCGAGGATAAGCAATGCCGATGCCCACGCTGTTGTATATTGAAAACGGCTTTATGTTCATCAAACCGTTTTGCAGAGACGCGATTAGTCGCATCTCTACGGGAATATACAAACCCATGAACATTGACCATTGCCTTACCGTGCGGGTGATACGAATTTGCGAGATTCAATAGAGCCGCAGATAAGACGTTGGTTCAACGCCTTTTTTTCCTTTCCCTCCCGTTTTGCCCGAATGGGCACCGACGTTTGGAATTGGATTTGCAAAAGTAATCAATTATCGGATATGTCTATATCCCCTGCCGAAAAAAAAATTCGGCAGGGGAATTTTTAGAGGTGCCAATACCTATCTCCTTCTATTTCAATCCCATCACCTCCAGCCCCTCGTTGAAACGGATGTCCCGTGGCACGCTGCTGACATTGATGCGCTGGATGTCCTCCTTCATTTCTCCGCTGATTTTGCCATGCTGTTTGGCGAACTTTTCCGCGAACTCAAAATTCCCGTCCCCCTGGGTGGTCAGGATGGCATTGGCCCAACCTTCAATGGCCGCCTTGAAATTCTTGTAATTGATGTGGTACAGGCCGTCCTCATTTCTGGTAAAAGCGTTTTTCATATCCATATAGTTGAAGCACATAGCATTGGCAATGCCATGAGCCTCACCAGCGCCAAACCGCACCGAACGGAACAGGCCGACCAGATAGGTCACCATAGCATCCTCAACCGTTATATTGGTGATTTCGCCCTTCTCTATCAGCTTGCATACCATGAAAAGTCCCAAAATGTCGGCCTTGGCCTCCTCCCAGTTGGAACGCTGGGTTTTCATCGCTTCATCCACCGAACCTTTTCCGTTGATGGTCTGTTTGATACCCAAACCGTGCGCCACCTCATGGAAGGTCACATTCCAGAAAAAGGCATCAAATTTCAAATGCTGCTTGTCCTCCTCCGACAGCACCAAATCCCCGATGGGAATCATGATTTTGTCAAATTTTGCCTGCATGCTGTTACGCAGCTGCAAACGGCGTGTTCCCTTCTCAGCCTGGATCTTGTCATCATTGGGCAGGTTGATGGCTATGGTTTTGCTGCCGGCATTGCAGTCTCCGGCATAATAAATGACATCGTACACGTTCAAATCGGAAGAGGTTCCAGGAATAAAGGTTTTGTACTCGGGAGCACAGGGCAGTTCCAATTGCAGTTCAGGCAACATTTGGATAAATCTGGACAAATCCAGACTGCGTTCCTCATCCTTCACCAAAATAAACGCCTCATAGGAAGCCTTCGCATTATTCAAGTTGTCATCGTAATTCTCAATGGGACCGAACACAAAATCCAGCTTGCCCGACTTCATGTCAAGCCAAGCAATGTCACTTGCCCGATAGTCATCGGTTTGGAAAGCCTTTTTGCGTTCCTGCAGATATTTGCGCATATAGGGATCCTCTGCAATGGCGATGGCTGAATCCAGCAATGCACAAACCTCATCGATTTCAGCCTTGTATTCCTCATGATACCAGATAGTCTGCAACGCACCTTCCGCATCCCTGCGCAGCACAGTATAGAGACTGCCCTTGTCCGGATGCTGGTAAGCGTCATACTCTTCCGCCGTAATGTCGGTCGGATAGTATTGACAGCCCAACGGTTTGCTGCCGTAGCCTGGAACAAAGGGGGAATTGTCATCCAAACGGTCCCATGGGCCGTACTGGATCATGGCAAAATCCTTGGTGTACTCATCCTGGATGGTGTCCAAGACGGACTTGTCCCCAAAAGTCTGTTTCCAGAACAAATCGTCCATGATTTCCGAGATGCGGACAAAAATGGGAAGCAGCCGCTTCTCATTATCGGACAATTCCGCAACCAACGGGGATTTCAGGTCAAAATAGGCATATTCCGCCACCTTTGCCGCGTTTGGGGAGATATTGGCAGCCTTTTCCGCAACCTCGTTTTTCTTTTTGCAACCAAATGCTATCATACAGATAACCAAAATTAAAACCGAACTTAAACAACGAAAAAATTTCATCCTATGCTTTGTTTTATGATTTTTTGCAAAATTAAAGGAATTTTATATTACTTTTGCAAATTCTGACAATAAAATTTATCTTTTGAACAAATTTATGAATTACAACACAATATACGGATTCTGCCCCATCGCGTGGCTGCCCCTGCGGGCAGAGGCTTCTCACCGCTCGGAAATGGTGAGCCAGCTGCTGTTCGGGGAAAGTTTCCGCATATTGGACTGCACGGCGGAATGGTGCCTGGTGGAGACGGATTTCGACCATTACCAAGGCTATGTCGCCACCCGCACTTTCGCGCAGGTGGCACCGGAGACTTGGGAAGCCATGCAACACAGCCGCCTTGCCACCTGCACCTTCTTGCAAATCACGGACCTGCGGCGCAAGCAGACTTTTCCGGTTCCGCCCGCCGCCACCCTGCCTTTGCTGGAAGGCCGGCAGATGCACATCGGGGACGAATGTTTTGAGACGGAATCTGTTCCATCGCCCCGCACTTTGCAGGAAACCATTCCGGCCTACCTGCACGCCCCCTATTTGTGGGGTGGAAGAACCCCTTGGGGCATTGACTGTTCCGGATTTGTGCAGGCTCTCTATAAAATACAGGGAACCATCCTGCCCCGCGATGCTTCACAACAAGCACTCTGCGGAGAAAAGGTCCTTCCCGCACAAGCGCAATTCGGCGACCTCGCCTTCTTCCACAACCCGGAGGGAAAAATCTGTCATGTCGGGCTGATTACCGGTGCCCACAGCATTGTCCACGCCAGCGGGCGGGTGCGCGAAGACGACTGGGACGAAAAGGGCATCTATTGCAGGGAGACACGGAATTACAGCCATTTATTACACAGCATCAGACATTGCTGTTCATTCAAATAAAAATTGTTCTCGTACAAAACCAGACAAATAAAGAATTTTATCCGTACAGACCCCAAGAACAACAGAAATAAAGTATCATTTCAATAATCAACCTTAAACAAACTGAAAAATGTTACAGGCAGAAAAAACAGAAATCATCAAAGAAGCCCTACCCGAACCCCTTAAACAGACCGACAGCATCAAGGAAGCGGTAAGAGACAGTTTGCAGAACATACAGAATTTGACTGACATCAAAGAGGTAATAACCGGAGAAAACCCAATTTTGAGAAACGCCATCAGCTCCCTGGTGGAACTCACCGCCGGCTTCATCCCGCGAATACTGATTGCCATCCTGTTCCTGTGGTTAGGCTTCAAGCTGGTCAAACTGCTGAAAAAAGCCATCACCAAAATCATGGACAAGAATGAGATGGACACCTCTCTGCGCGGTTTCCTCACCTCCTTCATCGACGTGCTGCTGAAAGCACTGATCATCATTACTGTGATGGACATCATCGGCATCAAGGCCACCTCTTTCATCGCCATCATCGGTGCCGCAGGCCTGGCTGTGGGCATGGCTTTGCAAGGGACGCTCCAGAATTTTGCCGGAGGAGTCATCATCCTGATCATGAAACCTTTCAAAGTGGGAGACTATATCAACGGCGGCGGACATGAGGGATTTGTCAAGGAAATCCGGATTTTCAACACATACATGCTCACTTTTGACAAGAAAGTCATCATCATCCCCAATACGGAATTAGCCACAGCCACACTGATCAACTACACCAAAGAGGTTGTCCGCCGCGTGGACATCAAAATCGGCATCGCCTACGGGGAATCGACCGAACAGGCCCGCCAAGTGCTGCTGCGCCTCTCCAAAGAGAACCCCTACGTTTATCAGGAGAACGAAGCGGTGGTGGTGGTCAGCAAACTGAACGACAGTTCCGTGGATCTGACCTTGAGAACCTGGGCCACGGTGGACAATTACTGGCTGGTGTACGAGGGGATGAACGAAATCATTTACAACACCTTCCTAAACGAAGGCATCAGCATTCCCTTTCCGCAAGTACAGGTGCATATGGACAAATAGTCCGAAAAACTGCAAGGCGGAAAAGCCATTATTC
>CAJOQK010000117.1 GCA_905236885.1 uncultured Bacteroidales bacterium
GCTTCCGCTGACAATGCCGCGCACCGTTTCGCCCGTTGCGAAGTTCTTGGCAATCAGTCCGTCTTTGGTCTGTACGGAATAGAGTGCGGGGTCGGGCATGGGGGTGAATCCGGAGACACCGCGAGGATAGAATTTGTAGTTTTGCCAGATGTCCTCCAATGTGATTTCCTTGGGCTGGCTGTTCTGCGCCTGCATCCCGGCAACGCCCGCAAACAGGCAGATGCCTACTAAAACTTTGAATAACAGTTTATTCATTTTTGCTTTTTTGTTTATAAATGATAAAATATTTCCTTTATAACGAATCATACAATTCATTATAACGCGGAAGAAAGGGGAATATTGTGCGGTGTCTGGTTATTTTTTGCCGCCGGAACGCTGCTTTTTCCTGCCGAAGAAATGGTGCTTTTTTTGAGGGTCAATCATGCCTGCTGTCGGTATGACAGCTTCATTTTCTTCCGATTCCTCCAATTTGACGGTCGGCAATGTGACATCTTGGGTGCAGTTCCAGTTTTCCAAAAGATATTTGTGGTAACCGTAATAACTGAATTCGATATTATATTTTCCCTCTTTAACTGTTGTGGAAAAGCATCCATCATTATCGGCGACAGCTCCTCTTATCAATCTGCCCCTGCTGTCATAAAAACGGATGGCGGCATATTCCAACCCTTTTTCCGTTTTGGCGTCTATCACTCTGCCTGTAATTCTAATCACAATTCCATCGGCCTGTTGCACAATCTCCTTGACCACAGGCGGTTCGGCGGACAGTGAGAGCGTCTGGCAGCTGGCGTCCATCGCGGTGGCGGCCAGCCCCAGTGAGAGACCGGCAACCATGGCCGCTTTGCCCAGTCGCAGGCGGTCGGCAAGGGCGGTTTCAAGGTAGTTCACCTCCGCGTCACAGCGCGGGCAGGTTCCGTCGCATTCCCCCTTGAAGGTGCACTCCTCCATTTTCAAAGGGATGCTGTTTTCCTCTGCAATCCGTTGGCGGAGCTCCTTCAGCTCCCTGCAAATCTCTTTTCCGTGGTTCATTGTGATGTGGAGTTATTTGTGAAGCAATTTTACAAATTCCTTTAATGCAATGATATCCACTTCTGGGAAGCGGATGGTTTTAAGCACATCAAAATGCCGGTCGTTGGTGACGATATACTTCGCATCTGCACATATGGCGCAGTCAACAAACTTGTTGTCATCCGGGTCAGCATCAATTAGATTAAATTGGTAATAAGGCGTGATGAATTCCACGAAAGGACATTCGGTAATGGTGTCAATAACCACTTCGGCAAATCCGGGGCGGAAAAACCTTTGCAGGATTTCCAAATACTCTTCCAGAATATCATTGGTTACACAAAGCGTATTTTCCCCTTCCAAAATGGAATTCCATACCGGACGATAGGGACTATGGATACCCACACTTTGTATAAGACTGTTTGTGTCAAGAACAATTTTCATTTACTGCCTCATTACTTGGTGAAGATCCATTTCATTGATTTCATCAAGACGTTGTTGGTCAAGTTCTCCGGAATCCCACATTTCCTCAAGCATGGTGTCCATTTTGCTTGCATAATAGCGACAAAGGACCTCTTTCATTTCCATCAGATCCGCTTCAGTTTTTTTATATTGGAACATGCGGAGAAGATGTTGTTGTGCCGGTGTAAAAACAGTAGTTGCCATATTTTTAAATTATTTAATCAAGTAACGTAACGGCTGAAAAGAATATTGTATCGGCTTCTTTTTTTTTACAACAGCTGTCCAAATTTTGGGTCCATTATGCAGCTATTTTTTGCCGCCGGAACGCTGCTTTTTCCTGCCGAAAACAGGTTCAACACAACCCTTCATTTGCCCAGATGTATGTCTATTCTTTAATCTGATAGTTGGCAACACACATTCTTTGTTGCAGTTCCATTTTTTCATGCGATATTCGTAGAAACCGGCAAAACGGACCACTATATCGTATTTGCCTTTGGACACCTGTATAGCAAAATTGCCTTCCTGATCTGTGGTTGTCATTGCCATCAGGGAGTCTTTGCTGTCCATAAAGAGGATAGAGGCAAATTTCATCCTTTCACCCGTTTCGGCATTCACCACGTGGCCTTTGATAATGACGCTGTCGGCCTGTTGCACGATTTCTTTGATCACAGGCGGTTCGGCGGACAGTGAGAGCGTCTGGCAGTTGGCGTCCATCGCGGTGGCGGCCAGTCCCAGTGAGAGACCGGCAACCATGGCCGCTTTGCCCAGTCGCAGGCGGTCGGCCAGGGCGGTTTCAAGCAGCGAATAGGTGTTACCCTCTATTTGCGAAGACTTCCAGCTCAAGTCAACCCCCAGCCGCTCCATTTCCTTGCGATATGCTGTTGGCGACAATTCTTCCATGTTCTTTTGGAATTTTTCATGCAAAGACTCCAACATTTGCATCTCTTCCACGGAAAAAAGCGGAACGGATGGCAGAATTTCTGGAATAAGTTCAAAATTGTAACCGGTCTGGATTTGGCGTTTATCCTGATCCTGCTGGAAATAAGCGTCAATATCTATGGGAAGGGCTATGCGGCAGGAACTTGTAAGACTATAGCGGGTGGCCTTCCCTTGTCCGCTCACCATAATTTTTCCCGCAGACACCTGCGCTGAAAGCAGCCGCTTCAGCGTGGCGTCACTGCCCGCGAAACCAATACCTTCGGCAATGTTTTTCCGCGATGACAGCGGATGATATTGCAGGAAACGCAAAATGTCCAATGCTTCCATAAAAAA
>CAJOQK010000118.1 GCA_905236885.1 uncultured Bacteroidales bacterium
ATAGGATGGTAGCGCATGCCGAATCCAGAAATGATTTTTGGGTTTTTCACCGGTGAAATGGCCGGCACATGTGCCAGACGCTCCTCCTTGTTTCCTATCATCCCCCACAACTCCTCATAGGAGCGCAACGCCACTTGGGTGCGGGCGGTCAGCAAATCGATTTTACGGCTCAGATCATTGATGGATTTAGTGTTGGCATTGGTATAGACAGGCACCTCAGGGCGATACATCCATTGATTCCGGTCCTTGACCGGCTCAGCCTCCAACAGGGAACGGTAAACATGGTCATCTTTTTCCTCCAAATCCTTCAGCACATGTGAAAGCAGGTTTACGCGCCGTTCCATGGAGGCAAGCTGCAGTCGGGTCTCCTCCAATTCCCTTTTCAGCCGCTTCTCTTTTGGGGAGCTGAAAAAATTGGCATAGACAATCCAGCTGGCGAACGCAAATGCCAAACCGATGCACAAATAGGAAAATATTTTCTTTAAGTGCTGCCTGACAGATGTCTTCTCCACTTCAAAAAGAAGCGACTTATGGTTAAACTTGTATTTCATACACCCAAAATAACGCAAAAAAACAAATATTATTTTCCAAAAGAAAAAATTTCAGGGCTGCATCGGCTGCCAAACGATTTATTTCGTACCTTTGCAAGTTTTACTTTCCTGCGTGAAAGTGCTACATTAATTAAAGATAATAAAATATTTATCAAATTTTTAATTCTATCAGACATGCAACTGAAGCGTTTCAAAATGACAAAATTGATGTTGATTGCTGCCTTTTTCCTGTTTAGTGCGATGCAGCAAACATTTGCCCAAACCGATCCGGTAGTGATGATACTGGGCAAAGACAGTGTCAGGCTTTCCGAATTCAAAAGCAATTATGTAAAAAACAACAATCTGAAAACCTCCACGGAAAAGGATTTGCGCAACTATACCGACCTTTATGTCAATTACCGGCTCAAATGCAATGAGGCGAGAAGCCTGCACATGGACACAAGCCGTGCCTTGAAGGAGGAGCTGGAGGGCTATCGCAAACAGGCCGCCGCCACCTATCTGACTGAAAAATCGGTGAACGACCAGCTGGTGACTGAGGCGATGGAACATGCACGCTGGGACATCCGCGCCTGGCACATTATGAAGAAACTGCCGCTGGAACCGCAACCCAAGGACACATTGGCCGCCTACAGACAAATCATGCAGTTGCGCGAACGGCTGCTCAAAGGGGAGAATTTCGCCCAACTGGCGATGACCGAATCGGACGACCCCTCCGCCCGCCCCATGTACAAGGATGGTAAGATGATCCGCGCCGGCAACAAGGGTGACTTGGGCTATTTCACCGCCTTTACGATGGTATATGAATTTGAAAAGGGTGCCTACAACACTAAGGTGGGGGAAATTTCCATGCCGGTACGCTCCGACTTCGGCTACCATCTCATTTATGTACAGGACAAAGAGCCAGCGGTCAGCCAGTTCAACACTCTGCAAATCCTGATTGCATATCCCGAAAACGCAACGGCGGAGGATTCTGCCGCCACCATCCGGAAAGTGCGCGAAGCCTACGAAGCCCTGCAAAACGGACTTCCCTTCGATGCTGCAGTGGAGAAATACTGCACTGACGAAGGGCTCAGGCAGCGTCACGGGGAGATGGACGCCTTCAGCAGTGCCCGCTTTGAGGGTGACTTTGTCGCGCCGCTCTACCATGCCAATATCGGTGACATTCTGAAACCTTTCCAAACCCGTTACGGATGGCACATCCTGAAGCTGACAGAAAGGAAACCGGTGGTCATTGACGAGAACAGCCGGGGAAACATCAAAATGAAAATCGCCCGTGACAGCCGTTCCAACCTCGGTCCGGAAGCTCTGGTGGAAAGATTGAAAAAGGAATACCGTTTCACTGAAGTGAAACCGAAAAACAAGAAACAAACCTCGCCGCTGGCGGAGTTCTACGGCATTGATTCCATCAAGCTTTTCAACGGGGAATGGAAAGCCGACTCCTTCCCCACCGACAAAGTGATGTTCACCTTTGCCGACCAGCAGCGCACCCAGAAGGATTTCGCCGCAAACATTGAGAAGAACCAGTTCAAAGGCATGCGCAACGTCAGCATGACCGAACTTATCAACTATGCCTACAACCGTTTCGTACACCGCTGCATCCTTGACTACGAGGACAGCCGCCTGGAGGAGAAGTATCCAGAATTCAAATCCCTGATGAAGGAATATGAAGATGGCATCCTGTTGTATGAACTGAGCAATGAAAAGGTGTGGAAAAAAGCCGAACTGGACACAACCGGCCTGCATAAATTCTATGAACAGATAAAGGATGACTACCAGTATCCCGTCCGGGCGCACGAGACTATCTACACTCTGACTCAGGCAAGAATCCCGGCAGATCCGAACGAAGCCATGAAGTCTCCTAAAATGAGTGCCGACAAAGCCTACTCACTGTTCAAAAAAATGATGGATAGCGGCGCTTCCTTGGAGGAAATTGACAACAAATTCAGCAAAAAGGCAAAGGGTTGGATGATTTCTATCCGTGAAAACATGTACGCCCAGCACGAGAACCGTGCGTTTGACACATATTGCCCATGGCAGGTGCTGCTAAGCTCCGAAAGCAAAGTGGTGGTGGAAAAGGCCGATGAAAGGCAATACATCACCATTGAGAAGGTGCTTCCCTCACCGAAGCCACTGAACGAGATCCGAGGAGCGGTCAGCACCCGCTACCAGAACCTGTTGGAAGAGGAATGGGTAAAAACGTTGCGCAGAGAAAACCCGGTTTGGGTGGACTACGAGCGTATTTTCTCCCTCATCAGATAATGGACTGGAAACATGACAGCAAGGTTCCCTTTAGCTCTCTGCTGCGCCGCCTTCTACGGACTGGTCGCCTGCTCCTCACCTGCGGACAAAATCGTTGCGCAGGTTTATGACGCGCAGCTGCGCGTGGAGGATTTACAAGGCATGCAGCCCTCATACGAAGTGCAGGACAGTTTCACCCTGCATCCGGCCCTCCTCTCGGCCTGGATTGAGAAACAGGCTCTGGTACACGCTGCCCGCACCGCACTGCACGGCAAGGAAAAGAATTTTGACAGGGAACTGCAGAACTACTACGAAACCTTACTGGTCAACGCCTATGAAAACAAGGAGGTTGAGCGGCGTTTGGACAGACAGGTAAGCGAAGAGGAAATCCGCGCCTACTACAATAGCCACAAAGCCGATTTTGAGATGCACAAAAACATTGTGCAAATCAACTACGCCAAATTTCCCATCGGACATCCCTCGCTGCCAACGGTCCGAAAACTGCTGCAGAAAGGAAAGCAGCGAAGCGAGGCGGAACAGGAGAAACTGTTCAGGCTATGTTACCAGGAGGCGGAAAACATGTATTTGGATTTCAACTGGGTGGTTTTTGATGACATCCTGAAAGAGATTCCCATTGAAACCTACAATCAGGCCCAATTTCTCCAAAAGAACGAAAGTCTGGAGCTGACGGACAGCAGTTCCGTCTACATGGTCCAATTTCTGGACTACAAAATCAACGAAACCTATTCCCCACTGGACCTCGAACGCGACAACATCAGTAAAATCATTTTGAGGCAACGGCGGAACGCCCTGTTGCGGCAAATCCGCAAAGAGGCGGTGGAAAAGGCCTATCAGGAACATGAAGTCACCACTGAATTTAAAGATTAACATGAACAAGAAGCTGAAATACATTTTGGGGATATGCCTTTCGCTCTGCTTTCCCTCCCTGGGTGCCCAAACGGTAATTGATGAAATCATCGCCACCGTGGCCGACAAAATCATCACTAGGTATGATGTGGAATATGCCCTGCAAAGTTACAAGTACCAGTCCGGCCTCTATACCCTGGAGAACGAAGATGAGCTGCGATGCGACATGCTGGAACAGCTCATTTTCCAAAAACTGCTGATCAATCAGGCGGAACTGGACAGTATAGAGATTTCGGAAGATCAGATAACACAGCGCATCGAAAGCAGCCTGCGAATGCAGATTGCCCGCGCCGGCAGTGCCAAACGACTGGAGGAGGCCTACGGCAAAAGCATCAATGAAATCAAAAAGGATGCCCGAATTCTGGTAAAGAACGACTTTCTCGTCTCCCAAATGCAGCAGCGGCTCACCTCCGGAATCAATGTGAACTACCAGGATGTGCGGGAATACTTTGAACAGATTCCACAAGACAGCCTGCCGATGATTGAGGTGGAATACGAGTTGTCGGAAATTACAATGATACCGGAAATCACAGAGATGGAGAAAATCGCCATCAAGGAGAAACTGAACGAATACCGCAACCGCATTCTCAAAGGGGAGAATTTCAGCACATTCGCCCGCCTCTACTCCGAGGATCCGGGCAGCGCCTCCAAAGGCGGGGAACTGGGTTTTGTCACCCGTGGAACCCTATATGCGGAATTTGAGCAGGTTGCCTTTGAACTGAAACCAGGCGAAATTTCCCCCATTGTGGAGACCAAGGCGGGTTTCCACATCATCCGCATGATTGAACGGCGCGGCGAACAGGTGAACGTTGCGCACATCCTCATCAAGCCCAAGCCCTCCGTGGAGGCCATGATGGAGACCCAATCCAAACTGGACAGCCTCTACCAACGCATCCGCCAAGGTGAAATCAGCTTCGATTCCGCCGCCAAACGCTATTCCCAATCCCCAAACAAAATTAACGGAGGCATGATTTTGAACCCCTACACAGCATCCTACTCCTTTACTGAAGATCAGTTGGATAAGAACACTCTCTACCATGTGAAACGGCTCGCCGAAGGGGAATGCACCGCCTCCACCCCCTACATCACTGAAGAGGGGAATCAGGCCTACCGGCTGTTGCAGCTGCGGCACAAAAAGGAGGCGCACATTGCCAACATCACGGACGACTACGAAAAAATCAAGGATGCCGCTTTAGAGGCAAAAAAACAGAAAGCACTGGTCAAATGGGCCAAAAACAAAGTGAAATACACCCATATTGACATCAATGAGAGCTTTCGGCACTGCGATTTGCAGCAAAATTTAGGAATCGGACAGCCATGAACCTGTTTTATGTGGAAAATATCACCGGCAGTACCGCCGTCATGTCCGAAATGGAAAGCCGGCACTGTGTTAAATCGATGCGCTTGCGTAATGGGGACAGCATCCGATGCACGGACGGGAACGGTTTTCTGTACGATGGTGTGCTTGTGGAGGATAACCCTAAGGCCTGTGTAATCGCCATCCGGCAACAAACGGCCATGCCGCCCGAGCTCCCCTTCCATCTGCACATCGCCGTGGCCGCCACAAAAAATCCGGACCGTCTGGAATGGTTCGTGGAAAAAGCGGTGGAAATAGGCGTGACTGAAATATCAATCATACGGTGTGCCCATTCGGAAAAGGAATCCGTCAAGACTGACCGCATGGAACGGCTGATGATTGCCGCCATGAAGCAGTCGCTGCGCTTCCGGCTGCCCGCTTTCCATCCGGCGATAGAGCTTCAAGCACTGGTACAGCAGTATGCACCGTTGCACGACTGGCAGAAATTCATAGCCTATTGTGGGGAGGAGAACGACAAACAGGAACTGATTTCCTTAGCAGCCCCACAAACAAACAGTTTGATACTGATTGGTCCGGAGGGGGACTTTTCTCCGGATGAGGTTGTCATGGCACAACAGTCCGGCTTCCGGACCGTCACTTTCGGCAGCATGCGCCTGCGGACGGAAACCGCTGCGCTATACGCCTGCTGCCAAATGCACTTTATCAATGAATTGAAAAAAAAATGAAAAAATGAACCTAAAAAAAGGATTATCAACTTGTCTGCTTCTGGTCTACTGCTTTCCGCTGCTTCTTATGCAGGGGCTGCAGGCACAGACCGTAGGTGTGGTGCTCAGTGGCGGTGCCTCCAAGGGAATGGCACACATCGGAGTACTACGCGCCCTGGAGGAACAAGGGATTCCCATCGACTACATTGCCGGAACCTCCATTGGAGCCATCATTGCAGGACTGTACGCAGCGGGCTACACCACACAGGAGATGCAGGCCATTTTCGAATCTGACGAAATAGATTTGTGGATGAGCGACAAGATTGACAACCGCTATGCCTATTTCTTTAAAAAGACACAGCCCAACACTTCCTGGCTGCAAATCTCCTTTGATCTGGACTCCACCCTTTTCAATCCGAGCATTCCAACAAACATCATCTCACCCCGACAGATGGATCTGGCCTTTTTGGAAATTATGGGCAATGCGGATATTGCCTCCAAAAACAACTTTGACAGCCTGATGGTTCCTTTCCGATGCAACGCGACCGACATCTCCAACCATCGTGAAGTGGTCTTCCGGCAGGGGCGGCTGAAGGATGCCGTCCGAGCCTCCATGACCTTCCCATTCCTGTTCAAGCCCATTGTGATTGACAGCAGCATCCTGTATGATGGCGGCATGATTGACAACTTTCCGCTGCACATCATGCAGGAGGAGTTTCATCCGGACTACGTCATCGGCGTGCTGGTCTCCCAGCTTTTCTCCAGCAAACCCAACGAGGAATCCATTGTCTCCATTGTTGAGAGCATGATCACAACCGCCCCGCTGCACAATGCACTGGATTTGCCACAGGGAGTGATTCTCTACCCGCCAATTCCGGAGAATTTGGGACTCACCGACTTCAAGAAGGCCCTGCCGCTGATTGACTCAGCCTATGCCTATACTCTCCAGTGGATTGACAGCATCCGCAAAGAGGTAAAAAGAACTGTTCCTCCTTACAAGATGCAGGAAAAAAGAACCTATTTCAAGAACCAGATTCCCGACCTCTGCATAGGCGATTTAAAAATCAACGGCCTTAAACCCTACCAGGCACATTTCATCAAACCAATCATTCTTAAGAACAGGGAGGTGATTTCCATCGGCACTTTCAAGGAACGCTACTCCAAACTGCTGATGGAAGACAAAATAGAGAGCATCTATCCGCACCTGCAATACGACTCCCTCCGGCACTACTACCATGTGGAACTGGACTTGAAGAAAAAAAAGCCATTCACCTTCAAATTCGGCGGACACATCTCCACCGGCACCTACACCACCCTCTACACCCAGCTGATGTACCAGCTGTTGGATATCCAATCGGTGAGTCTGAGCGCGGAAGGCTATATCGGGCGGTACTATAACGCGGGGATACTCTCCGCACGTCTGGACTACTATCAGCAACCCCCTTTCTACCAGCTGATCAAAATCGGCACCCAGCGATGGAACTATTTCAACACCAATTTGAGCTGGTTCAGAGAGGAGACCACCTCCTACCTGATTGCCGGAAACCAGTTTTTTGAATACGACCTGGCCTTCCCCGCCTCCCGAAACGCCCGCTGGATGGCCGGATTCACGGTCTTCAACGAGACAGACAAATATTTCCACACACAGAACATTTCCGAAAACGACATCAACGATGTTAACCGCTTTCACGGCATACGCCCATTCCTGCTGTATGAATACAACACCACGGACATGGCCTACTTCCCCACAGAAGGCATGCGCATACATTTGACAGGCTCATACCAGAATGGTGTGGAAGTAAACACGCCCGGCAGCACCTCAACTGAAACACGCAAGCGTAATTTCTCCAGGGAATGGGTCTGCATCAATGCCAGCATAGTGCGCATGCATCCTGTAAACCGGCTCTACCGCTGGGGATGGTTCGGGCAGGTGGCTGTTTCCAACCAGCCAGTTTTTGCCAGCTTCACGGCCACCAATCTACGTGCCAATATTTTCGCTCCCACACCGGAAAGCAACATCACTTACCTGCCACAGTTCCGCAACCCCAATTTCACAGCCATAGGAATCAACAATGTGTTCCTCCTCTACAAACAGCTCCAGTTGCGGTTAGACGCCTACTATTTCCAACCCATCCTCCGTGTGGCGGAGACCAACACGGAATTGGGCACTCAGCACAAAATTATGCTGGATGCCTTTTCAATGCTGCTTTATGCCGCTGCGGTCTATCCGACCCGCTTCGGCCCCATCTCCATGAGTTTTTCCATGTATCCGCAAAGCGGACACAACAAAATTGAAAACCTGTTCAACATCAGTTTCGGATACCTGCTGTTTGAACACAAAATCTATTGATATGAAAAGATATGGTATCATTTTCGGTTTGCTTCTGCTGGCCTTCCATAGCATGGCACAGCCGGAGGTTGTTGGGAAACAGCTGCAGGTTGACCTCAATTTCCTGCGGTTCCATCTTCCCGGCGACACCAGTTACATTGAGCTGCAGTACCTTGTTCACGGAAACACCCTGACATATCGGCCCAACAACAAAGGAGAATATCAGGGCAGCGTCATTGCTTCCGTCACTCTGCAGTCCACCACCAAACCCGATTATAGA
This sequence comes from uncultured Bacteroidales bacterium, assembly GCA_905236885.1. Classification (GTDB taxonomy): domain Bacteria; phylum Bacteroidota; class Bacteroidia; order Bacteroidales; family WCHB1-69; genus UBA1195. The sequence goes on from CAJOQK010000118.1 coordinate 8,348, forward strand.
ATCAACAAGGAGGTGCGTTTCGTCACCGGCAGCTACCCTGTATGCCCTTCCGAAGAGGAGAGCGAGAACCATTATTTCCTGACCCGACTGCCGCTTCCTGCAGACAGCTACCGGATGAGCCTCACCATCCGCGATGAGAACGGCGGGAAAACAGCCTCTCCCCTCCATTTCTCCGCCCAAATAGACTTGCGGTTCGACCGCCAGCATGTCTGCGCCTCTGACATCCAACGCATCGCCTCATGCACGCAGTCGGACAGTGCAAGCTATTTTAGCAAAAACGGTCTGCAAATTATCCCATACTTTTCCGAATATTATCCGGAAGAGGTGGAAAACCTGACCTTCATGCAGGAATTCTACAACACCGACCAACTTGTCAATCAAGGCGAAAAATGCAAAATTGTCACCTACATCACAGCAGAAGGGCATGCTGAGGATGTTATACCATATAAAAAAATACGTTTTTTCCCAACAACCGACAAATATGTGTTCCTATGGAACTTCAACCTGCAGGAGCTTCCTTCGGGCAACTTCTACCTGCACGTCAACCTTTACGGACCGGACAACCGGACGCTGCACCGCGACTCCCTGCTTGTCCGCCGCCACAATCCAACAACTGACAGCCGCTACAGCCACACCGAATACGACAGGGACAGCCTTTCCAAGGATTCACTGGTACAGTTCATCGACTACCTGACCCCGATTGCCCGTGCCGATGAAGTGGACTTTCTCCGTTCCGCTAAAAAACAGGATTACCAGACTCTGGCCGATTTCTTTTACCAGTTTTGGATGCGCCGCAACCCCGATGACCCGTGGGACGCCTGGTTCCAGTACTACCGCCATGTGCAATGGGTGAACAGCAAATATTCCACCCTCAAGCTCAAAGGCTACCGCAGCGACCGCGGCCACTACTACCTGAAATACGGGATACCGGACGATATTGAATACTATCCGATAGATGAGGGCTTGTATCCTTACGAAATATGGCGATACTACAAACTGGAGGATCAGACCGATGTCTATTTCATTTTCGGGAATCTGGATTTGGCCACCAAGGAATACAACATGATTTGCAGCAACAAGAAAGACGAACGCTATGACCCGCGCTGGAAACTACGCCTCAAGCCCAAAGACAAGCGGCCATTCAGTATTGAGGAGACGGAATAGTCTCCGCCGCTGCTCCAACGCATGCGCTTGGACTAATCCTCCTGCGCATCCTCATCCCACTGCAGGAAATCCTTCAGATAATCTATCTGGCGGCGGTCCCGCTTGGTGGGCCTGCCCAAACCGGCATCGCGCCGCTCCGTCTGCATACGTACCAGCCGCAGCCGCTCATACTCCTCCGCCGGGGTCAGGTCCTCATAAAATTCGGGCACTTTTGCCGCCGGTATCCGCGATTTGGGCGCATCCAGCACCCGGATTGTCTTTTGAAGCTGCCCAATCCGCACCTGGAGCTCTTCCCCGGCCTTCACCTCTTTGGCCGGTTTGCACGGCACGCCGCCAGCCTTCACCTTACCCGCGTTGCAGGCCTCCGCTGCAAGGCTGCGCGTCTTGAAAAGCCGCACCTCCCACAGCCACTTGTCCATTCTGGTTTTTTCCATAGGAATATAGGTAATTAAAATGCAAAAACAAATGCAAAGATACGCATTATTTCAATAGGCGGACACAACTCCCCGTTTTTTTTCAAAATCTCCGGTAATCATTTTTTTTGCATTTTCCAGATCTCGCGCCGGAAAGTGCGATATTGCAGGAAACGGAGAAAAAACTTTTTTTCCCAACCCCATAAAGCGTATTGGAAAAAAGGCTATTTTTGCAATTTGAACACTTTAGGTTTTGGAGGAGAAAAAACAGACTATCATGGAAACGATAACCATAGAATATGACAAAAACAACAAGGCGGCACGCAGCATGGTGAGTGCCTTGAAACAATTCGATTTTCTCA
>CAJOQK010000119.1 GCA_905236885.1 uncultured Bacteroidales bacterium
CGTCCGGAATTCACAAAAGGCTTCATAATATCTAAAACAAAACAGATATGGACAAGATATTAAAAAAACTGCCCATTGTGGCAACAGTGGCCCTGCTCATGGTAGGTGCCTTCCTTTTCTCAGGATGCGAGGAGGAAAAAAATAATATGACTGCTGTTCTTCCAATTAATGTCCAGAATTGAAATGGTTAAAGTATTGATAGCTGTAATTTTATATGTATTAACTCCATTTTTGTTTTTTTGGGGTAGAAAAAAATGGGGAAAACAACAGAGATTATTCAAGGGGAGTGTATGGTTGGATGTACTTTTTCTTATAGCCGGTTTATGTATAGTGTGCGAGGAACTGCCATCTTTGATAAAAGGAATGATTCGCTGGGACCAATTCTTGTATGAAGCATTGATGTGGATTTACGGGGGATATAGTTTGCTATTGTTTGACTATATTTGTACAACAAAAAAATAAAAGTTTTATTGTTCCATATATAAGCAGACCCTGTTCCGCGGCCTCTACCTGCTGAAGGTGGTAGTGAAATGATAGCCGCAAGGCTGTAGCACGTTGTGGAAACGTACCATTGCACGTCCCTGCAAATACAAAATGGCTAGGGCGGTGCATTCAGCACCGCCCTTTTTGCTGTTTTAAAGACCTGACAGGCCGGGAAAGCGGAAAGCAGCTGAAAAAAAAGTGCCGTGCAAAGGATGAAGTTTGAAAAAAAATGACTACTTTTGCAAGTTTCTGCCGGGGCAATCCGGCAGAAACCTGAGAGTATCAGATCTATTATTTATTTGACAGATGTACAGATTAGTATTATTGAGACACGGACAGAGCGAATGGAATTTGGCCAACCTCTTCACAGGCTGGACAGACGTGGATTTGTCGGAAAAAGGAATCGCCGAGGCAAAGGAGGCCGGCGTCAAGATGAGGGAAGCCGGTTTCCGGTTCCAATACGCCTTCACCTCCTACCTTAAACGCGCCATAAAGACGCTGTTCTATGCCTTGGACGAGATGGACAGTCTCTGGATTCCGGTGGAAAAGTCCTGGAAACTGAACGAAAAGCACTACGGAATGCTGCAGGGCATGAACAAAAGCGAGGCCACAAAAAAATATGGTGCCGATCAAATCCTTTTATGGAGAAGAAGCTGGGATGTGGCTCCTCTCCCATTGTCAAAGGAGGATCCTACCCATCCTATGCATGACGCACGTTACCAAGGAATTCCGAATATTCCTGGAACAGAGGCCCTGAAAGACACCATGGAACGTCTCCTTCCGTTTTGGGAGGAACGGATCATTCCCGTCCTGAAGGAGAAAAAAGAGGTGCTCATCGCCGCACACGGCAACAGTTTGCGTGCCATCGTCAAGCATATCAAAAACATGGGGAACGAGGAAATCATCAGCTTCAACATTCCGACAGGAATTCCCTACGTGTTTGAATATGATGAGAAAATGCGGCTGGTGAAAGACTATTTCATTGCAGACCCGGAGATATTGAAGAAGCTGATGGAGCAGGTGGCCAACCAGGGAGCTGCCAAATAGCCCATGCGTTTCGACATCCTCACCCTGTTCCCGGAGATGTTCGAAGGCATCTTCTCAGTCTCCATCCTGAAGCGGGCCCGCGACAAGGGGCTGGCGGAGTATCACCTGCACAACATCCGCGACTATTCCACCGACAAGCACCGCCGAGTGGACGACTACCCCTTCAGCGGGGAATCGGGCATGGTGATGAAGATTGAGCCGGTGGCGGCCTGCATCCGCAAGCTGCAGAGCGAACGGGACTACGACGAAATCATATTCCTCACCCCGGACGGCGAAGTGCTGAACCAGTCCATCGCCAACGAGCTTTCCATGCACCGCAACCTGATGCTGCTCTGCGGCCACTACAAGGGCATTGACGAGCGGATACGGGAAATGTTCGTCACCAAGGAGATTTCCGTGGGCGACTACGTGCTTTCCGGCGGGGAGCTGCCGGCCGCCGCCCTTACCGACGCCATTGTCAGGCTGATTCCGGGCGTACTGCACGACGAAACTTCCGCCCTCTCCGACTCCTTCCAGTACGAACTGCTCTCCCCTCCAGTCTACACCCGTCCCTACGATTTCGAGGGGCACACCGTGCCGGACATACTGCTTTCCGGAGACGAGAAAAAAATAGCGGAATGGAAATACAACATGGCGCTGGAGCGCACCCGCGAACGGCGACCGGATATGCTGGAGGAAAACGAATAGAAAACAAACAACTCATGGAAAAACTTTCGATGGAGGCGCTGCACCGCATTTCGGTGGAGGATTACAAACGGAGCGAGAAGACACCGGTGACGGTGGTGCTGGACAATGTGCGGAGCATGAACAACGTGGGCTCC
>CAJOQK010000120.1 GCA_905236885.1 uncultured Bacteroidales bacterium
GAATGTCAATGGTGTGAACTACAATGTGGAAGCGGAAGTTCTGGTTCCCAAGGCTGCGGTGAGCCGTCCCGCTCCTCGTTCTGTTGCTGCCCCCCAGGCAGCTCCTGCCGCTGCCCCTGCCGCTCCGAAGCCTGCCGCTGGCGGTGCCGGACAGTCCATCAAAACTCCGCTTCCGGGTGTGATTTTGGATGTGTTTGTCAAAGAGGGCGACACGGTGAAGTCTGGACAGAAAATCCTGCTGCTTGAGGCCATGAAGATGGAGAATAATATTGAAGCTGACAAGGATGGTGTTATCCAATCCATCCAGGTCAAAAAAGGCGACAGTGTGCAGGAAGGTGATGTGCTGATGACGATAGCATAAATTATTTAACAGCATAATTTATTTTAAATGAATAGTTTCGCAACAACAATTTCAGAAAACATATCGACATTCCTGTCGTTTACAGGATTTGCCAATGCCACTTCAGGACATTTGATTATGCTTGCGGTGGGATTGATATTCCTTTATTTGGGCATTGCCAAAAAATGGGAGCCGATGTTGCTGGTGCCCATCGGATTCGGTATCCTGATCGGAAACATTCCCTTCTCTCCCGGATTCCAGATAGGCATTTACGAGGATGGCTCGGTGTTGAGCTATTTGTATTTGGGTGTGGTCAAAGGCTTTTATCCGCCTCTGATTTTCTTGGGTATCGGAGCAATGACCGACTTCTCGGCCTTGATTTCCAACCCGAAGCTGGTGCTGATTGGTGCAGCCGCACAATGTGGTATTTTCGGGGCCTATATAGCCGCCACCGCGTTGGGTTTCACCGCCTCTGAAGCGGGTGCCATCGGTATTATCGGAGGTGCTGACGGTCCTACGGCCATCTTCCTTTCCTCCAAACTGGCTCCTGACCTGATGGGTGCCATTGCCGTTTCCGCCTATTCCTACATGGCGTTGGTGCCGGTGATCCAGCCGCCCATCATGAAACTGTTGACCACCAAAAAGGAGCGTCTGATCCGTATGAAACCGCCCCGTAAGGTTTCCCAAACCGAAAAAATCCTTTTCCCGATTGTCGGTCTGTTGCTGACCACCTTCCTGGTGCCATCCGGTCTGCCGTTGCTGGGTATGCTCTTCTTCGGCAACCTGTTGAAGGAATGTGGTGTGACCCGTCGTTTGGCCAATACCGCCAGTAATTCCCTGATGGACATCGTCACCATCCTGTTGGGTCTGACAGTGGGAGCCTCCACGCAGGCAACCACTTTCCTCACTCCCAAATCGGTGCTGATTTTCGGACTTGGAGCCGCCTCATTTGTGATTGCCACCTTCACTGGTGTGATTTTTGTCAAGATATTCAACCTGTTCCTGAAAGAGGGCAACAAAATCAACCCGCTTATCGGCAATGCCGGTGTTTCAGCCGTGCCTGATGCGGCCCGTGTCTCCCAGGATGTGGGGCTGCATTATGACAAGTCCAACTATCTGCTGATGCATGCCATGGGACCCAATGTCTCCGGTGTGATCGGTAGCGCGGTGGCCGCCGGTCTGCTGCTGGGATTCCTTGGATAACGGTTGGGGCTCCAGTTGCAGAATAACATGATAATAAAAGAAATAGAATTGTAAAATATTTAAAATAAATAAAGATGAAACCGACACATATCGAACATATCGGAATCGCTGTCAAAAGTTTGGAAGAGGCCATTCCCTATTATGAAAAAATATTGGGCTTGAAATGCTATGCCGTGGAAGAGGTGACCGACCAGAAGGTGAAAACCGCCTTTTTCAAGGTGGGACAGACTAAAATAGAATTGTTGGAGCCGACCTGCGAGGAGAGCACCATCGCCTCTTTTCTGGAAAAGAAGGGGCCCGGTGTGCATCACATCGCCTTTGCCATGGACAATGTGAACGAGGCACTGCAGGATGCCGAGAATAATGGTGTCCGCCTGATTGACAAGCAGGGACGCAACGGTGCCGAAGGGCTGAAGATCGGATTTCTGCATCCCAAGTCCACGGGCGGTGTCCTGACGGAATTCTGTGAGGATCCCAACAAATAACAAAGTGGAGTGTTTGACGGTATTGAAAGGATTAAATGTCTCCCCAATATGACCGGCAAACGTTTCGATAAGTAATAATAAACAAGAACAATTAAAATTGAGATAGCCATGACAATGCAAGATAAGGTGAAAGAGTTGTTGGAGTTGAGAACCAAAGCCAGACTCGGAGGTGGAGAAAAGAGAATTGAAAAACAGCATGAACAGGGAAAAATGACGGCCCGTGAACGTATCCAGCAGCTGTTGGATGAGGGCAGTTTTGAAGAGATGGACATGTTTGTAACCCACCGTTGTTCCAACTTCGGTATGGATAAGGAATACTACATGTCTGACGGTGTGGTGACCGGATACGGCACCATCGACGGAAGGCTGGTCTATGTGTTCGCACAGGATTTTACGGTATATGGAGGTTCCTTGTCCGAAACCCAGGCCCAAAAGATATGCAAGGTGCTGGATTCGGCCATGAAGATGGGTGCTCCCGTCATCGGTATTAACGATTCCGGCGGAGCCCGTATCCAGGAGGGTGTGAACAGTTTGGCCGGTTATTCTGAAATTTTCCAGCGTAACATTTTGGCTTCCGGCGTTGTACCGCAGATTTCCGCCATTTTCGGACCTTGCGCCGGCGGTGCGGTCTATTCGCCTGCTTTGACCGACTTCATCATGATGGTGAAAAATACCAGCTACATGTTCCTGACCGGCCCCAAGGTGGTGAAAACCGTGATTGGGGAGAATGTGACCACCGAGCAGTTGGGCGGCGCTTCCGTGCATGGAAGCAAGTCCGGTGTGGCGCAGTTGGTGGTTGAGAACGAGGAGGAGGGCTTACAGATGATTCGCCGTCTGCTGAGCTACCTGCCTTCCAACAATATGGAGACCGCTCCCGAAGTGGAGTGCACCGACCCGATTGAAAGGGTGGAGGATTACCTGAACAGCATCATTCCCGAAAACCCCAACAAGGCCTACGACATGAAGGAGGTGATTACCTCCATCGTGGATAACGGCGAGTTTTTGGAAATTCTGCCGATGTATGCCAAGAACATCATCACCGGATTTGCACGCATGGGCGGCATGTCGGTGGGCGTGGTGGCCAACCAGCCTTCCCATATGGCCGGTGTGCTTGACATCAACGCCTCCCGTAAGGGTGCAAGGTTTGTCCGTTTCTGCGATGCCTTCAACATTCCATTGGTGACCCTGGTGGATGTACCGGGCTTCCTTCCCGGAACTGTGCAGGAGTATGGCGGCGTGATTACTCATGGTGCCAAGCTGCTGTATGCCTACGGTGAGGCGACTGTACCCAAGATTACCGTCACATTGCGCAAATCCTACGGTGGTTCACATATTGTGATGAGCTGCAAGCAGTTGCGTGGTGATATGAACTATGCATGGCCGACGGCTGAAATCGCGGTCATGGGTGCTGACGGTGCTGTGGAGGTGCTGTATGCCAAGGAAATCAAGGCGGAGACCGATCCTCAGAAACAGTTGGAGGCCATCACCGCCCGCAAGGACGAGTACAACAAACTGTTCTGCAATCCTTACAACGCAGCCCGTTACGGTTACATTGACGATGTGATTGAGCCTAGGAACACCCGTTACCGTGTCATCAAGGCGTTGCGTGCCACGGCCACCAAGCGGTTGGAGAATCCCGCCAAGAAGCACGATAACCTGCCGTTGTAATTTTTTTACAATAACAATGACATCAAAAGAAAGGGCGAAAAAAAATTCGCCCTTTCTTTTGAACTATGACCATGACAAAATTTTTTTTCATTCTGTGGCCGATGTACACATCGGCCCTACTGTGACGATGACAATGACAATGTTCACCTTAACATCTTCACATTTTAACCCTTAAACAATTCATACCATGACAATTATTCTTGACCATTTCATTCCAAAAATTCCCCTGTTTTTGGGTGGTTTTATCTGACCTTTTCGTAAATATTTGGTTTTCAGTGAAAAAAATTTTATTACAGATGCAACAAAACTGTTCTTTTCTCATTTATATATATAGAAGCAGATAGAACTATGTATTGTACCGGACGCATAAAAAATGTAAATCACATGAATATGAAAAAGTTATTATTATACATGTTTTTGATGGCTGTCGCCACGCCATTGTTCGCATACGACTTTTCCGCAACAAACGCCAAGGGCGACACGCTCTACTACAATGTCACTTCCGACTCCACGGTAGAGGTGACCTACGACGTGAAAGTTTACCGGCCAACCCGTTTCAATTTCAAAGGGCACATTGTAATCCCTTCCACTGTAAGTTATGAAGGGAAGAGCTATAGGGTGACTCGGATTGGGGATATGGCGTTCATGTTCTGCCCGCTGATAGATTCCGTCACCATTCCGGAGGGTGTGGAGACGGTTGGCGGTTGGGCGTTTAAAAGTTGCTCCGGTTTACAATGGGTGAGTCCTCTTCCTGTTTCATTGGAGAAGATGGGGGAAAGTGCTTTCACTTCCTGCAAATCCCTTGTGGAGTTGCATTTCACATCCCCCTATTGCAGGATAGGCGGATTTGCATTTTCCGGATGCGGCTCCTTGCGTGAGGTGACCCTTCCCTTCCGTCGTGCTGTCTTGGGCGGAGAGCAATGTTTTTATGGAGACACCAACTTGCACAGGCTGCGGATGCCCGATTCCATGGAGGTTATTCCTACCAGTACTTTTGAAAATTGTTGGCGATTGGATAGCATTGTGATACCTGCAGGTGTGTATCGTATAGGGGATCATGCTTTTGCATATTGTCGCGGCCTTGTTTCCGTCCAATTCTCCACTCCCTCCACTTTGGATTCCTTGGGGTTTGGAGCTTTTGAAAATTGCAACTCCCTGTCCACAATGGATCTCTCACAAACCAAAATCAGAGTATTGTCCAGAAAATCGTTTGCATATTGTCCGAGTTTGAGGGAGTTAAAACTGCCTTCCACTTTGAAAGTGATTGCGGACATGAGTCTCATACATGAAGAATCCCTTCAATATTTAGTTGTTCCTGAATCGGTGGAACATATTTCCTACAATTCGACATGGGTGGGAGGTTTTGATGAACTTTATCAGGATTCATTGCGCACTCAAGTAAACTACATTTTGCAGTCCCCGACACCTCCTAATCTGTATATGAATAAATTTAATGATTATAGGTTTGGAACGGATTCCACTTTTTTACACGTGTATAATAAAGACACCTTCTATGTACCTTGCGGTTATGAGCAGGTGTACCGGCAAGCGACAGACCGGAACTGGATTGTTGTGGCGAATGTCCGGGAGGCTTCGTATACGGGCGAAATCTTCCTGGATTCGGTGTGCGGGCCGGAGGTGCAGCAGCGTTACGGCTTTTATCCGGACCATTCGGGTGACTATTGCGAAAGATTCAATCCAGATGGCTATGCCTGTGATTCCGTTGCCATATTCCATGTGACGTTGGCAACAAGGCCGACAATGGACGATTCGTCCGTCCAAATCGAACCCAACAAGCAGGACACCTCGGTATTATGGACATGGGAGGGAACTGGCTACGCCTACAACGTGTACCGGGATGGGAGCTACATCACAACGGTGGAACAGCCCTCATATTTGGACACTAACATTGAGATGGATGTGCAGTACTGCTACAACTTCGCCCCTGTGAATGAAAAGTACTGTGAGGGCAAATGGAGCACCACCAACTGTTACACCATGCTGTCGGACACGACAGGCGTTGCGGAGCATGATGCGGCACATTCGCTGGTCATCTACCCCAACCCTGCCAAACAGTTCCTCTTCCTCACCAACGACGAACGTTATGAGAACAATTCCTACGAAATCACTGACGTGACTGGAAGGATTGTATCACAAGGCAGCTATACCTCCGAAGGCATCCATGTGGACAATTTAGCCAAAGGGGTCTATCTGTTGCGGATAGAAGGAAAGGTGGGGAAATTTGGAAAGAATTAAGAAGTAAGAAGCAAGAAGTAAGAAGTAAGAAGTAATAAGTGGGGACATACCAGACTATCGTGCAAGCCGAGAGCCATCAAGTTTACTTGAATGGCCGAGGCGCGCGATGGCCCTACTGTTGAACTATGACATTTTTCCCTATAATGTATACCATATTCAAATTTGATTATAAATGTAAAATAAAATAAGGAAACTATTTATAATGAATTATTTTTTTTGCATTACATGAGATATTTTGTTTCCAAAAATACATGTATATAAGTCAGAAAAAATAATTATACTATTGAAATAATATTATAAATTTAATTATATTAGATTATAAAATATTTTTTTGTTATGTTGATGCCACATTGTTATTTTTTCTATTTTTGCATATAGAATATTAATTAAAAAATTTGGTTTTATGAAAACTAATTCTGGCTTTATTGTAGGATTGACATTATGTCTTTTTTTGTTTTCTGGTTGTGACAAAGAAAACGAAGTGGTTTACAATGTTATAGAAAGTGTACAGGACGAGGGAGGAGGGAGTAACGGAAATGGAGGAACACCGGAGCCTCCTCCCAGATACTATTTTTGGAAATGTTTTAATAAATATGATGCGGAGGAAGGACAATGTTATGTTGCCATGAAATGTGAAGGTCCATTCACTTCACAATGGAGGCCTTCTTGTAGTGAACCGGGAAGAATTACGTTTGTACTTGATGAAAATGGGGCGCGGATACCCACCGAATGCAATACCCCAATCCATCCTTTTCCAGACGTAGATCCAAATAGGGAATGGGACATCGAGTTTACAAAAGAACATATTGAGGAAATATGGGACATTTTGCAAAGCATGTACGATTTGGAAATTCTTACGGAAAGTCCGGAGGATTTATGGAATATGGCTCCAAACAGGTGATTAAAATGAGAAAGCTGTTGAATTTTATTGTGGCAATACCTGTCTTATTGTCATCATGCCAACACGGTGAAATCCTTGATTTGGAGATTACATCCATTCCGCTTCAAAGGGACAGTATAGATATATATGCAGCCTGGACAATTTACGAGGATTCCAACGGGATATATTTCATGGCAAAAAAACAGGGGGAAAGCTCTGTATTGCTGTATAAGGAGACTACGGATTGCTTTAGGTTCATGCAATCTTTTGCATTTCCACAGGCATACTTGGATACCATGAAGGATGAAATCCATTCTGACAAATTCCAACTGATTCCTGTCAATCTGGATTCACTCATTATCTATACCCGTCACACCATTTCACTTTTGGATCTGAAAAATGGAATTCTGCTCAAACACTTTGCATATAATCATGACAGCGAAAATGTAATCATCGTTGACAGAGCGGGTCCGTTAAAATGGAATCATGAAAGGAATGTGCTTCCGGTCATGATTGTACGATTTGACAAAACGGGAAAAAAATGGGAATGGGACACCGAATTTGCCGCAGAGTTTTCAATTGAAAGCGGTGAATTAAACATCATCCCTGTCATCTATCCCAAGGAAAAATGCTATACCAACTACATCCTGTCGGGAATGCATCAGGAACCGTTCATTACTTATGGAAAAGGACAATATGTATTCGGTTTTGAAGGAAGTCCTACCCTGTTAATTTATGACCCGCAAAAGAATATAACCGATTCTATTCAAATAATCAATCCGCTGTACAAACCTTTCCCCGATTATTATGATACACTGAAGTTGCGGGGAGAAGTTGCATACTTGCAACAGATGATACGTTCAGCCACCTTTGATTACTATCACATTCAAATGGCGTATGATCCCTATAATAATGTGTATTATCGTTTTTTCTTACAGGATTTGTCGGAAAAAAATGAAAACGGAAAAAAGAACGAATATTCTGATAAAAAAATCGGTTTCTCCGTCATAAACGACCGATTCCAAGTCATTGGTGATGGACATTGGGAGATGAAAAAAGCGAATTCTTCCGCCTGGTATCCGACAAGTCGCGGCATATACGGTTTTTCACATGGCTGCATAGGAGAGAATTGCCAGGTAAAGCGATTGGGGAACATTATCAAAATCAACTGGAAAAAGAAATAATATGAAATTTAAGCTTATAACGATATTGGCATTTATATGGTTGACTCCAGTAATGGCATATACCCAGTCCATTATTTATGTAAAGCCTGGCGGAACCGGCGATGGAAGCACATGGGAAAAAGCCACTTCAGATTTGCATGCGGTTATGCAACAGCCTTATACCACTATTTGGGTGGCATCTGGTGTTTATTACGGAGATACTGTCACTTACAATCCCAATGCTTTTGTCGTTGCTGAAGGGGTGAAAATATACGGAAGTTTTGTCGGCAATGAACCGGAAAATTATGATTTGTCACTTCGCGATTTTGGGCAACATCCAACTGTTTTGGATGGAAAAGGGAAAAAAAGAGTGCTATATAGTAAGGATTTTGATGATGTCCTTGCCTGTAAAGGATCAACGGACAGCATTATTGTAGATGGTTTTGTTTTTCAAAATGGCATGAGCGGTTTTATATATGCCGAAAACTATTTTCATGGTGGAGGCGGCGCATGTGTCATATCCACCCATTTCAGCAATTGTGTTTTTCGGGAGAACCGAGTGCCAACAGCAAACAACACCCACTATGGAATAGGAATTTTTGCATTCCGCTCCTCTTTGACCCATTGCAAAATAACAAATAATTATGCTTATCACTGCAACTTTGTGCAAGGAGTCGGCTTTTATGCGGAAAACTCAGAATTGACGAATTGTGAAATTGTAGGAAACCGTGCGGATGTGTCTGATCAGAATCAGGGATACTTCAACATCGTTTATGGTGTTGGAGGCTATCTTTTCAAATCAAAAATAAAGGGGAGCAAAATCAATCATAACATTGCGGTTTTGCAAGCAAAAAATACAGGTTCTATGGCGGCGGGCATTTGTGTGGATACAGCCATCATGGAAGATTGTGAGGTTGCTTACGATTCAATTATTGGAGGAGAAAACACTTCCGGGGGCGGCTTTTTAACGGAAGCCGCCATGATACTTGATGTCCGGTGTCATCATAACTATGCGGCAGGAGCAGGCGGTGCATCTGTCAGAATAGGAACGGTTGTCCAAAACAGCGAGTTTTACAACAATTCCAGTACCGACTGGGGCGGAGGTCTGTATGTCAATAATTCATGGATGCGAAACACAACGGTGTACAACAACTCCACCAATGGCATAGGAGGCGGCATGTACGTCAATGACGTTTCTTTCAGACCTGCATCTCAATTCATCAATTCCAATGCGGTCTGCAATTTTTCAAAAAAAGAAGGTGCAGGCGTGTATAACAATACCCAAACACCTTTCTGCTGCACCAACAGTATTTTTTGGGGAAATAAAAGCGATGTGGCAAACTCCAACCTGTTCGGAGATTTTAACATTTCCCATTCAGCTGTGGAAGGCGGATTCCAGGGTACAGACAATATTTGTTTGGCATCAGCAAATCAGGGAATCGCTGCCGACAGCCAATATGTGGCATTTGTTTTACCGTCTGACAAGGCAGGTGTTACAATAGACTATCAACCCACCTGGAAACTTACCGATGCCTCCGTTTGTATAGACAAAGGGATGGCAGACACTTCCGGTTTGAATCTGCCATTGACAGACTTGGGAGGAGACCCTCGCATATATAATCATCGTATTGACATAGGTGCTTATGAATATTTTCCAGGAACATCCATTCATGCGCCATTGTTTTCAGAAAGTCATATTTGTGTGTATCCCAATCCAGCGAAGCAATTCTTCTATATCACCAACGGCGAACGTTATGAGAACACCGCCTACGAAATCACCGACATGACCGGCCGCATTGTGATGCAAGGCCGGTACAACGCCGCCGATGGCATCCGGGTCAGCGGCCTGGCCAAAGGAATCTACCTGCTGCGGATGGAAGGAAAGGTGGGGAAGTTTGGGAAAAATTAAGAAGCAAGAAGTAAGAAACAAGAAGCAAGAAGTAAGAAGCAAGAAGTAAGAAGTAAGAAGTGGGGACGCAATGCTTGCGTCCCTGCATTTTTATTGCGTCTCTATGGTCTCACAGCCTCTCCAGGCATTCCCATATCAGCCGGCTGCTTTCGCGGATTTCGGTTTCGGTGATGATCAGGGGCGGGGAGATGCGGAAGGCGGTGTCGCAAAAGAGGAACCAGTCGCTCAGGATGCCGGCCTCCTTGAAAAGTTCCATCATCCGGTACATTTTCCCCGAGTCGCCCAGTTCTACGGCCATCAGCAGGCCGCTGCGACGGATTTCTTTTACCTGAGGGTGTCCTTGCAGCAGTTGCTCGTAGAGAGCCCCTTTTGTTTCAACGCTTTCCACTACCTTGTTTTCCGTCAGGTAGTCTAAGGCGGCCAGGCCTGCGGCGCAGCAGACCGGATGTCCGCCGAAGGTGGTGATGTGCCCTAAGGAGGGCTGGTCGCTGAGATCCTGCATGACAGCATGGCTTGCGATGAAGGCCCCCAGAGGCATGCCGCCGCCGAACGCCTTGGCCACACATACGATGTCGGGTATGACCCCGTACTTTTGCAGGGCGAACATTTCGCCGGTCCGTCCCATACAGGTTTGGATTTCATCGAAAATCAGCATGGCGCCGGTCTCGTCGCAACGTTGGCGCAGAGCTTGCAGGTAGCCTTTTTCCGGCAACCTCACGCCGGCCTCCCCCTGTACCGGTTCCACCAGCACGCAGGCGGTATGCTCTGTTATTTCCTCCAAATCTTCCCATCGGTTGAAGGTTATGGATTTGATGCCGGGCAGTAGGGGCATGAAGGCGTTTTTCCAGGTGCAGCCCTCCGGATTGCCCATCATGCTCATGGAGCCTTGGGTGGAACCGTGGTAGGCTCTCCGCATGCCAATCATTTCGTGCCGTCCGGTGTGGCGTTTGGCCAATTTCAGAGCACCTTCAACCGCTTCGCTGCCCGAATTGAGGAAATAGACACAATCCAACGGGTCCGGAAGCAGTTCCGTGATGCGTCGGGCGTAGGTGACCTGCGGCTTTTCCACCATCTCCCCGTATACCATGATGTGCATGTATTCAGCCGCCTGTTTCTGAACGGCCTCAATCACTTTAGGGTTGGCATGCCCCACATTGTTCACAGACACACCCGCCACCAGGTCGTAATAGCGTTTGCCTTCCGGGGTGTAAAAAAAGCATCCCTCCGCCTTTGCCACCTCAATCATCAGTGGGGAAGGGGAGGTTTGCGCCACGTGGCGCAAGAACTGTTTTCTCAAAATCTGCTGTTCCATGATGCATCGTTTACACAATAACGGCTATTTTGTTTTTTTGTTGTGTGGAATTCCCGTTTGTGCTGAATAATGTTGCGTGAAGTTTCCATTTCTGCGGGAAAAGGTGCGGAATGCGGCGGAAAAAAATGGCGCTGTGAGGTGCCTTTTGAAAAAAGTATTCAAAAACGCCTTTGTAATACATTGATAATAAATTAAATGACAAAAAGATGAAAAAAAATGAAAAATGGATTATACGATGTATTTATTTATTATCTTTGCAAATTATTTCATTCAAAGTGCAAATAATATAAAATATTAATTTATAATAAAATAAAAAACAAAAATTATGGAAGTAAAGAAAATAATGGCTAATTTGGAAGCCAAACATCCGGGCGAGAGCGAATACCTGCAGGCAGTTCGCGAAGTGTTGGAATCAATCGAAGAGATTTACAACCAGCACCCTGAATTTGAAAAAGCGAAAATCGTCGAGCGTCTTGTCGAACCCGACCGTATTTTCACATTCCGTGTGACTTGGGTTGACCGTAACGGTGAAGTCCAGACCAACCTCGGATACCGTGTGCAGTACAATGCCGCTCTCGGTGCATACAAAGGCGGTCTCCGTTTCCACCCGAAGGTGAACGTTTCAATGTTGAAATTCTTAGGCTTCGAGCAGATTTTCAAAAACAGCCTGACCATGCTTCCTCTCGGTGGTGGCAAGGGTGGTTCCGATTTCGACCCTGTCGGCAAAACTGACGAAGAAATCATGCGTTACTGCCAGGCTTTCATGTATGAGTTGTGGCGTAACATCGGACCGGATCAGGACAGCCCTGCCGGTGACGTCGGCGTTGGCGGACGTGAAATCGGTTACATGTACGGCATGTACAAGAAATTGGCCCGCGAGCACAGCACCGGTGCCCTCACCGGAAAATCCTACGGCTGGGGTGGTTCCCTCATCCGTCCTGAAGCCACCGGTTTCGGTGCCATCTACTATGTTGAGCGCATGGTGAAGGAAAAAGGTGACAAGATGGAAGGCAAGAGAATTGCTCTCTCCGGCTTCGGTAACGTGGCTTGGGGTGCCGCTATCAAGGCTACCGAACTTGGTGCCAAGGTTGTGGCCATCTCCGGTCCGGACGGCGTTTGCGAAATCGCTGACGGCATCACCAAGGAGATGATTGACTATATGCTTGACATGCGTGCCTCCAACCGTAACAAGGTGCAGGATATGGCCGACAAATTCCCGGGCAAAGCCAAATTCACTGCCGGTAAGAAGGCTTGGAGCGTGAAGTGCGACATCGCTTGCCCTTGCGCTTTCCAGAACGAATTGGCTGAAGAGGATGCCAAAGAATTGATCAAGAATGGTGTGAAATATGTTGCTGAAGTTTCCAACATGGGTTGCCAGCCTGGCGCTATCGCAGCTCTGCAGGGTGCCAAGATACCTTTCGGCCCCGGTAAGGCTGTCAACGCCGGTGGTGTTGCCACTTCCGGTCTGGAAATCTGCCAGAACGCCGAGCACCGCAACTGGACTGCCGAAGAGGTTGACAAGAACCTCCACACCATCATGAACAACATCTATGACATGTGTGTCCAGTATGGTAAGCAGGCTGACGGTACCATCAACTACGTGAAGGGCGCCAACATCGCCGGATTCATGCGTGTTGCCAATGCCATGTTAGCTCAGGGCATCATCTAACAAACCGGATGGAAGTGCCTTGCACTTCATTCTAAAAAAGAGGGTGATCCAAAAAAACGGGTCGCCTTCTTTTTTTTATGGGATAGCAGACTAATTTGCGGAGAAATCCGTTTATATATACGAACTGTTTTAGTAAAAAATGAGCCATGATTTTTAAAGTACCTGAAAGAGAGCGAAGAGAGTTTAAGTACAAGCCGCGTTATTATCAGCCGGACAAGTTGCAGCAAAGTGCGGAAAAAAATGAGGAGGCGGCGTTGCGAAACCGGATAGAGGAGGCCTATCACAGGGAGTCCAACCACAAGCGGATACCGGCAAGCCGTTTGTGGGTTTTTGTGGCCTTTTTGCTGCTTGTGTTGTTGCTCATGTCCCGTTTGGGATCTTAGCATGGAGGTGTTGCTGTCATGATGAAAGAAATAATACATGTTTTGCCGGAGAGCGTGGCCAACCAGATTGCGGCGGGCGAGGTTATACAACGTCCGGCTTCTGTAGTGAAGGAATTGGTGGAGAATGCGTTGGATGCTGGTGCTACGCATGTGGATGTGATTTTGAAGGATGCGGGACGCACGTTGATACAGGTGAGTGACAACGGCTCAGGCATGGGAAAGGAAGATGCCCTCCGCTGTTTTGAACGGCATGCCACTTCCAAAATCAGTTCCGCCGACGATTTGTTCCAGCTTCATACCAAGGGTTTTCGTGGCGAAGCACTGGCTTCCATCGCAGCCATCGCTCATGTGGATTTGAAGACGCGCATGGAGGGGGAGGAGGTCGGCGTACATGTCTGTATGGAGGGAACACGTTGCACGGAGCAGTCGGAATGCGCTTGTGCCAAGGGAACCACCTTTATGGTGAAAAACCTTTTTTTCAATGTGCCTGCACGCCGGAATTTCCTGAAATCGGACAATGTGGAATTTAACAACGTTTTGGATGAGTTTTTGCGCATTGTGCTGGCCGCGCCCCAGGTTTCATTCAGTCTGTACCACAATGACAAGCAGATATACGATTTGCCCAAGACTGTGTTGAAGCAACGGCTGGTGAGTGTGTTCGGCAATAGCTGCAAGGGAAAGCTGCTGCCGGTACATCAGGACAGCCAGGTGGTGCGCATTGATGGTTTTGTCGGTACACCAGCATCGGCCAAGAAGACTAAAGGAGAACAATATCTGTTTGTCAATCAGCGCTATTTCAGGCATCCATATTTCCATCATGCAATCCAGTCGGCGATGGCGGATTTGTTGCCTTCGGATCATTATATCTCATATTTTCTCTATTTTGAGGTGGATCCTTCCAAAATTGATGTGAACATTCATCCTACCAAAATAGAGGTGAAATTTCAGGAGGAGAAAATCATCTATTCCATTCTGCATGCGGCCATACGGCATGCGGTGGGCATGTACAACATCTCTTCAAACATTGATTTTGATAATGTCTCGCCCATAGATTTCAGCATGGTTTCAGGAAAGCGGGAGATTGTGGAACCTCAAATCTCCTATAATCCCACCTACAACCCGTTTCATGCGGAAAACGGTAAAAAAAGCTCTACATCCAAAGAATATCCTGCATTTAACGCACCAAAGGCGGCCAATGACTCGTGGAGGCAGATTTACGAAACTTTAAAGGAGAACACCCCTTCCGCCGCCGATTTGTCCGTGACTGAAAAACAGTTGGAAATGGATGGTATGGAACCGCAGGGAAAACAGGAACAGAAATTGTCGCTTTTCCAATTGGACAAAAGCTATATTGTGGCCGGATTCTCTTCGGTCTTGTTTCTGATTCAGCAGGATGCGGCCTCGGAACGCATTTTGTACGAACGTTTTATGCAGCAGATGGAGCGTAAGGAGGCTGCCGCTGTGCAAAAACTGCTTTTCCCTGAGTCGGTCACCTTTTCGCCGCAGGATGCGGAGACTGTGCGTGGACTTCTTCCCGATTTCAAGTTTTTGGGCTTCGATATGGAGCCGTTTGGCCGTAATGTGATGATTGTACATGGGGTGCCGGCCGATTTTCAGGAACAGGAGGTGCAGAAAACGCTTGAGCAACTGTTGGAAACCTATAAGGGAAACCTGATGTCGCTCAAATCCAGCCGGAAAGCCAATCTGGCGCGTTCCATGGCGGCAACGTACGGACTGAAAAAGGGAAAAATATTGCAACGCGCAGAAATGGAATCCTTGGTCAGGCAGCTTTTCCAATGCGAATCCTCCCTGTACGCCCCGTCGGGGAAAAAGGTGTATGTGCGTTATGACGAGGGGGATTTGTCCAAACTTTTTAAATCCCCACATTAAAATAAAAGAGACCAATGAACAAGCGGAAAATAATCAATGATCCGGTATATGGATTTATAACAATCGCCAACGATTTGATATTTGATGTGATACAACATCCTTATTTTCAACGGTTGCGGAATATCAGGCAATTGGGTTTGACCCATTTGGTCTATCCTGGCGCTCAGCATACCCGTTTCCAGCATTCCTTGGGAGCCATGCACCTCATGCAACAGGCATTGGACACGTTGCGCGACAAGGATGCTGACATAACGGATGAGGAGTATGAGGCCACACTGTTGGCAATTCTTCTGCATGATATCGGGCATGCCCCCTTCTCCCATTTGTTGGAAAGGACATTCATCTCCTCCATGAACCACGAGCAGTTCACCTCACTCTTCATGGATGCGCTGAACCGTCAGTATGAAGGGCGTCTGACCCTGGCCATCCGGATTTTTGAGGACATGTATCCAAAACGGTTTCTGCACCAGTTGGTTTCCGGCCAGTTGGATGTTGACCGGTTGGACTATTTGACCAGAGACAGTTTTTTTTCTGGTGTGGCCGAAGGGGTTATCGGTACGGAACGTATCATTAAAATGTTGAACGTGAGCAATAACGAACTGGTGGCGGATGTGA
This sequence comes from uncultured Bacteroidales bacterium, assembly GCA_905236885.1. Lineage (GTDB taxonomy): Bacteria > Bacteroidota > Bacteroidia > Bacteroidales > WCHB1-69 > UBA1195. The sequence continues at coordinate 15,774 of CAJOQK010000120.1, forward strand.
AGGCGGTCTACTCCATTGAAAAGTTCATAATTTCCCGCCGCCTGATGTACTGGCAGGTGTATCTGCATAAGACGGTGCATGTGGCGGAAATGATGCTGGTGCTTTGTTTGCGGCGTGCCAAGGATTTGTGGCTCCAGTCCCCACATTTCTTCCTGCCGGAAAAGATGCGCATCTTTTTTGAAAAGGAATACCGGAAGCCTGATTTTGAGCAGAATCCATCCCTGTTGGAGGCTTATGCCGATTTGACGGATGAAGATATATGGTTTAGCCTAAAACAGTGGCGTTTTCATTCCGACAGAGTGCTTTCGGAACTGTCCAACCGGTTGTATGAGCGCAATTTATTCCGTATTGAGCTGTCAGAACAGGCGTTTCCGGAAGAATGCATCAGCCGGGTGCGGCAGGCGTTGCAGCGTCAGCTGCTGTTTGACGAGGAAACTTGCGACTACATGATGGCGCATGGAAAAATGGAGAACCGTGCCTATAACAAAACCACCTCCTCCATACTGATTATGGAGAAGGATGGAACCCTGCATCCGTTGGAGGAACTTTCTGACCATCTGAACCACAGGACTTTATCGGAAAAAGTGAGCAAGTATTTCATGGCCTATCCCAAGGAGTTGCAGGTGAAGGCGGAATAGGGCATGTGAAAAAAGCGCGGAAGGTTTGTCCGGATTTCAAATGAATGCAAGATGAAAAACAATAAATACCATGAAAAGAGCTTTTAAACCAGGTACTTTGATTTATCCGTTGCCAGCCCTGATGGTGAGCTGCGGCAATTCTCCTGAAAATTACAATATTATTACTGTGGCGTGGACGGGAACAATTTGCAGCGATCCTCCGATGTGCTATATATCGGTGCGGAAGGAGCGCCATTCGTATCCCATCATCAAGGAAACCGGTGAGTTTGTGCTGAACCTTACCACTGAGGAGCTGGCGCTGGCGACCGACTGGTGCGGAGTGAAATCGGGAAGGGAGGTCAACAAGTTCAAACAGATGCACCTGACACCGGAAAAGGGGCAGGTGGTGCAGGCTCCCCTGATTGCGGAATCGCCCCTAAATATCGAATGCAAGGTTTTTGAAATCAAGGAACTCGGTTCTCACGACATGTTTTTGGCGGAGGTTGTGGCCGTCAACGCCGAGGAGAAGCTGATTGATGCCACAACTGGGGTGTTCCAGCTGAACCACGCCCATCCGATTGCCTATTCGCATGGGAAATACTATAAACTGGGCGAAAAAATCGGCTCGTTCGGCTTTTCGGTAAAAAAGAGGAAATGACACCTGACGGCCTTATCGCCGGCTTGATGTTGTTTTGTTTTGTCTGGAAGAACATTTTTTGACAGTTTTTGTCAAAATGTGTAGGCCATGCTTAGCTCCAGGGTGTTGTTTCTCAATCCATATTTGGTATAGAGGCTTTTGCCTACCGGAAGTAGGGAATAGTGCATGTGAAGCTGCAAATCCCAGTGCTCGTTGAGTTTGAAGTCAAATCCACCGAAAACGCTCCACTCAAAAAAACGGTAGGGATGGTCGCCATTGACCCAGACATCTCCGTTTCGTCTTTCTATGACCCATGGGGTGATGTTGAGGGAGGTGCCTAAATCCACGCGGTATTTTTTCAGGCAGTTCCACCGGAATTGTAGAGGAACTCCTATCTGATGCAAAGTGAGATGATAGTCAGTTGTCTTGCATCCTTTTTGCATATAGCACATTCCCAATGACATTTCCCAGTTGGTTTCAGGTGGGTTAAGGCTTGCCGCCATGCCTGCATACAGCCCCGGCTTGTGATAGCCGTCCCTGTTATCCCCGTCCACTTGGGAGGCTAACAAACCAAGACGCAGATTCCCTTTGAAATCTTGTGCGCTGACAAGGCCGCTTGCCGCCATAAGCAGCCCGATACCTATAAATATTAACTGTTTGTGCATGGATTATCTTGAATTGTACAGATGCCCTGCAAATAGTCCCGCGCCGCCGCCTGATCTTGGGCGATTTGTGCGCGGAGGGCCTCCAATGTTTCAAATTTTCGCTCTTTTCTCAGGAAAAGCAGGGGTGTGACTGTCACACTTTCCCCATACAGGGAACCGTTGAAGTTGAAAAGGTGCATCTCCACACGCTGTTCACAGCCTTGGACAGTAGGCCGGAAACCGATGTTGAGTATACCCTGATAGAGTTTTGTATTCCATTCCAATTGAGCAATATACACACCATTATCCGGCAGCAGGTCCGTTGTCTGCAGATTGGCGGTGGGGAAGCCAAGGGTTCTTCCCAGCGCATCCCCATGGATGATTTTCCCCCGCAGGGGCTGATATTTCTTTTCCGGTTTTTGCACGTTGCAAAAATACATGAAATCCGGATTCGGATTCCACATAGCCGAAAAAAATGTATGGGTTTCGTAAAGGTTTGAAAACCGATGGTTTCCGGTAATAGAGAAAAAAACTTGAAAAAAAAACGGGGAAAATGCCGCATCGTATCCATAATTTATGTTAATTTGTATTTCTTAAATGTAATTTATTTGATTAAATTAAATGCTTAAATAACAAGCTAATGGGTGATAGTAAAAAAATCATTGGAAAGATATCTCAGGTGATTGGTGCCGTTGTGGACGTCACTTTCGAGTCCCAGGAGGAATTGCCGCGCATTTACGATGCCTTGGAGGTCACACGTGAAAACGGAGAGGTTGTTGTGTTTGAATGCCAGCAGGATATTGGTGAAAACACCATGCGCTGCATTGCCATGGATTCCACTGACGGATTGTATAGGGGCATGGAAGTTGTTGCCACTGGCAGAACCATCAGTATGCCGGCAGCAAACATCAACGGACGTCTGCTGAATGTGATTGGCAAGACCATCGATGGCATGGAGCAGGTGCAGACAGACAGGTACAAGAGCATCCACAGCGATCCTCCAACGTTTGAAAACCTTTCCACCTCCAGTGAGGTGCTGTATACTGGCATTAAGGTCATCGACCTGATTGAGCCTTACATGAAAGGCGGTAAAATTGGTCTGTTCGGTGGTGCCGGTGTGGGCAAGACCGTTCTGATTATGGAAATGATCAACAACATTGCCAAGAAGTATTCCGGTATGTCCGTGTTTGCCGGTGTGGGCGAACGCACCCGTGAAGGTAACGACCTGCTGCGTGAAATGTTGGAGTCTGGTGTTATCCGCTATGGCGAAAAGTTCATGGAAAGCATGGAAAAAGGCGGTTGGGACTTGAGCTTGGTTGACAAGGCCGAACTGGAGAAATCGCAGGCAACACTGGTTTTCGGGCAGATGAACGAGCCTCCTGGGGCACGTGCCCGTGTCGCTTTGTCGGGTTTGACTGTGGCCGAGCATTATCGTGACGGTGACGAAAACTCCACTGGAAGGGATATCCTTTTCTTCGTGGACAATATCTTCCGTTTCACCCAAGCCGGTTCTGAGGTCTCCGCTCTGCTGGGACGTATGCCTTCGGCTGTGGGTTACCAGCCCACCTTGGCGACTGAAATGGGTGTTATGCAGGAGCGAATCACCTCAACCAACAGGGGTTCCATCACCTCCGTACAGGCAATCTATGTGCCTGCCGATGACTTGACCGACCCGGCTCCCGCCACTACCTTCTCCCACTTGGACGCTACTACGGTGTTGAGCCGTAAGATTTCATCATTGGGTATCTATCCTGCTGTGGACCCGTTGGATTCCACCTCCAGAATCCTGACCCCTGACATTGTGGGTGAGGAGCATTACAAGACAGCCCAACGCGTGAAGGAAACATTGCAGCGTTACAACGAATTGCAGGATATCATCGCAATTTTGGGTATGGATGAGCTTTCCGAGGAGGACAAATTGACGGTGCACCGCGCACGTCGTGTGCAGCGTTTCCTCTCCCAGCCTTTCCACGTGGCCGAGCAGTTCACCGGTTTGAAGGGTGTGTTTGTGAACATAGAGGATACCATCAAAGGTTTCAACATGATTTTGGACGGTGAGGTGGACGAATATCCGGAAGCCGCCTTCAACTTGGTCGGAACCATTGAGGAAGCCATTGAAAAGGGTAAGAAATTGTTGGCTGAGAGCGAGAACTAAACGGTTGTCAAATCATAATCATTGAAAAATATGAAAGTGGAGATTATAACACCGGAACAGCAATTGGCATTGGAAGAGGTTTCCTTGGTGCAATTGCCGGGTGCTGATGGTTTGTTTGAAATACTGAACGACCATGCCCCTCTGATTTCCGCCTTGGGAAAAGGAAAAGCCAAGGTTGTGGTTGCGGGTGAAACCAGAAACTACAATATTTCGGGCGGCGTGGTGGAGGTTTTGAAGAACCATGTTAAAGTTATGACAGAAGTTTGTTCCGAATAAGAAAAAGAGCAATGAAAGAGAAAAAGGCTGCAAAAAATTGCAGCCTTTTTTCCTTTCACGAAGCCAATGATTTCGGGGTGCTATACAAACAGATTGATTAATAAAAAATTATAATATAAAAAAAAGTTTTCCGAAAAAGAAAAAGGTATTGTAAAATGTAGTACTTTTGCATCACCAAAAAAGGTGCGGTAGTTCAGCTTGGTTAGAATACATGCCTGTCACGCATGGGGTCGCGAGTTCGAGCCTCGTCCGCACCGCTGAAAGGGAGATTCTTTACGGAATCTCCCTTTTTTGCATCCTATCTGCCCATCTCCGCCAAATTGCCCACATGGACACAAACAAAAAAGAGGACACGTACTCGCATCCTCTTTTATCTAAAGAACCACTGGCTTTTTAAGCCTCTGTTTTTTGTTCAATCGCCAATTCACCTCTGTAATAGCCGCATTCAGGGCATACCCTGTGGTACATCACTGCGGAGCCACAATTGCTGCAGGTGCTCAATTGCGGAGCGACCGCCTTGTCGTGCGTTCTTCTTTTGTCTCTTCTCATTGCTGAGTGTCTGCGTTTTGGATTCGGCATAATCTACTATTTTAAACTTTTTAACACTATAATTTCAAATTTTTTAAAGCATCCCATTGGGGATTAGTTTCTTCTGTTTTTTTGCACTGGTGTGCGGCTATCAGTGAAAGCATCTGCTCGTTGCACTGTTGTCCGGGGTAGTCGCTGTGCACTTTCCGCAGTGGAATCTGTGCATAGACCAATTCGTACAGCAGTTGTTCCAAGTTGTAGTGAAAACTGTTCTTGGAAAGGAGGATCACATGCTCGTCCTCTTCGTCCAACCCCTCTTCCTGTGCGGTCTTGAACAGGAAATTTTCGGTTGTTTCAAAGGGAAAACGCAAGTCTTCCAAGCAAATGTCACACTTCAAGGTGACACAACCCTTCAAGTGAAGCTGGAATGCCATGAATGTCTCCTGTCTGTTGAAGACAAGGTGAACATCCACCTCCGCATCCCTGATTTCTTCATTGGTGTGCTTTTCAAAGAACGTTTTTGTGACTTTCATATCTTGTTCACTTTCCCCCATCGGGAATTTAGAGAACTCAATATCAAATTGTTCAAAGTATACGCTGTCTTTCATGGACACTTTGTTTACACAAGCTGCAAAAATACAATTTTTTTGAATGCGGTTTGATTGAAACCGAAAATTTTTTATTATCTTTCCGCATCAGCTCTGTCTTCCGCAAGGTGCCGTTAGAAATTCCCATAAAAAAAGGGCGCGAAGATGCGCCCTAAAAATTACACTATGAAAACTTACAGACTTTCTTTGATAGCTGCCTGTGCGGTGGCCAGACGTGCCACGGGGACACGGTAAGGTGAGCAGGAAACATAGTTCAGACCCGCTTTGTAGAAGAATTCCACAGATTCGGGGTCACCGCCATGCTCGCCACAAACGCCGCATTTCAGGTTGTTGCGGGTGCTGCGTCCTCTTTCCACACCGATTTTCACCAGTTCGCCCACGCATTCCTGGTCGAAGGTGTTGAACGGGTCGGCAGGGATAATTTTCTCGTCAATGTACTTGTGTACAATGGCGTTGACATCATCGCGGGAGAATCCGTAGGTCATTTGGGTAAGGTCGTTGGTTCCGAAGGAGAAGAATTCGGCCACTTCGGCAATCTGGTTGGCGACCAGCGCGGCGCGCGGAATCTCAATCATGGTGCCGAACATGTAGCTGAAATGCACATCATATTTTTTCTCAACCTCTTCAAACACTTTGTCGGCGATGCGTTTCTGGTTTTGCAGCTCGCGCACGTTGATGGTCAGCGGAACCATGATCTCCAGTTTGGGCTGTTTGCCCTCCTTGATCAGTTCGGCAGTAGCGGAGAACAATGCACGGAACTGGGTTTCCGTGATTTCGGGATAGATGATGCCCAAGCGGACACCGCGCAATCCCATCATCGGGTTCACTTCGTGCATCTCCTCGATGCGTTTTTTCAGGGCTTCGAAATCCAAACCTCTTTCCTGGGCCACTTTCTGCTGCTGTTCTTCGGTTTGCGGCACAAACTCATGCAATGGCGGGTCCATCAGACGGAAGGTCAGCGGACGGCCGTCCAGCACCTTAAGTGTGGCTTTGGCGGATTCTCGGATGTAGGGTTCCAGCTCGTTCAGGGCGGCAATACGGCTTTCCAAGGTGTCGGAAAGGATCATGTTGCGCAGTTTCTCCAGCGGTTTCTCGCTGTTTTTGCCGTAGAACATATGCTCGATACGGAACAGGCCGATACCTTCGGCGCCGAAATCGATGGCCGTTTGGGCGTCATCCGGATTGTCGGCATTGGTGCGGACGCTCATGGTCCTGTATTTGTCAACCAGTTTCATGAAGTCCTTGAACAGCGGGTTCTCGGTGTTTTTGCAGGTGGGGATGGCCTCGTCGTACACATAGCCCTTGGTGCCGTTCAAACTCAGCACGTCGCCCTCCTTGTAGGACTTGTTGCCGATTTGCAGGATGCCTTTCTCAAAATCAATCTTCACAGCGTCGCAACCCACGATGCAGCATTTGCCCCAGCCGCGGGCCACCAGTGCGGCGTGGGAGGTCATTCCTCCACGGGCAGTCAGGATGCCGTCAGCGGCACGCATGCCTTCCACGTCTTCCGGATTGGTCTCCTCGCGCACAAGGATGTTGGCGATTTTCCGGTTGCTGAGTTCGATGGCTTTCTCGTTGGAAAAGACAATCTTGCCCACAGCACCGCCAGGGCCGGCAGGCAGACCTTTGGCAATGACCGTGTGTTTCTTTTCTTCCTTGTCATTCAAAATGGGGTGGAGGAATTCATCCAGTTGGGCGGGAGAGACACGCAGCACGGCGGTCTTTTCGTCAATCATGCCCTCTTTCAGCATCTCCATGGCCATGGTCAGGGAGGCGACACCGGTGCGTTTGCCGACACGGCATTGCAGCATGTACAGCTTGCTCTCCTGAATGGTGAACTCGATGTCCAGCATATCATGGTAGCTCTTTTCCAAAATGGCGCGGATGTCACACAACTCCTTGTAGATGTTGGGCATCAGTTCCTGCATGGATTTCATGTTGCGGTTCTTCTCGTTCTTGGTGTCGTCGTTCAGCGGGTTGGGGGTGCGGATGCCGGCCACCACATCCTCGCCTTGGGCGTTGATCAGCCATTCACCGTAGAATTTGTTCTCGCCGGTGGCGGGGTCGCGGGTGAAGGCGACACCGGTGGCGGAGTTGTCACCCATGTTGCCGAAGACCATGGACTGCACGTTGACGGCAGTGCCCCAGTCATCGGGAATGCCTTCGATGCGGCGGTAGGAGACGGCTTTCTTTCCGTTCCAGGATTTGAACACGGCTTTGATGCCCCCAATCAGCTGCTCTTTGGCATCATCCGGAAACTCTTTGCCCAAAACTTCTTTCACGCGCACCTTGAAGGCGTTGGCCAGTTCCAACAGCTCTTCTGCAGTCAGTTCGGTGTCGGATTTGTAACCTTTTTTCTCTTTATAGGCGTCCAGCATGTCATCCAACTGCTTGCGGATGCCTTTGCCGTCGCCCAAATCAATGCCTTCGGCCTTTTCCATCACCACATCGGCATACATCATGATCAGCCGGCGGTAGGAGTCGTAGACAAAGCGGGGATTGTTGGTTTTCTTGATCAGTCCGGGGATGGTCTTGGAACTCAAACCGATGTTCAATACGGTGTCCATCATGCCGGGCATGGAAGTACGAGCACCGGAGCGGCATGAAACCAAAAGCGGATTGTCGGCGTCATCATATTTGAGACCCATGATTTTTTCCATGTTCTCCATTCCTTTCCAAACGTCATCCATCAAAGTGTCAGGCAACTGGCAATTGTTGGCATAATAGGCTGTGCAGCACTCGGTCGTGATGGTCAGACCGGCGGGTACCGGCAGTCCCAGCAGGCACATTTCAGCCAGATTAGCACCTTTTCCGCCCAATAAATTCTTCATGTCCGCTTTACCTTCGGCAACTTTTCCGCCAAAAGTGTAAACATACTTCGTACTATTCATCTGTAAATGTTTAAATTGATAAATACAATAACTATATAAAACAAGAATGCAAATTTACTCAATTCCCCAACACGGAAGCCCCGCGGACGGAAAAATTTTTAAAAAAATGTTTTTGTAACGGATGTTATAGGCCGGAATTGCCCAAAATCAACTGATGATATCTTTGTCGTTTCCTATTTTTCGCTGCTCCAGACGGTTGTCAGTCGCTTGTTGCAGCGCAAATCAAGGGGGTAGATGACCGGTTCCTTGGCCATGGGGAAGCGATGGCAGCGGCCTTCCGCCAAATCCACGCCGATAGCTTGGTATACGTGGCAGACATATTCGGTGCAGTACATTTTGGTACTGTCGGTTTTGTCGTAGGAATGGTCGAAAAGCAGGGCTTTCCCATACAGCCGGAGCGCCTCCTGACGGAGAAGGGCACGGGCTTCCACATTGGTGTCATAGCGCATGACGCAGGCTTTTATGCACCTGTCGGAACGCAGAAAAAGGGAAATGGCATCCTGCTTGATTACCTCTTTCCCTTCGGTTTCTTCCGATTCGCCCGGAACGGCGTGCAGCACTTTCCACCCCTCCTGCTGATGAACCAGCAGGCCGGTATGGGAGTAGGTGGCCCTTTTGTCCGCCACCGTGACCGCATGGCTCTCCAAACCCCGTCCCAACCTGAAAATCAAATCCCCGTCCCGCAGCAGACTGGTGTCTATTGCAGTGGAAGGTTCCGGCAGGGCGGACTGATGCCTGTTGCAGGCTGACAAAAGGCATAGCAGCAGGCAGAGTGGGAGCAGGCGCATTTATTTGCTCAGCGGGTCGATTTTCCAGGTTTCCCCTTCCAGAACCACCCTGATGTCGGCATCGGCGCTTTCCCCGTTGCCTTTGGTGAATTGGGTGAAAACAACGGCAACGCTGTCGTTGCAGATGGAGTCCCGCAGAATTTTATAGGATTTCAGTCCGCCTTCCTCCTCCAAACTCTTTCCCAGTTTGTCCGCAAAAGAGGCAAGCATCTCCTCCTGGCTTGTTTCCGAATCCTTCATGATGACAAAATTTTGCACGGCAGCCTCATAGTTCTTGTGCTGCAGGTCGCTGTAGTATTTGTCCACAACTCCCTTCGGGGTGTTCTTGGAACAGCCGGCCAGGCAGAAAAGGGCGGCTGCAATCCATAGGCAAACAATCTTTCTCATGTTGTTAAAATTTTTTGGTTTCGTTTGCAAAAGTAGTCAAATTTCGGATAGGAAAGTGTGAAAAAATAAATTTTTTAAAAAAGATTTTCCAAAACAGTTTTTTTCCTATATTTGCAGTTCTTTAAAAAAGAATTTAAAATTGTTATAATTAATTGTAAATCAAATGAAATCAGTATCTATTAGCGGTTCTATCAGAGAGAACGTAGGGAAAAAAGATGCGAAAGCCCAACGTAAACAGGGCTTGGTTCCAGCAGTTTTATACGGAGGTGAGAAACAGATTCCGTTGCTGGTAAAGGAAATGGAAATGAATAACTTGATTTATTCACCTGAGGTGAGATATGTTGAGTTGGATGTGGAAGGGAAAGTGTATAAAGCAACGGTTCAGGAACTTCAGTTCCATCCTGTGACAGACCATCTGCTTCATGTGGATTTTTTGGAGTCTGTTCCTGAAAGACCTGTCACCATTGCAATTCCTGTGAAAATCACTGGTACGGCTCCCGGTGTGTTGCGTGGCGGCAAATTGTCAAAAAAAGTGCGCAAAGTGAGAGTTCGTGGAAAATTGGAAGATATTCCTGAATTTATCACAATTGATATCAGCAATTTGGATATTTTGGATACCATCCGTGCCGGTGAGGTCAAACTGGAAAAGGTTGAGATGGTTGAGGCTCCTTCCATGATTATTGTAACTGTTTTGTCTTCGCGTAACGTGAGCGAGGCGGAAACCACGGAGGAGGAAGCTCCTGCAGCAACAGCAGCAGAATAATTTCATAATTTTTTATTTAAAAAAGAAAGAGGGGCATTCGCCCCTCTTTCTTTTTGACCATTTCGGGAACCATTATTTGATGTTGGGTTCCTCCAGTCCGTAACCTTTCTTCTTGTCCACAGCTTTCAGATAAACCGAAATCAGCAGGGCCGCAATACCAAGGGCGGCCAGCATAATCAGCGCCCAAGTATAGTTGAGCTCGTGCGCTGCGGTACCCTCTGCGTTGGTTTTGTTAAGCACAATGCCGATGAGGGCAGGGAAGAGGCCGAGGCCGATATTCTGGATCCAGAAGATGGCCGCATAGGCCGAACCGATGATTTTCTCGTCCACCAGCTTAGGTACGGAAGGCCACAAGGCTGCGGGCACTAACGAGAAGGATGCGCCGAGTACAAGGATGGTGACATAAGCCACTATGGTGCCTCCGACGGCATTTCCCTTGAAGGCGGGCAGGATGAAGGCAAATGTGAGGTGGCAGATGACAAGTAGAATGGAACCGAGCATCAGCATTGAAGCGGCTTTTCCCTTGTTGTCCACATAATTGCCAAGTATCGGAGTGATGGCCACTGCTAACAGTGGGAACACGGCAAAGATTGTTTCTGCGGTACCGCGCATGTAGCCCATATAGCAGTATACCACCAGGGCAACAACGGCAAGCGCCATAAGTCCGACTTTCATCCCTTTATTCTTGGAGAAATTGCTGGCAAACGAACATACAGCCACCACCAGCATGATGATATATTGTACAATCGTGACAGAGATGCCGAATGCCTCGGTGCTGCCTCCCCAATAGGTAGCCGAATCGGCGGGATTGAGGGTAAGGTTGCACTGTAACATGTTCACGGCGTATTTCTGGAACGGGAAGATTGCACTGTAATAGAGCACACAGAGCAGGGCCACCAGCCAGAATCCAAGGCTGGAGAAAATCTTGCCGAGGTCGCTAATCTTGAAGGGGTCGTCCTTCTCTTCAGCCTCACCGGTCTGGCTGTCAAGTTTCTTGTCTATGAAGAAGTAGGTGATGAACATGATGAGGGCGATGCAGAGCAGCACCACACCGAACTTGACGGAGTTGTCCACATGTATTTCTCCACCGAGTTTGGCGAAATAAGGGCTGAAAATCATGCAGGTGGCCACGCCCAGACGTGCCAACGCCATTTCGGAACCCATGGCCAAAGCCGTTTCGCGGCCCTTGAACCATTTCACAATACCTCTGGAGACGGTTATGCCGGCCATTTCGCAGCCGCAACCGAAGAACATGAAGCCGATGGCGGCCAGTTTGGCGGAGGCTGGCATTCCCTGTGCGAATGGAAGGATTGCTCCGATAATTGGCAATTCGCCGTTCCAGTTCAGATGGTTGGTGAACCATGCCTCAAGTCCCGTGCCCATAAAGCCTTCGCTGACGGCATAGTACTTGATGCATCCGCCGAAGAGCATGACCGCACCGGAAAGGATGGCAGTGAATCGGACGCCCATCTTGTCAAGGATGATTCCCGCAAAAATCAGGAAGAAGACGTAGACATTGAGGAAAACCTCTGCACCCTGCATCCTTCCGAAGGCGGCGCTGTCCCAGCCGCGCTCTGTCTGCATAAAGTCCTTGATGGGGGACAGTATGTCCATGAAAATGTAGCTGCAGAACATGGCGAGCGCCAGCAGCAGCAGTGCAATCCACCTGAAGGCGGCATTGTCCCTTAAAGTTAATTTTTCTGTCATTTTCTATCTTTTTTTAATGATACAATTAAATTAGTTAAACAAAACGCAAAAATACTCAATAATCGCTTACATTTTTCCCTTTTTCAGAGATATTTTTCCTTTCCTGATGTGGAAAGTTCATTCCTTGAACCGGATCCATTTCCATAACTCTTTGTAAGTTATTTTTTTACCATACATCAAAATACCGGTCCGGTAGATTTTTGCGGCGGCTTTGACGGAAATCATGCAGCCGATGAGCATGAGTGCGCAGGAGAGCAGTATTTCCCAGTCCTGCACCGCTGCAGCTCCGAACGGGATACGGATCAGCATGGCTATGGGGGCTGTGAACGGGATGATGGAGCACCAGAATGCCAACGGTCCGTCCGGTTCGCTGATGATATAGGAACTCACCACAATCATCAGGATTAGGGGAATGGTCAGCGGAAGTGTGAACTGCTGTGTGTCCGTGTCGTTGTCCACGGCTGCGCCCACAGCTGCATACAGCGAGGCGTAGAGGAAATAGCCTGTTATGAAGAAAAAGATGAAGAGCAGGACCAACCGGGTGTAATCAATGGATTGTAAGGCGCGGACCACTTCATTGTCAGGTGTGGAGAGCTCATCATCCGCACCCCATTGGGTTGTGAAGTTGGTGTAGTTGGCCGCCTGTTGTTGTGGCACCTCAATGGCGGAACGCTCCTGTACACTGAACACCTCCGGCATGGTGGCTTTGCAGATGGTCAGGATGCCTGTAAGCAGCACCACCCAAATCAGCAGTTGGGTAATGCCGATCAGGGCAATGCCGACGATTTTCCCAATCATCAGCTGGACCGGTTTGACGGAGGAGACGATGATTTCCACCACGCGGTTGCTCTTCTCCTCCAAAACGCCGCGCAAAACCATGGAGCAGTACATGAAAATGAAGAAATAGATGATGATGCCCACCACCATTCCCATGATTTGCTGCACATCCTTCACGTATGAGGATTGTTGTGTCTCGCTCATGTCCTCATTGATGAACATTTGTCCTAACATGATTTTGTCCGTTTGCCGGGCGATGTAGAGGTTGAGCGAATCCTGGTCAATGCCGAACTCGTCGGTCAGGATTTCATCGGTCAGGTTCTGTTTCATGGCGGCCAAAATGTTGGACATCACTCCGGAACCTAAGGGCGAGGTGGTATAGACCATGCCTCCGATCTGGGTGCTGTTGTAGGGAATGTAGAGCACGGCATTGTACAGGCCTTCCACAAGTCCCTCTTTCAGTTCGTTCAGGGGTGCCGACAGGTATTTGAAATGAATCTCCTTATCGTTGCCGCTGTTGAGCTTTTGGAAGAGGTTGGACTCGTCCAGCACGGCAATGTTCACATCGTTGTTGGATCGGGTGGCGAGAATGGCCGGTGTGACAATCAGCGCAGCCATCAGGATGGGACCCAGGATGGTCAGCACCAGGAAGGATTTTTTACGGACGGCCTGATTGTATTCCCTCCGGATGATGGTCATGATTTTACGCATCATCGCCTCCTTTCCCCATCCGGTTCACTTGGGAGATGAATATCTCGTTCATGTCGGGCAGCATTTCGCGGAAAGAGATGATCTGCACATGCGGCAGCAGAGCTTCCAGCAAATGGTTGGCGGAAGCCTGCGGCTGTAGCTGCAAACAGCTTTTCCAATGGTTGAAAACGGGTTCGGTTTGCATGACTTGGAACAAATCTGTCTGAATATCCGAAAGGTCTTTGTTTTCTTCGGTGTTGTATTCCACCTCAAACAGGTGTTTTCGGAAGCGGTTTTTGATTTCGTGGATATTTCCCTCCAGAATTTTTTGGGAACGGTTGATGAGTACAATGTCATCGCACAACTCTTCCACCGAGGACATGTTGTGGGTGGAGAAGATGATGGTGGCGCCCTTTTCCTTCAAATGTAAAATCTCCTGTTTCAACAAATTGGCGTTGATTGGGTCGAAGCCGCTGAATGGTTCGTCAAAGATGAAGAAAGGCGGTTCGTGAATCACCGTCACAATAAACTGCAGTTTTTGCTGCATGCCTTTGGAAAGCTCTTCCACATGTCGGTTCCACCAGGAGGAGATTTCAAATTTTTCGAACCAGTATTTGAGCCGCCGTTCCGCCTCCTTTTTGGGGACACCTTTCAGTTGGGCCAGATACACAGCTTGTTCTCCGACCTTCATTTTGCGGTAGAGTCCGCGCTCCTCCGGCAGATAGCCGATCAATGCGATATGTTTCCGCGAAAGCTTTTCCCCTCTGAAAAAGATTTCCCCCTCATCCGGTGCGGTGATTTGGTTGATGATGCGGATCAGGGTGGTTTTTCCCGCACCATTGGGTCCCAATAGCCCCAAAATCTTGTGCTCGCCTACGGACATACTGACATCGTCCAAGGCGACGGTATCGGAAAATCGCTTGGAAATGTGTTGAATCTTTAATATATCCATATATCGTCAGTCCGCTGTTTCCGTTTGTTGGGACAAATCCGGTTTGCCTTTAGGTTTCGGGAAATCCTTGGATTTGTCAATCTGTTTTTTAAGGGCATCTGCCGCCAGGTCGGTGGCCTCTTCAAAAGTGTTGCACTGTTTGCTCGCTATCAAATCGTTCCCTTTGATTTTCAAGCGTATGTCCACTATCTTGTTGTTGGGCTTTTCCGGGCTTTCCAATTTGAGGGTCACGTCGCATCCGATGATGCCGTCCAGATGTTTTCCCAATTTCTCCACTTTTTTGGTGATAAACTGCTCCAGTGACTGGTCTGCTTTGAAATGCACGGATTGAATGTTGATGTTCATGATACTAAAGTTTTATTCCCTTGGATGGGATTGTTTATAAATTTTTTTCAAATGGGCGATGGAGGTGTGGGTGTAGACCTGTGTTGCTGACAGGTTGGCGTGTCCCAGAAGCTCCTTGATTGCGTTGATGTCCGCCCCTTCGTTCAACAGGTGTGTGGCAAAGGTGTGCCGCAGCACATGCGGACTTTTCTGCTGTACGGAAACCGTTTCCAGATATTGGTGCATGCGCCGGTAAACCAGCATGGGGTAGAGCTGCTCCCCCTTGTCGGTCACAAACAGGAAGTCATCCCTGTGGATGGTGCCGAACAGCTCTTCCCGTTTGGAAAGGTAGAAAAGCAGCCGTTCCTTGTAGGCGATTGCAAAGGGTATGATGCGTTCCTTGTTTCGTTTGCCCAACACCTTGATGTGCATGCGGTACATGTCTACATCCCCGAAATGCAACTGGATCAGTTCGCTCAGTCGGATTCCCAAGGCATAGAAGGTTTCCAAAACTGTGTCGTCACGAATTTCTTCGAAGTTTTTCATTTGGGTGGCGGTGCTGTCCAGCAGGGTCAGCATTTGCGGCTCGCTCACAAAGGAGGGGAGCCGTTTGCTCTGTCTTGGGGAGGTGATTTTGTGCATCGGATTGACACGGATACGTTTTTCCGTATACAGAAATTTATAGAAGGTTTTTAGGGCGGAAATTTTCCGTTTGATGCTTCTTGCCGACAATCCATTCTCGTACAGCTGGTTAATCCATGTTCGAATTTGCTGGTGGGTGGCGGCGGATGGCTCCTGCAATCCGAAGTTGTTCTGCAAAAAAAGAATAAATTGGCTCATATCGTTTTGATACGCCTCAACGGTATGGATGGAATCGCGTCTTTCGACTTTTAGATATTGCAGAAAATCAGTAAGCTCATCCATAAAAAAAGTGTTACCTTATTTTTTGCAAAGATAACACTTTTTTTTATCTGAAAGAAGATTCTTTCAAAATTAATCCTCTTCCTGATTCCGCAAACGCTGCACATAAATGGCCTTGCGGATCTGTTCGCGCCGTATTACGGATTTTTTGGTGAATTTTTGTCTTTCGCGCAATTCTTTCACGACACCCGTCTTTTCGAATTTACGTTTGAATTTCTTCAACGCTTTTTCCACGTTTTCACCCTCTTTAACCGGAACGATGATCATTAGTTATACCTCTTTTCTTTGTTGTTAATACTATTGATAATTGAGGTGCAAAAGTAGATAAATTTGCAATATAAAATGCGAATTTTTGAAATTTTTTTTTCTTGTCCGCAAGTCAGGCCAAACGGAACCGAAAATACGGCACATTTGTTATTTTTCTGTCATTTTTGCCCGAAGTGATGCGGCATATTCTTGGATATTGGAGGGGAGATGAGTGGTTTTATGCCTGTAATTGCCAAAAAATCAATAGATAGCGATTGTGAAATTTTTTTTATGGAAATAATATGTTTTATATTTAAAAATGTTGTACTTTTGCATCCGGTTTTAGGGCAGTGCGTTGTCTTGAATGCCACACGTTATTTGAAACGGCATTTTGCCTTGGTGGTGGAATTGGTAGACACGCGGGACTTAAAATCCCGTGGCCATTATGGCCTTGCGGGTTCAAGTCCCGCCCGGGGTACCATCACTACATGCGGAAGTAGCTCAGTTGGTAGAGCACGACCTTGCCAAGGTCGGGGTCGCGAGTTCGAGTCTCGTTTTCCGCTCCAAAGAGAGAACAGCTGAAAAGGTTGCTCTCTCTTTTCTTTTTCCCTTTTTCGGTTTTCTTGTCGGGGAGATCTTAGAAGTTCACAAAAAAAAATCGGGTGAGACCATCACCCGATTTACTTAATATTAACCTTTTAAAAAACTTATGCCATTTTGTTAATTTGAACCATGATTCCGGATTTGAGATTGGCGGCTTTGTTCTTGTGGATAATTCCTTTCTTGGCCACTTTGTCAATCAGGGAGACCACGGAGGGCAGCTTGGCTTTCGCCTCGTTCATGTCCTGGGTGTTTCTGATTTTCTTGATCGCATTACGCATGGTTTTCGCCCAATAGCGGTTGACCAGTCTTCTTTTTTCGTTTTCTCTAATCCGTTTTAACTGTGACTTATGATTTGCCATCTTTAAAAAATATATTTACTTATCCTTTATACCAAATTTTGAGTTGCAAAAGTACAACTTTTTGCAATAGCATATTCCAAAAATCACATAAAAAAATGTGTTTGTCGTAAATGTTTTTAAATCAGTATAATAATGTGCGTTTATAGTTGTAATTGAATGTTAAAATGGCATTGGGGGCGCATCGGAAGGCCTTTGGAAAAAACGGAATTGGCAGTTTTTTCCCATTCTACCAGTCCAGATGGGAGGGAAATTTTTCCCGGAATTCGTTCAGGGCGGAAAGGGAGAGGGTCGCGCTCATGGTGCCTTCTTCCCCTTCGGGCAGTTCCTTGATGATATTGCCCTTGAAATCAATTATCATGCTTCCTCCGCTGTGGCGGATGCCGTTGCTGTCCGTGCCGGTACGGTTGACAAGCAACAGGTAAGCTTCATTTTCAATGGCGCGGGCCTGTGCGAGGGTGCGCAGGACCTGTTGCCGGCTGTGAGGCCAGTTGGCGATGACAATCAGGCAGTCATACAGGAAGGTTCCGTTATGGTAGCTGTTCCTGCAGCCTTCCGGAAAGCGGAGGTCGTAGCATATCTGCGGAAATAGTTTCCAACCCTTACAGTGGAAAACAGTTTTCTTTTTTCCTGGGGAAAAATATCCGTTTTCATCGCCCATGCGGAAAAGATGCCGTTTGTCGTAGTGAAATGTGCTGCCTGAAGGGGAAAAATAGTGCATCCGGTTGTACAGAAGGCTCTTTTCCCGGACCGCCACACCGGCAATGATGCCCATGTCGTGCTGTCGCGCCCATGATGCGAAAGTCTGCAGTCGGGGGCTTCCGGTGGCTTCACCGGTCAGGGTGCCGTCAGTGACAAAACCTGTCAGGCACATCTCCGGAAGCAGGAATAGGTCGCTTTTTCCGGCCGCTTGCCGGATATAGGACTCATAGCGAGCCATGTTCTCATCGGGCGAATTCCATGCGATGTCGCTTTGGCAGAGTGTGATGCGGAGTTCCTCGTTCATTTTTTCAGGCGGTTGAGTGCGGTGTGGTAGCGGTACGCAT
This sequence comes from uncultured Bacteroidales bacterium, assembly GCA_905236885.1. Classification (GTDB taxonomy): domain Bacteria; phylum Bacteroidota; class Bacteroidia; order Bacteroidales; family WCHB1-69; genus UBA1195. Next base: position 33,690 of record CAJOQK010000120.1, read on the forward strand.
TGGCGGCATGCACGGCGGCGCTTTGTGTGAAATTGTGGTAGCCGGAAAAATCCTCCTTGGCACACATATATATATAAGGATGGTGTTCATAGTTCAGTACGGCGTCAATGGCGGAGATGGAGGCCATGCGGATGGGGCCTGGCGGCAGGCCTGTCTGTTTGTAGGTGTTGTAGGGGGAGTCAATTTCCAAATCTTTGTAAAGCAGACGGCTTTTGGCGAAATCACCGATTGCGAATTTGACGGTCGGGTCGGATTGCAGCAGCATGTTTTTCCGCAGCCGGTTGATGTAGAGTCCGGCAATGCGCGGCTGTTCGTCCGGGCGGAAGTTTTCCTCTTCCACGATGGAGGCCAGGGTCATCACTTCCAAAGGGGAGAGCGGGATTGCAGCGGCCTTCTCTATCCGTCTTGCATTCCAGAAACGCAGATATTCCTGGTGCATCCGTCGGATGAATTCCTGCGTGGAACTGTTCCACCAACACTCGTAGGTGTTGGGGATGAAAAGGCAGATGGCTGTGGCGCTGTCCACTCCGTAGGTTTGCAGCAGGGTGTCCTGCAGCAGCGTTTGGAGGAAGGCGGCGGAATCGAATTCCAATTGTCCTGCCAGACGTTGCGCCAGTTGTGGCAATGTGCGGATGTTGTTAAAGGAAATTCTTACCGCTGTTTGGTTGCCGGAGCGGATGTTGCGCACCAGCGTGAGGTTGCCGAGTGTCCGGTTCAGGCGGTAGCGTCCGGAACGGAGATGGCCGGGCAGGTGGCTTGCCTGCGCCACCCATTGGAAACTGCGTGGATGCTTGAGAATTTGGGCGCTGTCCAACAGGTTCAACAAACTGTTGTAGTCGCTGCCACTCGGAATGTAGAGATATTCGGGCGCATCGGTGCGGATGTTCGGCTGGTATAGTATACGGTAGCCGGTGTATGCGCCTCCGATACCGGCCATGGCAAGGACTGCCAACGCGCAAATTAGTATTTTGAAGGATTTTTTCATCAGTTTTCAACAATGTATTGGAAAAACAGCTCGTCTTCCCACTGGTTACGGTTAATCTGCCGCCATGCCTTGAAATGGCCGCACTGGATGAAGCCCGCCTGCGTGAAGAGGCGTAGACTGGCTTCGTTGGACGGGGCGATGCTGCAATGGAGCTGTTTCAGTTTCAAAGTTTTGAAAGCGTATTGTTTCAGCAGTTCCAGGCATTCGGACGCATGCCCTTTTCCACGGTAGTCCGAATGCAGCAGAATGCCCACGCCTGCGCGAAGGTGGTTGGGCTCAAAGTCGTACAGGTCCACGCAGCCGATGGCGTTTCCGCTTGTCGTTTCAACAATCACAAACCTGATTTGTTTGAGGGTGAAAATGTCCTGGTTTGCGCAGCTGAGAATGTATTGTTCCAAGGTGTGGCGCGAGAAGGGTGCCAGAGTGTTGCTGACAGCCCAGTTTTCAGGGTTGTTTTCCAGATCGTAGAGCCAGTCGATGTCCTCCAATTCCATGGCTCTCAAAAAAATTTGCCTGCCTGTGATCATGCCTTCTGGGAAAATTCTTGTTTGAGCAGGTTCCGCAATGCTTTTTCATCAATGTCCTCATGGATTATTCCGTTGATGCAGTAGGAGATGTGGCCTGTCTGCTCTGATACGATGAGGCTTATGCAGTCGGAATTTTCAGTGACCCCGATTGAGGCGCGGTGGCGTAATCCCAAATGGGAAGGAATGTGTTCATTTTGCGAAACAGGAAGGATGCATCTGGCTGCCAACAGTTTTCCGTTGCGGATTATAAGCGCACCGTCGTGTAGGGGGGTGTTCTTGAAGAAGATGGTCTCGATCAGTTCGTTTGAAATCTCCGCATTGATGTATTCTCCAGTATGCACAATGTCGTCCAGTGTGTTTTCCTTGGTGATGATGATGAGGGCACCAGTGTAGGAGGCGGACATGTTTTTACAGGCTTTCACCAAGTTCTCCACCTGCAGTTGGGAAAAATTGTTGGAAGTGGTTTTCAGCCATTTGATATTGCTGATAAAGTTATTGTTGCCTAAAAAGAGGAAGAATTTCCGGATTTCCGGCTGGAAAATGACAATGAGCGCGATGACACCCACGCTCAGGAATGTGCCGATGATTTCAGAGAGCAGATCCATGTGCAGCAGCAGAAAAACCCGCCACAGCAGGTAGAAGAGGAACACGCCGATGAAAATCTTGATGGCGGCGGTGCCTTTCAGCCAGCGGAGCAGTGCGTAGAGCAGCAAGGTGACCATACATATGTCCAGTATGTCTGTCAGTCCGAATTCCAAAAAGCTGATGAATGAAAGCATATTTTATTTTTTTACAGGCTTATATTGAGATTCTTTTAATATTTTTTGAGGTACTTTTTCTTCAAACAGGGCGGTGACAGGTGTCTGCGGGTTGTGCGCAATCCAGGAGCGGCATATCTGCCAACCCAGCCAGCTGCCCAAATTGCCCGGGGAGCTGTTGCCGAAGTAGGCGGTGTAGGGGGTCTCCCCAATCAGCTTGCGGGCCACAAGGTTGTCGTTGCCGTAAAGGTAGTTTTTCTGGATGAGGAAGCTCCACACGTCGTATTCGTTGATTTCCGCCCATCGGAGCTGGTCGGCGGTGTAGAGGCAGATGAGGCTGTCGGGAGCATCAGGCAGGGCTATTTCGGAAAACATCCAGCGTTTGCCCTCCAGAATCATGTCGTCCAGCAGGTTAGCGGAGGCATTGTTGCTGTGGATGACCTGGTAGGAAAGGGCTTTCATACAGTCGCTGAGGATGTATTCTTTGCTCAAGTGCCGGCGGACAAAGTTCGGCAGGTATTCACCCATCTGCTTGTAATAGTGGTAGTCCGCTCCTAAGTACATGTCCAACGCGATGATGAGCACTGTGTCCACATAGATGATGGGGGATTCAAAGTCCATGCCCGAAACTATGGTATAGATGCGCGGCGCCTTGAAGTTGGGGAAATGGTACTGCAGCCGTGCAAAGGCTTGCTGGAAACCTTTCTCCAGATCGGAAATGTCCGCATACTTCTCTTGCACGTCCTTGTACAGGTTTTTGATGACAGGGTCGTTCAGATAGGCTTTCAAATCGGTGACGGACGGGTTGTCGCCTATGAAAAAGTCGTAGTCATTTCTCATTTTCTTCAGCCCTTCCGCCAGCGAGTCCTGTGGAAGTTTGGAAAGGGCCTGTTCATAGCGGTAGATGCGGACGGGATTCTCCTTTTCCAGTTTCTTGACCTCCTGTAAATTGGTTTTTGGCTGGTGTACCTCCTTTTTGTGTTTGCACCCGTTCAGGCCAAAATAGCCGATAATCAGCCATGTGAAGAGGATGATGCGTTTCATTTGCTATAGGTAAATGGTGATACAAAATCCTTGAAAAATGGCGACTTTTGGTCCTTGTCGGAAATGACGGGGTCTTCAATGCCCCATTCCACATGGATGTCGGGATCGTTCCAGCGGATGGCACCTTCCGACTCCTTGTTGTAGTAGTCGGTTGTCTTGTAGGCGAAAATGGTGTTGTCCTCCAAGGCAACGAACCCGTGTGCGAATCCCGCCGGAATCCAGAACATGTTGTTCTGTTCGGAGGAAAGCAGCGTTTTCACATATCGGCCGTAGGTGGGGGAGCCTTTGCGTATGTCCACCGCAACATCCATGGCGCTGCCGGAGATGACACGCACCAGTTTCCCCTGTGCGAAGGGTGGTTTTTGGAAATGCAGGCCGCGAATCACATTTTTTGCGGAAAGCGACTGGTTGTCCTGTACAAAATCGGCGGTCAGGCCAAGCTCGGCCAGCCGTTCCTTATGGTATGACTCGAAAAAATAGCCCCTTGCGTCACCGAATACCTTCGGCTGTATGACTTTCAGTTCGGGGATGGCAGTATCAATGATTTCCATATATGATTATGCTGTTATTTTTTTACGAAAGATTAATGAAACAATGATGTAGCAGAATGTTATCAGCGGAATGGCTTGAATTGCATAAAATTCGGGTGTCAGGACAAATGCTGCCAATAGGATTGCGCTGATAAACAGGAATATGTAGCGATGCAGGTTTTCTTTCCAACGCAGATTTTTGAATTTAAGAGAGAACAGCGGAATGTTGGTAAGCATGAGCATGCTCACGACCAGGAAGGCCGCATGGTACACAATCGTGTGAAAGCTGGCAAGGGCAAAAGGCAGCGAAACAACGGTGAATGCCGCAAGGGGAATGGGCAGCCCCCTGAAGTTTTCGGTCTGCCGCTCATCCAAATTGAATTTGCCCAGGCGCAAGGCTCCCGCACAAACGTAGATGGCACAGAGGATGAATGGTATAATGATAATACCATGCATGTCTGCAAAATACCAGGAAAATCCGGTCTTGCGGGGAAGGCCGCCAAGGGCGTCCCAGAATTGGTAGGACATCAAGGCAGGAACCACTCCGAAAGAGACAAGGTCGGAGAGGGAATCCAGCTGCTTTCCCAATTCCGACTTCACATGCAGCAGCCTTGCCACCAGGCCGTCACAGAAGTCGAACAGCAGGGCGCAGCACATCATCAGGAGACTCCCATCAAAGTTATGGTGAGCCGCGAAAGCAATGGCGGTGAATCCCGAAAACAGGTTCAGCAGAGTGATAAAGTTCGGAATATGCTTTTTCATTCGTCAAAAAGGTTTAAGGTTCCATTTTTTGCAGGCTGGGCAATGCCGAGATGCCGGTAGGCCAGCTCCGTTGCTTCTCGTCCCCGGGGAGTGCGCACCAAGAAGCCTTCCTGAATCAGGTAAGGCTCGTACACCTCCTCAATGGTGCCTGCATCTTCTCCCACCGCCGTGGCGATGGTGCTCAGACCGACCGGTCCGCCTTTGAACTTGTGGATGATGGCGGTGAGGATGCGGTTGTCCATCTCGTCCAGACCGTAGGTGTCCACGTTGAGGGCGCTCAGGCCGAAGCGGGCGATTTCCAGGTCAATGTGCCCGTTTCCCTTGATTTGGGCGAAGTCGCGCACGCGGCGCAGCAGCAGGTTGGCGATACGGGGAGTTCCACGGCTGCGGCGGGCTATTTCATGTGCGGCGGCCTTTTCAATGTCAATCTGCAGGATGCCGGCGGAGCGCAGTATGATTTTTTCCAGGGTGCCGGTATCGTAATAGTTCAGCCGCAATGTGATGCCGAAACGGGAGCGCAGCGGCGCGGTCAGCAGTCCGGAGCGGGTGGTGGCTCCCACTAAGGTAAAGTGGTTCAAGCCAATCTGTACGCTTCGGGCATTTGGCCCCGTCTCAATCATGATGTCAATTTTATAGTCCTCCATCGCAGAGTAGAGGTATTCCTCCACCACAGGGGAGAGCCTGTGTATCTCATCGATGAAAAGCACATCGTTGGGTTCCAGATTGGTGAGCAGTCCGGCCAGGTCGCCCGGCTTGTCAATGACAGGCCCGGAGGTGACGCGGATGTTTACCCCCATTTCGTTGGCGATGATGTTGGAGAGTGTGGTTTTGCCCAATCCGGGAGGGCCGTGCAGCAGCACATGGTCCAGGGATTCGCCGCGTTGTTTGGCGGCCCGGACAAAAATTTTCAAATTTTCAACCACCTGCTCCTGACCCGCGAAATTGCTGAAATCGCCCGGACGAATCACTTTTTCAATCTCTTTCTCCGACAGACTGAGCCTTTCTGCGTTGGGATCCAAGTTGGGATTTATCATAAAAAAATTTTTTACAAATGTCCATAAAAATCCAATACGGAATCCAGTCTTTCGAATAAAAATTTATTGTGGCTTCCAATGATAATAATTTTTTCGTCCCTTTCATTTTCATTCCAAAAAAATGATTACTTTTGCAAGTTGGTGCGTTTTGATTTTGAAAAGCGCAAACGTTTGATTTTAAACATATAATAGATTTATTCCATGAAGGTTGACGTTTTATTGGGTTTACAATGGGGTGACGAAGGCAAAGGAAAGGCCGTGGATGTGCTGACTCCGCATTATGATATGGTGGCCCGTTTCCAGGGCGGTCCGAATGCCGGACACACGCTGGAGTTTGAGGGGCACAAGATGGTGCTGCACACAATTCCTTCCGGTATTTTCAGAGAGAACACCAAAAATGTGATCGGCAACGGTGTGATTATAGATCCCTACGTGCTGGGGCTGGAAATTGCGGAGGCTTCCGCCTTCACCGATGTCAAATCCAAACTGTTCATTTCCCAAAAAGCCAATCTGATCCTGCCGACCCACCGTTTGCTGGACCATGCCAACGAAGCGGCCATGGGCAGCAAGAAAATCGGTTCCACACTGAAAGGAATCGGGCCGACCTATACCGACAAAACCGCCCGCAAAGGTTTGCGGGTCGGGGATTTGCTGACAGGTGACTTCGACACCAAATACCGGCAGCTGAAAGCCTCGCATCTGCGACAGATTGAATGCATGGGGTTCGATTACAGCGAGGTACGGATGGAAGGCATGCTGTTCGCCGAATATGAGAAGGCCTGGCTGGAGGCGGTGGAACGGCTCCGGAACTATGCGCTTGTCTCTACCGAATATTTGATTAACAATGCGTTGTCTGCCGGACAGTCTGTGCTGGCGGAAGGGGCGCAGGGCACTCTGCTGGATGTGGATTTCGGTACCTATCCCTACGTAACCTCCTCCAACACCATCACTGCCGGAGCCTGTAACGGACTGGGTGTGGGACCTTCCTCCATCGGACGGGTGTTCGGCCTCTTCAAGGCCTACTGCACCCGCGTGGGAACCGGCATTTTCCCGACGGAACTGTTTGATGAGACCGGGGAATACCTGCGTCAGCAGGGACATGAGTTTGGAGCCACTACCAAGCGTCCGCGCCGCTGCGGCTGGATTGATTTGAACCTGTTGCGGTACGCCTGCATGCTCAACGGGGTGACCGACCTGATCATGATGAAGACGGATGTGCTCAACGGTTTTGAAACAATCAAGGCCTGCACCGAGTATGAGGTGGCGGGTGTCCGTACCGGTGAGATTCCCTATCGCCTGGACGAGACCGCTGTGCCGGTGTACAGGGAATTTGAGGGTTGGAAGCAACCTTTGTGCGAAGGCAAGCTGGACTCCCGTTTGGAGGCCTACCTGCATTTTGTGGAGCAGTTCCTGGGACGGAAAACCTTTATGGTCTCCTACGGACCGGATAGGGATGAGACCCTGCTGTTTTGAGGATTGAAAAAATTATTGTAAGTAAAATAAGATGAGGAATATTGCAATCATATTGGCAGGCGGTGTCGGCAGCCGGATGGGGTGTGCCACGCCCAAGCAGTTCCTTGAACTTGCCGGACGCCCGGTGATTGCACATTCCATTGAAGTTTTCGCATCGCATGCCGCCATTGACGAGGTGGCTGTGGTGGTGCATCCCGAATGGCGTGGACGCATGGAGGAGATTGCCGCCGCCAATCATTGGGATAAACTCAAAAAAATCATCAATGGCGGTGACGAACGCTACAGGTCAAGCATGAACGCGGTGGCAGCCTGTCAGGAGGAGCCTGATGACACCAACCTGCTGTTTCACGATGCGGCCCGTCCTTGGGTTTCAGGGAAAATCATAACCCGTGTTATGGAGGCTTTGCGTACACATGAGGCAGTCGGTGTGGCCATTCCGAGTGCCGATACCGTTTGGGAGGTGGAGGATGGTGCGGTTCGCGAGATTCCCGACCGCAGCCGGATGTGGCTGGCACAGACTCCGCAGGCCTTCCGCCTGCCTTTGATTCGCGAAGCTTATCGTCGTGCCATGAAGGATCCCAAATTCCAAGCCACCGACGACTGTGGGGTGGTGCTACGCTACATGCCCGGTGCCAGCATCTGTCCGGTGGAGGGGGATTTGCGGAATATGAAGGTGACAGCTCCACAAGATCTTGTCATCATGGAACAAATTATGAAAGAAAAACAGAACGGAATATTTTAAATCAACAGATATGAATATCGGGTTAATTATTGCGGGAGGAGTGGGTGCCCGAATGGGGCAGAGCATCCCGAAACAGTTTCTGACAGTGAATGACCGTCCGGTGATTGTATATACCCTGGAGGCTTTCCAGAAACATGCGGAAATAGATGTGATAGCCGTGGTTTGTGTTGCCGGATGGGAGCAGGTGCTGTGGGCCTATGCCTCCCAATTCAATATCACAAAACTGAAACATGTCATTACCGGAGGCAAAAACGGGCAGGATTCTATCCGCAATGGTGTTTATGAGTTGGAAAAGCATTATCAGCCGGAGGATGTGGTGCTTATACATGATGCCATCCGCCCCATGGTCTCTGCGGAAATAATTTCTGACTGCATTGTCAAGACGAAACAGTTCGGATGTGCCATCACAACCATTCCTTGTGCTGAAGCAATGATGTGTACGGAGGACGGCTTGGTGTCGACGGGGAGCTATCCTCGGGAAAAACTGAAAAGGACACAGACCCCACAGGGTTTCCCTTTAGGTAAGATTTGCGACCTGCATCGTCGTGCCTTGGAAAAAGGCATCACCAATTCCGTGGCTTCATGCACTTTGATGGTGGAAATGGGGGAACAGATATATTTTTCAGCCGGTTCGGAAAAAAACTTGAAGCTGACGACTGTGGATGATATTGACATTTTTAAGGCGTTATTGATTGCCAAACGTTCAGAGTGGCTAAAGGGTTGAAAAAATGAATCTGTATAAAAGCAAGCTCTATTGCTCTGATTTGGAAGAGGCGCTTTCTTCCGTTCCCTCATTGGAACGGTTGCGAGGCTCGTCCGTACTGATAGGTGGTGCGACGGGACTGATAGGCTCTTTCCTGACGGATATGCTGCTGGCTTATGGCAATCATGGTGGAAATGTGCATGTTTATGCCATGGGACGCAGTTTGGAGCGTCTGCAAAAACGTTTTGAAGGAGTTCGGACAGATTTTCTCCATTTAGTGGAACATGATGTAACAAATCCTCTTTGTTTTGATTTTCAGGTAGATTACATAATTAACGCTGCCAGTAACGCCTATCCGGCATCATTTAATCTGGATCCGGTAGGGACAATCATGGGTAATATCTTGGGTACAAGGAATATGTTGGATTTTGGTAGGGAAAAGGGTATGCGCCGTTTTTTGTATGTCTCGTCAGGAGAGGTTTACGGACAAGGTGAAATCTCATCGTCCCCTTATGTCGAATCCTATTCCGGATATGTGGATCCGATGAGCGCCCGTTCATGCTACCCTAATGGGAAAAGGGCGGCGGAGACGCTTTGTGCGGCATATTCAAAACAATATGACGTGGATGTTGTTGTGGGCCGTCCCTGTCATACTTACGGCCCGAATGTGACGGCATCGGACAATCGGGCCAATGTCCAGTTCGTGAACAATGTGTTAAAGGGTGAGGACATTGTCCTGAAAAGTGCCGGATTGCAGGAAAGGTCATATTGTTATGTGGCTGATTGCGCCTCCGCTCTGCTGACCGTGTTGTTGGAAGGGGAGAAAATGGAAGCGTATAATATTGCAAATCAAAATTCTGTAGTGACTATAGCGGAATTTGCCAAGGAGGTGGCGGAGCAGGCTGGCCGCAAGTTGGTGTATGCGGAACCCGACAAGGCTGCATTGGCCGAACGGACTCCAATTATGAGGCAGGTGCTGGATGCTGGGAAACTGGTTCAGTTGGGCTGGAATGGAAAATTTTCGCTAAAAAAAGGGATCAGTCATACTTTGAACATTTTAAAGGGAGAATAGCGATGTTGGAAAAACTGAAGGAAAACGTGTGTGAGGCCAACTTGGAACTCGTTTCAAAGGGGGTGGTCATATATACCTGGGGCAATGTCAGCGGTTTGGACAGGGAAAGCGGACTTGTTGTAATCAAGCCTTCCGGTTTGGATTATGCTGTTATGCGACCGGAAGACATGGTTGTGGTGGATGTAAATACCGCAAAGGTGGTTGAAGGGAAATGGAAACCCTCATCTGATTTGAAGACACATCTGGAAATTTACAGGTCTTTCCCTGAAATAGGCGGTATTACGCATACCCATTCAGTGTTTGCGGTCTCGTTCGCCCAGGCGGGGATTGATGTTCCGGCTTTGGGCACCACCCATGCGGACTATTTTTATGGGGAGATACCTTGTACGCGCAGCCTTACAAAAGAAGAGGTTGAAACGGACTATGAGGCAAACACGGGGAAGGTGGTGGTTGAAACCATGCGGCAGATCAAGTCGGATCCCAAGCTTGTTCCGGGAATATTGGTGCGCAATCACGGTCCGTTCGCGTTTGGAAAGGATGCCAAACAATCAGTTTATCATGCTGTTGTGATGGAGGAGGTATGCAAGATGGCTATTTTTACCAAAATGTTGAACCCTCAGGCGCAGATGCCGCAATATATAATGGACAAGCATTTTATGCGTAAACATGGCGCAAATGCCTATTATGGTCAAAAATCTGAATGATGAGTTGGTTCCGGCAGATAAAGGAGAAGTATTTTACAGTTTCAGTGAAGTATTCATTGCGGCTTGTTTGGGCATATAAGGATGTGCTGAGGGCGCATTTTTCTCCCGTTTTCTCATGTTATGTGCGCTGTTTTGGAAAGTCCCAAAAAAAGGCCGCCCAATCGTTGCGGAATAAAAACTGCAGGGAGGTGGCTTTTTTCCTGACCATTCCCGGAATGTGGAAGACGGATTATCTGTTCAAAAAAATGATGGAAAGCCCATATTATCACCCGTATGTGGTGATTTATCCCTATTCTGTGTACAAGGATTTCAGCAAAGAGGAGATATGGAACACGATTCACCGTACTGAGGAATTTGTCAGGGAAAAAGGATTCGAATATGTGGTCCCATACGATGAGAAAAAGGGAAAGTGGCTGGATGTCAGAAAGATTTATCGTCCTGACATTGTTTTTTTCACCACTCCGTACAAAGATATTCCCTCCCAATATTACATCTATCATTTCAGAAAAAGTTTGTGCTGTTATGTCCCGTATGGGTTCGCCTCATTGGAATTGGGAAAACTGAATTATGATTTGGTGTTCCATAACTTGTTGGGGATGTATTTTTTGGAATCGGAAATACATCGGGAGATGGCTAAGAGGAATGCCCGTAACGGAACGAATTTGTATGTGTCCGGTTTTCCCGGGACGGAAGTGTATTTGAGGAAGGACTATACTCCCAAGGAGGTGTGGAAGAGCCAGCCTGTGGCAAAAAAACGGTTGATTTGGGCTCCCCATCATACCATCGGTCAGGAGGAAGCTGTCGGAATTTCAACTTTTTTGCTTTATTTTGACAGCATGTTGGCTTTGGCCAACAAGTACAGGGAGGTGCTGCAGATTGCCTTCAAACCGCACCAGTTGCTGAAATTCAAGCTGATTGCCTTATGGGGCGAAGAAAGGACGGAGGCTTATTACCGGCAATGGGACCAGATGGAAAACACCCAGTTGGAGGAGGCCGGATATGTCGACCTGTTCCTTACTTCGGATGCGATGATACATGATTGCGGTTCCTTCACGACGGAATATTTGTTCACCAGGAAACCGGTCATGTATCTGGAAAAGCCGGATGCGCCTTCCCCAACGTTTAACGATTTTGGCCGGATGTCCTTCTCAATGCACTATAACGGACGTTCCCTTTCCGATATTGAAGAGTTTGTCAAAAACGTGGTTATCGGTGGGGATGATCCGAAAAAGGAGTCCAGGCAGCATTTTTTTGACAAGTATTTGCAGCCGATAGACGGCATGATGCCTTCGGAGAGGATTGTTTACGAAATAGAAAAACTGATTAATAGTTGATTATGAAAGTTTCCGTTATACTGCCCGTATATGGCGTGGCCGAATATATTGAAAAATGTGTGCAGTCGCTGCTTGCACAGACACTTGATGAGGTGGAGTTCCTTTTTGTCGATGACCATGGTCCCGATGAGAGCATTGATATTTTGCGGCGCACCATCGAGGGCCATCCAAGAGCCTCGCAGTTCCGTGTGCTTACACCGGAACGCAATCTTGGTGCCGGCATGGCACGCAATTTCGGCATTCCTGAAGCGCAGGGCGAATATATTGCCTTCATTGATCCGGATGACACTGTCGAACCTGACATGCTGGAGGTGCTTTACAACAAAGCCAAGTCCCTTGACGCCGACATCTGCTGCTGCTATATGCAGAAGTGCTTCCCTGACGGCTCCACAGGCGACCTGCTCGTCAATCCGCATGTGGAGGAGGGGACTTTGTCGCATGATAGTCGTGCTTACATCCTCACACATTATGTGTCACTGTTCGCATCGATGATTTACCGACGTGAAATGGTGGTGGCTGACGGCATACGTTTTCCTGAGGACCGTGCCGCCGACGACAGCTACTTTGTCTCATGCGTATGGATGAAGGCCCGCAGAGTGGCCTATGTGGACCGCCCGCTGTACCATTATCTTATACGTCCCGGTTCCGTGACAACAACCTTGCAGAGCGACAAATACAAAAAGCGGCTTTCGGTTTTTGGCAAGCTGATGCAGTATGCCCATGAGCATGGGGTCTATGACGAGTTCAAGTCTGAGTTGGACTATATGTATCTGAAAAAAGGCTACCTCTCATCAGTTGCCAACTATATTCGCAACAGTAGCAGGCCGGTTGCGTCCACATACTGCGAAATTTACGATGAGCTGATGCGTGTCATTCCAGACTATCGGGGCAACAGTTATCTGAAGCGTGACATCAAGATGCGTCTGTTGATATGGATGCTACGGCATTGTCCGGTGGCGGCGACAATTGCCATGCGTTGGTATATAAGGAAAAATAATATTGTAAGTTAGAACATGGATTTGATTGTTGGTGCCGGCATATCCGGTTTGAGTTACGCCGCAGCGGCGGGTGGGGATTTTCAGATTATCGAGGCGGAAGAACAGATTGGCGGCTATTGCAAGACTATCCGCAAGGAGGGGTTTGTGTGGGACTATTCCGGACACTTCTTCCACTTCCAGCATCCTGAGTTGCGGGACTATGTCATGCAACGTATCGCTCCGGATGAAATGCTTACAGTGCGCAAACATACACAGATACTCTATAAGGACCGTCATGTGGATTTCCCGTTTCAGATGAACATACACCAGCTGGAACAGCAGGAGTTCATCGATTGCCTATATGATTTGTTTTCAATACCTGATAATGCTCCGTCCGACACCTTCAAGCAGATGCTTTATGCAAAGTTCGGACGCTCTATCGCTGACAAGTTCCTGATTCCATACAATTCCAAGCTCTATGCCACCGATCTTGACAATCTTGATGTGGATGCCATGGGGCGTTTTTTCCCTTATGCTGACAAGGAACAGATAGTCCGTAATTTCCGTAATCCGGAGGGAAAGAGTTACAATGCCACATTCCTCTATCCCAAAGTAGGGTGCATACGTATTGTCAATTCTGTTGCATCGCATGTGGATTCTTCTCGTATTTCCCTTGGTGAGAGACTCCTTTCTGTTGACATGGATACGCATACCGCTGTCACAAACAGGCGCACCTTGCACTACGACAGGCTGGTTTCAACGATGCCGCTGCCACGGCTGCTTGATATCTGCTCCGTGCCATACGATAGCGGCATATATTCCTGGAACAAGGTTTTGGTCTTTAATCTCGGCTTTGATGCAAAAGGTCCCGAGCGCACTAATTGCTGGATTTATATTCCTGAAAACAAGTATGTTTTCTATCGTGTCGGTTTCTATGACAATATAATCGGACAGGACCGCATGTCGCTTTATGTCGAGATAGGCTTTGCAAAGGGGCAGCCGGTAGGGGATACTGGCAGTCTTTTGCAGCGCACGCTTGACGACCTGCATAATGCCGGAATCGTTACAAACCAGAGGCTGGTTGCCGAACATCATGTGCTGATGGATCCCGCCTATGTCCACGTCACCCGCCATTCTGAAATGGACAAGCAGGAAAAGATGGCGTTGTTGGCAAAATATGGCATTTATTCTATAGGCAGGTATGGTGCATGGAAATATTGCTCCTTGGAAGACAATATGTTTGATGCTTTTAAGCTTGCTGGAGAATTAAAGGAATAATCTTAAAATTCCATGCGTGACTATGTGTAAATAATGCAATATAAAGTTTTTGCAAAAGTATCTTTCAAAAGATATATATTTTTAAAAAAGTATTTTATTTAGTTATAAAATAAATAGAAAAATTTTTAGCAATGGACACCCTGACATTAAAACTGAAGGCGCTTTCGGAGCAGTTTGCGGAGGAGACCGCCAGTTACAGGCGGTTTTTGCACCAGCATCCGGACTTGTCCGGAAATGAGCGGGGTACGGCTGCCTTTGTGGCGGATAAGTTGCGTTCGTTCGGACTGGAGCCGCAGATGCTTTTGGATGATACAGCCGTGTGCGTCCTCGTGGAGGGGCGGGAGCCTGAACGCCGGTGCGTCGCCTTGCGGGCGGACATAGATGCGCTGCCCATTCAAGAGGAGACGGGGCTTCCGTTTGCTTCTTCGCAGCCAGGGGTCATGCATGCCTGTGGCCATGACGCACATACCGCCATGCTGCTGACGGTGGCGCGGTTGCTGCATCTGACGCGGGATGAGTGGTTTGGGACTGTCAAACTGCTGTTCCAGCCTTCGGAGGAGCAGTATCCGGGTGGAGCCATTCAGCTGATAGAGGCGGGGGTGTTGGAGAACCCGTCGGTTTCCGCCATCATAGGTTGCCATGTTTCTCCGGAAATCGCCTGCGGTTGCATCGGTTACAAACCGGGACCTTATATGGCTTCCACCGATGAAATCCATGTCACAGTGCATGGGAAAGGCGGTCATGCGGCCTTGCCTGACACGTTTGTGAATCCGATTGGTATTGCGGCGGAGGCGCTGGTGCGGTTGGAAAAGGAGTTTGGAAATGTTCAAACTGGTGGAAATGCTGACGCTTGCTTTGACGGCGAGGTTGCTGGGGCATTATCTGTGTCGGATGACCGTGGAGCAGCTGCGGAGGGAGATGGAAATTCCGTGAATGCCAACAGTGTTGTTGCGAAAGGATGCGATAATTCCATGAATGCCAGAGGAATTGTTACGGAGGGACGCGCTTTGCCTATGGTCTGCACTTTCGGACGCATTGAGGCGTTGGGGCATACCAATGTGGTGCCTGAGTGTGCGCAGCTGCAAGGCACGCTGCGCACATTTGATGAAGCCCGGCGTGCGGTGGCGCAGGGTCGGATTGCTGAAATATTCGATGCGGTTGCCACGGAGCGGCACGGACAGGCGGAGGTGCGCATAGCCCACGGCTATCCGGTTCTGGTCAATGACCCCGCTTTGAGTTCGCGATGTGCCAGATTTGCCTCCAATTTTTTGGGTGACAGCAAGGTCCTGTCATTGGATTACCGTACCACCGCTGATGATTTTGCCTATTTTTCCCATCGGATTCCCGCTTTTTTCTACCGCTTGGGCGTGCAGATTCCGGATCATCCCAGCAGGTTGCACACCTCCACTTTCAACCTTAACGAGGAGGTTTTTGCCTTCGCCCCGGCTCTGATGGCCGGCATGGCGGTGGAGGTGGCAGGATAGGTTTGTGATATGTTGTAAAAGTCTAATACATGACATGTTAATATTTAACCCCAACTATCTATGAAAATTATTTGTACAATTTTTGCGTTTTTGCCGCTTTTATTGGCCTGTTCGCGGGAAAGGCCGCAGGCTGCACTTTCTGTTTCCAATCCGTCAGATAGCAACGTCTCATCGTTTTATGTGGAAGATACCATAGAAGATGAGAATTTGATGGATACGGCATATCTCAGAAAACATTGCGCTGATTTAAGCGAAGAAGACCTTGCCTTGTTGTTTGTAATGGCTAAAATGGAAAAAAACGAGAATCTGAATAGCGGTGATTTCCATACGGTTTGCACATCCCTTTTCCGTCAGGTTGATTTTTCCGAAGGTTTTGGAGGCGGCCTGTTTGATTATCTGCAAAGAAATGTTTCTCATAACGAAGAGTTTCTCAATTATTTACATGGCAAAACATCTCCCTATAAAGACAGCGTTTTGTCCGAAATGGTTATCATGATGTTTATTGATTTGGAAGAGGAAAACTATTATTCATACAAGGAATTTGTAAAAGATTTTCCGCTGTTCAAGGGTAACGCGGCAGCAAAACGGAGCTTTGAGAAATGCTGGCAGAATTGCGTAAAATCCTAATTTGATATGTGGTAAGGGTGCAGAAAGTGCCTCCTGTCACTCTTTCCGCATCCAGTCAAATGCCTTTACAATCGGGCGGATGCCTGTGTGCGACTCCAGCCGGTAGGCAGAGCGTTCGAAAGGGATTTCCCGATAGGCACGTCCGCTCTCTTTGAATCGTATCAGATTAATTCCCCAAAACGCAATATAAAGCAGGTAGAATGGAATGACCAGTAGTGCCGCTTGCTGCCACAGATGTACGGTCTCATGCCGCAGTTCCCGTTCCGTTATCTGTTTGTTTTTGCAAAAAATCACCGGAAAAAGTGTGATGGCGTCAAACTCACCAGGCGGAAACCTGCGGGTGTGGATGATGATTGGGTACATAATTCAGATTTTCAACACATTAACAGTTAATACGGGTACTTGATTTTATGCCGCAAAAGTAATATTTTTTTTCTTTGAAAATATTAGTTGGAGAGGGATTTTGTGTTTTATTTTTGAGTATTTTTGCAAAATGAAAAAATGAAAAAATCATGGACGAACAATTTTTTGAAAACATTGAACGCTTGATAGAGCTGGAAAAAGAAAACGTCAGAGGCAATTGGGCGTTGTGTTGAAAAAATGATTATATTTGCAAATTGGAAAAGATATGGTTATTTTTGCGAAAAATGGCGGTGAATATAATAGATAATACTCATAGATTCAAAACTATAGACTTCTTCTGCGGAGGAGGCGGAATGATAAATAAAATAATGAATATTCTAAAATGATAAATCGCTTTTTTTATCAATCATCTATCTCTGACTTCCTTAGTTCTTCTGTTGATATTATCTTTGGACAGATGTCGCGTGCTGATGAGATGGATACTGCTGCCACTCAGAAATATGCGTGGGAACAGGAAATCTCCATAATGAAAAAGGTTTTAGTGCCTTTTAAAAATGAAGAGGCATGGATTCTTTTTGAATATTCTATTCCCCGTCTTGGAAAAAGGGTTGATGTTGTTGTTTTGTTGAGAGAGAGAATATTTGTTATAGAATTTAAGGCGGGAGAAACGGATTTTCTCCATCAAGACGTGGATCAAGTGATGGATTATGTACTTGATCTAAAAAACTTCCATCAAGGGAGTAATGACCGTAGGATTGTTCCAATTTTAGTTGCTACAGAAAGCAACCAGCATTCTACAGTTTGTCAACTTTCACATTATGATGATGGCGTTTATGAGCCATTGCTGACTGATGCCTTTCATCTTGGTGAAATTATGAATCTGGTGTTATCTGATAACATTCCAACCGGATCCTATAAAGTCGCTTTATGTGATTGGGCACGAAGTCGTTATTCGCCAACTCCTACCATCATTGAAGCAGCACGTTCGCTTTATTTGAATCATAGTGTAAAAGATATTACCCGACACGAGGCAGAAGGTGAACAACTAGAACGTACTACAAAATATGTACAGCAAGTGATACATGAAACAAAGGCAAGAGGAGGGAAGAGTATTTGTTTCGTAACAGGTGTTCCTGGAGCCGGCAAAACATTGGTTGGACTTAATGTTGCTGTACAACAGGAGTCCGACGAGGACTTAGCTGTATATCTTTCGGGCAATGGACCTTTGGTAGCTGTTCTTACAGAAGCATTGACCCGCGACAGACAGGCACAAGAAAAGGCAAAAGGTAACAAGATAACGAAAAAAGAAGCAGAACGTGAAGTGAAGCGATTTATACAGATTATTCATCGTTATCGTGATAATATGCTTGGCAAAGTGAAGGTCGTGAACGGTTGCTTGGAAATAGATCCAGAAAAAGAACTCAAAGATCATATTGCGGGCTATGGTGAAGTAGAGAATATTGCCATATTTGATGAGGCGCAGCGTTCGTGGGATAAAGAACATATTGCTGGATGGCTTAATAGAAAGAAGGGATTTGCAGACTTCCCAATGTCAGAAGGAGAATTTTTGATTTGGTCACTTGATCAACGGAAAGATTGGGCGGTGATTGTTTGTCTTGTTGGAGGGGGACAGGAAATCAATACTGGAGAGGCTGGTATTGGCGAGTGGATTCGTGCGCTTAATGAGTCTTTTCCTGACTGGCAGGTGTACATTTCAAGTCAGCTTACTGCCAAAGAATACGCAGAAGGTAAGGTTAAAGAGTTATTAGATAAAAAGCTAAATGTCACTTATTCTGACAATCTGCACCTTGCTGTCTCCATGCGTAGTTTCCGAGCTGAATGTTTGTCGAATATGGTGCATTATCTATTGGATGGAGAATCTGGAAAAGCGAAAGAGGTTTACGAAAGCATTGCAGACAGATACCCTATTGTACTTACAAGAGATATTGAAAAGGCAAAAGAATGGTTGCGCAGTAAAGCGCGTGGAAATGAACGATATGGTATGGTTGTTTCATCAAAAGCTTATCGTTTGAAACCATTGGCAATAGATGTTCGTTGCAAACCGGATACTGTACATTGGTTTTTGGATGACATTAATGATGTGCGTTCATCTTTGTTTTTGGAAGATGCTGCCAGTGAATTCGATATACAAGGGTTGGAATTGGATTGGACATGTCTTGTGTGGGATGGAGATTTGCGATATAATGGTACTGCATGGGATTATTTTGAATTCAACGGAGGTAATAAATGGAATCGTATCAATAAAGAAGAACGTAAAGCATACCAAATCAATGCTTATCGTGTGTTGCTAACTCGTGCCCGACAAGGAATGGTCATTTGTGTGCCAAAAGGAGATGACCAAGACCGTACAAGATTACCACAGTTTTATGATGGCACTTACGAATATTTGAAATCAATTGGATTGGAAGAAATATGAAACACCTTCACGTTGTTGCCGCCATTATCAATGACTCCAAAAATCACATTTTTGCCACCCAGCGAGGATATGGCGAGTGGAAGGATTTTTGGGAATTTCCTGGTGGAAAAATGGAGGATGGAGAGACACCAGAAGAGGCTCTTGTGAGGGAAATTCGCGAGGAACTGTCGGCAGAGATTAGCGTAGATAAATTTCTTTGTACGGTGGAGTATGACTATCCTAAGTTTCACTTGACTATGCATTGCTTTCTGTGTTCGTTGCAGACGGATGTGCTGCACTTGAATGAACATGAAGCAGCTAAATGGCTCTCGAAGGATGAATTGGATAATGTGTGTTGGCTGCCGGCAGATTTGGAAGTGATAGAAGCGTTAAAGAAACAATAGCAACAATAACAAAGATGTTATAAGAATATATGGTAGCACGAAGATATTATTACTCGGATTCCATTACGTACTTTCTGTCTCGGAGAAATGACGAGATAGAGGGTGCTTTGTTGGCTTCACAGCATGTCATCTTTTCTGTGCGATTAAAAGATAATTAACAAATAATATGACAACAATGGCACCCAAATTTAAAATAGGCGATACAATTTATTGGTATTGCAACAAGGAGCAAAAGACACATCATGCAAATGTGAATTTTGTGAATTATGTGCATATAGGCAATTTCTATGAAGACATAAACTATGAAGTTGAGGCTGTATGTTGCGGTGAAAATAAAAC
>CAJOQK010000121.1 GCA_905236885.1 uncultured Bacteroidales bacterium
GGCAAGGGAGGCAAAATTATTGTTGAGGAGTTCCTGTGAAAAAATGGAAAGGATAGCCATTCAATTGGGTTTCTACAATGCCACGCAATTTAGCACATTCTTCAAGAAACAGACTGGCCAAACCCCGATGGAATATAGGAACGGGAAGGGGATTACGAAGGGTTAGGCGCAGGAAAAAATAATTGACCACTATGCCATGTTTTGGCATAGTCGTTTTTGGAAGAAGACCCCTTAACTGCCGGTTACGACTCTATACGGACACTGGCTTATCCTGACACCTTTTATTTGATACGTCAGCTCTTTTTTATCAATTTTTTTGTAGGAATCAGGTGTGATGGACAAAAAAACGCCTTTTTTCCAATGGCATGAATTTGATGTGGAGGCCACGGAAAAGTCGCATTAAACATATTATAAACCAATATATTGCATAAAAGTGTGCCATTAACACAAAAAGTGGCTCTTTTTTGTACTTTGTGAAATAATTCACCGATTCAACAAACGTATTGGAAAAATTGCTACTTTTGCAAATATTTGCTCTTCCGACAGAGCATATTTTTATAAAAATGTTCTCCCGACAGAGCAATAAAAACTAAAAACAGGCGTTGTTTCTGCAAATAACTGAATTTAAAAATCGGTATATGGATATTTTGATTTCACATTTCAAACGGCGGTTGCAAATGGTGACATCGACCATAGTGCGTGATTGCATCAAAGACATAGCATGGGATGAACGTCTTTCCGCAATTGTCGGTCCCAGGGGTGTTGGAAAAACCACACTCATATTACAACATATCAAACTGCATGACAGCGATGGGATATCCAATGTCCTTTATGCAACGCTGGAGGATTTGTATTTTTCAAACCACACGCTGATGGATTTGGCTGAACTGTTTGTCACGCGGGGAGGGAAACACCTGTACTTGGACGAGATACACCGCTATCCGGAATGGAGCCGTGAAATAAAACTTATATATGACACATTCCCTGAACTTAAGGTCACCATTAGCGGCTCCTCGCTGCTGCAGATACTTAATTCGGAGGCGGACCTTTCAAGGAGATGCATTCTGTACAAGATGCAAGGACTATCATTCCGGGAATTTCTGCAATTTTACAAGGGAATAAATATTCCGGCTGTCAGTCTGGATGAGGTTCTGGTCAGTCCGGACAAGCTGTGCGACCAGTTGAACGCTTGTTGCCATCCGGTGCAGATGTTCCACGAATACCTGCAATATGGCTATTTTCCCTATTATTTGGAAGGAAAAGAGAGGTATTACGAACGAATTGCAAATGTGGTGGACTATGTGGTGGGTACGGAACTCCCCATGGTATGCAGGGTGGAGACTGTCAATGTACGCAAATTGCAGACGCTGCTTGGTATTGTAGCCGGATTGGTTCCTTATGAATTGGATGTTAGTAAGTTGGCTGCGATGTTACAGGCTTCGCGCAATACTGTGGTCACCTATTTGAACTATCTGCATCGTGCCAAGATTATCAATCTGTTATATTCGGATGTGTCATCATTCAAGAAGCTCCAGAAACCGGACAAGATGTATCTTGAAAACCCAAACATGCTTTATGCGCTGACTTTGGATAATGCAAACATCGGCACTGCACGCAAGACTTTTGCCGTAAACCAACTTGACTACCTCCATAGCGTGGAATACGGCAAGGCCAATGGTGATTTTCTGGTGGACGGAAAATACCGTCTGGAAGTAGGCGGCAGAGGAAAAACTTTCGCTCAAATCGCAGATTTGCCTGATTCGTATATTCTTGCGGATGACATGGAGGTGCCGAACGGAAAAAAAATTCCCCTTTGGATGATAGGTTTCCTGTATTGACAAACAATGCGACAATGCCACGCAATTTAGCACATTCTTCAAGAAACAGACTGGCCAAACCCCGATGAAATACAGGAACGGGACGGAGGTGTAGGTACGACTCCCAAAAAAATAAAAAAAATCATTTGTTTGTGAAAAAATCATATTGATTTTTTTTGGAAATTTGCAGGTTAGGGTCTTTGTCAGGTGCAATATGTGTATCTGACTAAATACCATTATGTTGTGTGTTATATTAATCAGAAAAGAACGAAAAAGGCATGAAAAGGATTCAAAATGCATTGCTGACAGTATATGACAAGGCGCATATTTTGGAAATTGCCGAAGTGCTGGGAAAGTACGGAGTGCGGCTTTTTTCAACCGGAGGAACCTACCGGTATTTGCGCGATAATGGAATAGATGCGACAGATATTGAAGAAGTTACCGGCTACCCCTCCATTTTTGGAGGCCGTGTGAAGACACTGCATCCGGGCATCATGGGCGGCATCCTCTACCGGAGGGAGGAACCGCAGGATGTCAAGCAGGCGGAGCAGTACCATATTCCGCCCATCGATCTGGTGGTGGTGGACCTCTATCCGTTTGAGGAAACATTGGCCCAAACCGACGATGAGGCTGAAATCATTGAAAAAATCGACATCGGCGGCATTTCCCTGATTCGTGCCTCCGCCAAAAATTTCAAGGATGTGCTTTGCTGCCCTTCCAAAGCCTATTACAATGACTTGCTGGAGGTTCTGAAAGCAGGTGAAGGGGCGACGGATGAATCTGTGCGCCGGTTGTTTGCGGAACGCTGTTTTAAGGTCTCTTCCCATTACGACACCGCCATCCACCGTTATTTTGAGGGCGGAAGGGCGTTGCGTTACGGGGAGAACCCCCACCAGAAAGCCATGTTCTACGGGAAACTTGAGGAGATGTTCACCCAACTGAACGGCAAGGAGATTTCCTACAACAATCTGGTGGACATCGATGCCGCTGTAAGTCTGATTTCCGATTTGGGCGACTGCAGCTTTGCCATCATCAAACATACCAATGCCTGCGGTGTGGCGCAGCGTAGCACTTTGCTGCAGGCCTGGAAGGATGCGCTGGCATGTGATCCCGTTTCGGCCTTCGGAGGCGTGTTCGTCTGCAATGCGGAGGTGGATTTGGCCACGGCGGAGGAGATTAACAAGCTCTTTTTCGAGGTTCTGATAGCACCATCCTACACAGAGGAGGCGTTGGCCCTGCTGAAGAGCAAGAAGAACCGCATCATACTGAAACAGCTCTCCACAGCCATGTCACCAAAAATATGCCGCACCTTGCTCAACGGGGAGATTGAACAGGAGCGTGACCTTTCCATCGAATCGGTGGAAACACTTAAATACCCGACAGAGGCGCGTCCCGATGCAGCCCAACTCGAAGACCTGTTTTTTGCCAACAAGCTGGTGAAGCATACCAAATCGAACGCCATAGTGCTGGTGAAGAACAAGCAGCTGCTGGCTTCCGGCATGGGACAGACCTCCCGCGTGGACGCATTGCAGCATGCCGTGCAGAAAGCGCACACCTTCCAGTTTGACCTGAAGGGCGCGGTGCTGGCTTCGGATGCCTTTTTCCCGTTCAGGGACTGCGTGGACATTGCTGCCAAAGAGGGGATTTCCGCCATCATGCAGCCCGGGGGCTCGGTGCGCGACCAGGAATCCGTCGATGCCTGCAATGAAAATGGCATTGCCATGGTTTTCACGGGAATCCGTCATTTCAAACATTAGTAGTTAACTTTTAAAAAATTGCAAAAAAATGGGATTGTTTTCCTTTTTCACTAAAGAGATAGCAGTGGATTTGGGTACGGCCAACACCCTTATCGTACACAACGACCAGATTGTCATCAACGAGCCTTCCATAATTGCCATCAATCGGAAGGACAACAAATTACAGGCAGTAGGCGATGAAGCGTTACGCATGCAGGGGCGTACCCATGAAGATATCAAGGTAATCCGTCCTCTGAAAGACGGTGTGATTGCCGACTTTCAGGCAGCAGAACTTATGCTGGTGGAGTTTTTGCGGAAGATGAACAACCGGCAGAAAAGCCTGTTTCCGCCTTCACTGAAGGTGGTGGTCTGTATTCCTTCCGGCATTACGGAAGTGGAGGAACGGGCCGTAAGGGATTCTGCGGAACAGGCAGGCGCACGCGATGTACGGCTCATTTACGAACCTATGGCGGCAGCTATCGGCATTGGTCTGGATGTGTTGGAGCCGGAGGGAAACATTGTGGTGGACATTGGCGGTGGAACCAGTGAAATTGCGGTAATATCCTTAGGTGGTATTGTTCAGCAGACCTCCATCAAGATTGCCGGTGATGAGTTCAACCAGGACATCATGGACTACATCCGTCGGGAGCATAGCATGTCCATCGGCGAGCGTACGGCGGAACTGGTGAAAATCCATGTAGGTGCCGCCATGACCGATATTGAAAATCCGCCTGAGCCTTACGAGGTACATGGGCGGGACCTGCTGACAGGTATTCCCAAAGCCATCAAAATCACCCATCAGGAGATTGCCGAGGCGTTGGACAATTCCATATCCCAAGTGGAGGTGGCTGTGATGAATGCATTGGAGAAAACACCTTCGGAACTGTCGGCAGACATATATACCGCCGGTATATATCTGGCTGGTGGCGGTGCGCTGCTGCGCGGCTTGGACAAACGTCTGCACTTGAAGACAAAGCTGCAAATTCACGTAGCGGAAGAGCCTTTGCAGGCAGTGGCCCGTGGTACGGCAGTTGCATTGAAAAATTTTGACAGATTCCCATTCCTGATCAAGTAGCGGCTGTTCGATGAACAAGCAGATACTTCGACTTGCACTTCCCAACATCATCACCACTTTGACCGTGCCGCTGTTGGGTATGGTGGATTTGGCCATTGTGGGACACATGGACTCTTCCGTATATATTGGTGCCATTGCGCTTGGCACCATGATTTTCAATATGATTTATTGGAACTTCGGTTTTTTGCGGATGGGAACCAGCGGTTTGGCCGCCCAAGCATACGGTGCGGAACAGGCCGGCGAGTCGCTGCACATCCTGCTGCGTGCCTGGCTGATTGGCCTGACGGCAGCCTTGCTGCTACTGCTTTTGCAGAAACCCATCTCCATGCTGGTGTTTTATCTGGTGGATGGAAGTACGCAGGTGGAAGAAGTTGCGTTGCAATATTTTAAGATATGTATCTGGGCGGCTCCAGCCATATTGAGCCTATATGCTTTCAAAGGCTGGTTCATTGGGATGCAGAACGCCAAACTGCCCATGTGGATAGCCATTTTCATTGATGTGAGCAACATCGCGTTCAGCCTTTTCTTTGTGTATGTCTGCCATTTGAAAATCCAGGGGGTCGCCTTGGGAACGGTTCTGGCGCAATATTGCGGCTTGGCCATTGCATTGTGCTGCTGGTGGCGGCATTACGGGAATTATCGCCATCTGTTTTCCCAAAGTGCGCTTTTTTCCGCTGAGAAAATGGTGCGCTTTTTCAAGGTCAATGCCGATATTTTTTTGCGGACCCTCTGTCTGATTGCGGTTTTCACCTTCATTCCAGCCGCAGGAGCCAAGTTTGGGGATGACTATTTGTCGGCCAACACACTGCTGATGCAGTTTTTTACCCTTTTTTCCTATGTGATGGACGGGTTTGCCTATGCAGGGGAATCTTTGGTGGGAAAATATGTGGGGGCAAATGATAAAACAATGATGCAGAAGGTGATCCGTTACCTGTTCCGATGGGGTGCGGCACTGAGCCTGCTGTTTGTGGCGGTGTATGCCTGTTTTGGCAACGCCCTGCTGCATTTTTTCACGGACAAGGAGGAGGTGGTGCTTTTCGCCCAACGCTATTACGGATGGGTTCTGGTGATTCCCTTTGTGAGCTTCGCCGCCTTTTTGTGGGATGGCATTCTGATAGGCGCAACAGCCTCCCGGATCATGCGCGACACCATGTTTTTGGCCACAGCCGGTTTCTTTATGGCCTATTACCTGCTGCTACCGCTTTGGGGCAACCATGCCCTATGGCTGGCCTTCATGGTCTATCTGGCGTTCCGTGGGTTGTTGCAGTTTCTTTTGTTTCATCGTAAAATCAATAGGGATGGCGTGGAGTTTTTTTCCTGTTCATAGAAACGGATCTGGTATATTTCGGCGCATGGGTGGGAAAGTTTCAGCAATGTGTTTCCTCGTGCTGTGCAGCGTTGCCTTGCAGGCCCAGCCGCAAACCCGGCAACAAGTCCGGCAGTATGGCCAGGCCGTCCGTTTGTATGACAGTGCCAAACTGTGTGCCATTCCCCTCTACACGGAAAAAATCATCCGCAGGGATAGGGTGCCTGTGGAGGCGGTCATCCGGTTGAGGGTGAGGAAGGTGCCGGATGACTGGACGGCCTATCTTTCACAATTTCCAAATTTACAGGAACTTCATTTGTCACATTTGCGGCTTCAGGCCGTTCCGGATGTGGTTTTCCAACTTCCCCTTTTGAGTGTGCTGGACTTGTCCAATAACCGCATCCGATACATGCCTCCCGAGTTGGGGAACCTGGTGCTTTTGCGCGAGCTGCATCTGAACCGGAACCCGCTCGCCTATCTGCCCCAAAGCATTTCACAATTGGAATCATTGGAGATTTTGGATGCCTGGAGCACCAACATTGCGGAGCTGCCGGCTGAAATCCGCAATTTAAGAGGTACCCTTAAAACGGTGAATTTGTTGGCAATTACTCTGAGTGACGCGCAAAAGGAGGCCATGCAGCAGCTGCTTCCCCAAACCGAATTCCTTTTTTCAGCCTCTTGTGGCTGCGGACGATAACCGTTCATTTTGTCCGAAAGCCTCAAATTTTAGCACATAAAATGAAATAAATTCAGGGAACTTCTAAAAATTGTTCGTAAAGTTCTTCTTTGAACTTCCCATTTCTTTACAAAACCATAAAATACTGATATATATATATATATATGTGTGTGTGAAAAATTTTTCAAAAAGGTGAAAAAAAACTGAAAACTTATTAAAACTTTGTTTAATTTTGCAAAATCAAAAGCAAGATTTTCAAAACCATTAAAACAAGAAAAGATGAAAAAGCACATTTTGACTTTATTGGCCTTTCTGATGGCTACCATGGGTTTTGCCCAGACTGAACCTTCCGTGGAAATGACTATGGACACCTTGTCCGGATGCGCCCCCCTTACTGTACATTTCACCTTCAAATCCATCACAAATACAGACACTCTGGTACTGATGACCGGAGACGGACAAAGCTACCAGTTCGCCGACATGACCGAATTGAGCACCCCTATACAACACATCTACAAACTATATGGACGCTACATTCCTGCCGTCCGGCTGATACAATGGGTCACAAGCAAGGATTCCGCCGGCAACGACCAAAGGGTAAGATTACTGAAAACCATAGCAAGCCCGGACACCCTGTCAATCACTGATTGCCGAGGTGGTTGCGGTGTCTTCAAGGACTCCTGCGAATGGTCGGTGAGCTGCCACAAATACCGCACCTGCGGAGAAACCAGCTATGATGGATTCACTTACCTTAAAGTCTACAAGGATGAGTTCTGGAAACCGGAGACGGGAACAGGAAGAACATTTTTGTATGCGCTCATACGCTACGATGATGAAAACAAACGTCTGTACGGAATACCTTCAAGTCTTGTCAATCCGCCTATGTCCTCTTTCCTGATGTACGACTTCTCCCTGCAGGTTGGCGACTCTGCCATCATCACCTCCTTTGACAGGGGTCACAACCTTGTGGCAAAATGCGTGGGAAGGGATTCCATCACACTGCACAACGGGGAGAAACGCGCCACCCTTCGTATCCAGATTTTTAATCCGAACGACCAATGGGGTGAAACAGACGGGTTTGATGAAACCATTTGGATTGAAGGTATAGGCAGTAACTACGGCCTCTTCTCCCCCGACTACAAGCCAGAATACGGTTGCCTCTTCGAGAAACTGCGCCTGCTGTGCTACTATGAACAGGACGAACTGCTGTTAGACTTTCCTGAATTTGACACGGACAGCACACCCGGAGACTGCTATAACAATGATATTGATATGCGTGTGCCACATATCACAGCCGCACAGTCCCTCTCCCTCTACCCCAACCCCGCCAAACAGTCCCTCTTCCTCACCAACGGGGAACGTTACGATAACACTTCCTACGAAATCACTGACGTTACAGGCCGCATGGTGCTGCAGGGCAGTTACAACGCCTCCGAAGGCATCAGGGTCAGCGGCTTGGCCAAAGGGCTCTATCTGTTGCGAATGGAAGGACAGTACGGGAGGTTTGTGAAGGAATAAACAATGACTTTTCGTGCAAGCCGAGCGCCATCAAGTTTACTTGAATGGCCGAGGCGTAGCCGAAAAGCACGGACCTGCGAAGCAGGTCCGTACCATGACAACATCCGCAAAGCCGACCTCACAACCCCCTCAGCCACGCTATCTCTTCCGCCCAGCGGGCAGGATCCGGTGTTTCGAGGATTATGGGGATGTTGTCAAACCGGTTGTCGTGCATGAAGCGGACAAAGAAATCCCTGCCGAGGAAACCGTTGCCCAAGGTTTCATGGCGGTCCACATGTGAACCGGCATCTTTCTTACTGTCATTCAAATGAATGGCGCGAAGGTATTGGAACCCGATAATCCGCTCGAAATCCTCCCAGCAAAGCTGGTAGCCCCATTCCGTGGAAAGGTCGTAGCCAGCGGCATGGGTATGGCAGGTGTCAATACAGACCCCAACACGGCTTTTATCTTCAATGCCATCGATAATGCGGCGGATATGTTCAAAACGCCATCCGAGGTTGCTGCCCTGCCCTGCAGTGTTCTCAATTACGGCAGTCACTCCTCTGGTTTGGCGGAGCGCGGCATTCACCTCACGGGCAATCTGGTCCAGACAGGCCTCCTCACTCATCCGGTTCAAATGCGAACCGGGATGAAAATTCAGCAGATGCAGCCCCAGCTGCTCCGCACGCTGCATTTCGTCCAGAAAGGCGACACGACTTTTTTGTAAGGTCTCCTCATCCGGAGAGCCGAGATTGATGAGGTAGCTGTCATGAGGCAGCACCTGCCGTGCGTCAAATCCCTTTTCCACCAACATTTTTTTGAATGACACAACCTCTTCCTCAGCCAACGGCTTGCTGACCCAGCTGCGCTGGTTTCTGGTAAAGAGTGCAAAAGCGTTGGCCCCAATCGCCACCGCGTTCAAAATTGCGTTGCCCACGCCGCCCGATGCGCTCACATGCGCTCCAATGTATTTCATTTTTTTAAATTTTCAATATTTGCAATATCTCTGATACAACGTTTGCAGATAGGCCCTCCCCTCCTGCTGCAGGAGCGGGAAAAGTGTGGAGTCGCCATAACCCGACACATGCCACTGCCTGCCCGATTTCACCTCAGTAAAAGCCCCTTGCGGACGCACCCATCCGTAACCGGAATAGGTTTCAAAATAGGCGAACGCAGGCGCATAAGGGTTCAGCAAGTCTTTGCTCCAACCGAAAGCGGAGGCCTCCAAACCAAGTTGCCGGAGCAATGTGGCAGCCAGATCCACATGTGATCCCACCTTGGGGTTCCGTGTGCCGCGCAACTCAGGCGCAACCACCTCGCCGTACAACAGTAGAGGCACCTGCAGATAGGCAGGCTCCACCGCCGATTTTTTCAAATGGGTGGGATGTCCGTGATCGCCCACAATGACAAACAGGGTGTTGGCATACCACGGATCCTTCCGCACCGCCTCCATAAACTCTCCCAAACAGTGGTCAGTGTATTTGGCCGAATTCAAAAAAGGGCGCTCCTCATCCTCAATCTCCACCTCCGCCACAACGCGGGGCTGGTCATACGGGCTGTGGGAACTCACCGTGAACAGCACACCCATGAAGGGCTGCTGTTTTTGGTTAATGGCCTGATGGAAAAGCGGAAATGTGTACTGGTCATGGATTCCCAACTTGGCACGAGGCAGTTTTTTATCCATCTGCTTCTCCTCCGTTATCTCGTCAAACTTACAATGGAACAGATAGGAACGGATATTGCCATAGTCCAAATTGCCTCCAAAATAATAAAAAGTATGATAACCGGCCTTTTTCAATTCCAACGGCAGCGACGGCAGATGCCGGTATTTGGAAAAATCATCCGTGATGTCATATACCGGAAGCGCCGGATAGCTGCTGAAAATACTGGACATAGCCTGCTGGGAGCGATGTCCGTTAGAATAATAGCGGGTAAAAAGAATGCCCTCCTTCTCCAAAGCATGGAAACAGGGCGTGACATCCGGCACACCGCTGATGCTCTCCACCAAATCGGCGGTCCAGCTCTCCAGAATGATAAAGACAATGTTGGGCTTTTCGCCGGTAAGTATAGGAACCAGCGTATCCTTTCCGCACCGGTGCAGCTCCTCCACCATCGCCTCGGCTTTTTCATCCTCCATGAAATGGAACAGACTGTCGTCCACGCTGCCGAAATCGTAAAAACTGCAGAACAGGTTGTAATGTGGATTGACCGCCGCATCGTTCAGCACCGGATGGGAGGAATAATAGGCCGCGCTCTGCGAAATGGGGATTGCATCAAAACCGCCGCGCATGCCCACAAAGCATAAAGCCCCGCTCAAAAGCAGTGCCATCGGCATTTTCCAATATGCGTGCGGAAGCTGCGGCAGCGGCTGCCTTAAAATCCAACGGTGCAAAATCCAATAAAAACCTCCGCTCAAAAGCGCAATGGCGACCAGCGAACCAAGCAGTTGTGGGAAAGTGGCCGTTTGCACAATCTCCATCGGATGTTTCAGATAAAGCAGTATTTTGTAGTTCAGCTTACCTAACCATTCACCGTAAACGGCAATCTCCCCCAACAGTACAAAACAGCATACAATCAGTTCAAAAAGCAGACATAAGCGGAGCAGCCGGTGCCAAAGCCGGGAAATCCCCACCATCTGCAGCCACAGCAGCAGAAGCGGCACCGCCAGCAGATAACTGAGCGTGGATAGATCCAATCGGAAAGCATGCATGAAGCAGGCGGCAATCTCCTTTCCCGGAATACCGGCGAGCATGGCATGGTAAACCGCCAAAAACAGCATCCGGCCCACGGCAAAAAAGCAGAGCCAAAAAAGCACCAGTTCCAACAGGGTCACCACATATCGTCTCATACCCACAATCCTTTACATCCGAACCGAATGATTTCTGCTGTTCCGTTCAAAACAGGCACTATGGCCGAACTATTCCAAACCGCGTCTGCGCAACAGCGGATGGATGTCAGGATCCTGTCCCCGGAAATTCCGGTAGAGCGTCGCCAAATCCTCCGTGTTGCCCCGCTCCAGAATCTGATGGCGGAACTCGGAAGCCACCTCACGGTTGAAAATGCCCTTCTGCTCAAACAGTTCAAAGGCGTCACAGGCCAGCACCGCCGACCATGTGTAACTGTAATAGCCCGCATCATACCCCGAAGAAGAGGAGAAAATATGCTGGAAGTACCAGCTGTGATAACGCGAAATGATGGAGGGAATCAGCCCATATTTTTCCATGGAAGCCGCTTCAAAGGCCACCGGATCCAACTGTTTCACCTCGGCAAGCGTGTGATAATCCATATCCAACAACGAGGCGGCGAGCAGCTCGGTATTCATGAAACCCTGTCCGTAATAGGAGACAGACTGTATTTTTTTGACCAATGTCTCCGGAATGGTGTCACCCGTTTGGTAATGCTGCGCATACAACCGCATCATTTCGGGATGGCGTGCCCAGTTTTCCATAATTTGGGAGGGCATCTCCACAAAGTCGCGGCTCACATTGGTTCCTGCCAAAGAGCGGTAGCGGCAGCGGCTCATCAGCGCATGCAGCCCATGTCCGAACTCATGGAAGAAGGTCTCAGCCTCATCAAAATTCAACAGGGAGGGTGTAGTGGCCGTGGGACGCGGGAAATTGAACACCAGAGAGACGATGGGAATCACATTTTCCCCGTCCTCGGTCTGGTGCTGGGTGCGGAACTCCGTCATCCAGGCACCACTGCGCTTGCTGTCGCGGGTAAAATAGTCCAGATACAGCACACCGCGCAAAGTATCATTTTCATACACCTCATAGCCTTCCGCCTCCGGATGATAGAGCGGCAACTTGCTGTTTTTCACAAAAGTGAGGCCGTACAGCCGCTCCACCAAAGTGAAAATGCCCTGCCGCACATGCTCCATTTGGAAATAGGGCCGGCACTCCTCATCGCTCAAGTCATATTTCGCCTGGCGCACCTTCTCTTCGTAATAACGCCAGTCCCAAGGCTGCAAAGTGAATCCGCCCTTTTCCCTATTGGCCATGGCCTGATAGGTGGCCTCCTCCTGTTTGGCCTTGGCCAAGGCTGGCTTCCACACCTGCAGCAGCAGATCGTACACCGCCTGCGGTGTTTTGGCCATGCAGTCATCCAACACATAATCGGCATGCGTGGCATAACCCAACAGTTGGGCGCGTTCCGCCCGTAGAGCCACAATTTCACGTATCAGTGCCAAGTTGTCATTAGGACCGCCCTGACACCGCGTAGCGTATGCCTCCCAAAGCTGGCGGCGTCTTTCACGGTTATCGGCGAACTGCAGGAAGGGGAGCAGGCTGGGAGTTTGGGTGGTGAAGACCCATTTTCCGCGGGTTCCCGGCTGCTCGTTGGCAGTTTCCGCCGCCGCCTCAACCACCGATGAGGGCAGTCCGGCCAGTTCCGCGCTGTCCTCAATGACCATCCGGTAGGCATTGGTGGCGTTCAGCACATTGTTCCCGAATTTTACCGTCAGCAGGGAAAGCCGCTCGTTGATGGCGCGGAACCGCTCCTGCTTCTCCTCCGGAAGGTTAACTCCGCCACGCACAAAATGTTTGTAGGTCTCCTCCAGCAGCCGTTGCTGTTCGCGGCTCAGATTCAGCGCTTCCCGCTTGTCATACACCGCCTTTACACGGCTGAACAAAGCCTCGTTCATGTAGATGTCATCCGCATGTGCCGAAAGCACCGGACTGATTTTTTCAGCGATTTCGTTCATTTCAGGGCTGTTGTTTGTCTCGCAGAGATTGAAGAAACAGGCACTTACCTCATCCAACAGCTCACCGCTGTACTCCAAAGCCTCAATAGTGTTCTTGAAATCCGGAACCATGGCATTGGAGGTTATCGCCAAAATCTCCTCCTTCTGCTGTTTCATACCCTCCTCGAAGGCCGGCATGAAATGTTTCACTTCCATTTGCTCGAAAGCGGGAATACCATACAACCGCTCCACATTGGCGAAAAAGGGATTACTCATGTCCATTTTTGTTTCCTTTTTTTTGTGACAAGAAGCTAACACTCCTAATGTCAAAATGATACAAATTACTTTCTTCATAAATGATGTTTTAATTCCAAATGCAAAGATAATCAAAAAACCGACACAAAAAAAGGAAGCCTCACAGCGGCTTCCTTTTACCAAAGACAATGCTCAAAAGCACTGCATCTTACATCATGAAATATCCTAATATAAAATACCCTTGTCGTAAGCGTTTTGCAAAGCTCCCAAAACACCATGTTTGTTGATGTATTTGATTCCCTTGGCGGAAACTTTCAAAATCACCCACTCATCTGTTTCAGGAATGTAGAATTTCTTTTCCTGCAAATTCGGATAGAATCTGCGTTTGGTCTTTATATTTGAATGTGAAACATTGTTTCCCACCATCGCCCTTTTTCCGGTAATCATGCAAATCTTTGACATTTCTCTCGAATTTTATGGTTTCAAACTTTCCTTTTCTACTCAATTTTTGGACTGCAAAAGTACTAACTTTTCAAATACCAACAGTGCAAAAGCGCAAATATTTTTACATCCTTGTGGAATAGTGTGTAAATTATTCTATATCAATATTTTAAAAATACGCCAAATTCACATTGTCCGGCTGTCAGCCACTGAACAGACCCATTTATTCACCGGAAACGGTAAAAAAGATGGCAGCATTTCTGCCGCCATCTGCCTTTTTACATCCGGACATCCGCAGTTTCCCGACCGGACATCCTTCCTTTCACAGGGACACGCCCTTTTCACTTCGGACATGCGCCACCGACATCCCTACATTTGGGCGAAATATTCGTAGAAGTAGGGAATGGTTTCGATGCCCTTGAAGAAATTGAACAGCGGATAGTTCTCGTTGGGCGCGTGAATGTCATCGCTGCCAAGACCGAAGCCCATCAGGATGCTCTTGATGCCCAATATCTTCTCAAATCCGGCCACAATGGGGATGCTGCCGCCGCTGCGGGTCGGGATGGGACGTTTGCCAAAGGTTTTCTCCATAGCCTTTTCCGCTGCCTTGTAGGCCTTCATCTCCAACGGGGAGACATAGGCGGCACCGCCGTGGCTGGGTGTCACCTTCACCGTCACGCAGTCCGGAGCGATGGATTCAAAATATTCCTGGAACAAACGGCTGATTTTCTGATAGTCCTGATTGGCTACCAAACGGGTGGAGATTTTGGCGTAAGCCTTGCCGGGCAAAACTGTCTTGCTGCCCTCTCCAGTGTGGCCGCCCCACATGCCGCACACATCCAGGCAGGGACGGATTCCGGTGCGTTCCTTGGTGGAATAGCCCTTCTCGCCATGCACCGCCTTGATGTCCAGCTCCTTCTTATAGGCCTCCTCGTCAAACGGGGCCTGTGCCATCAAGGCACGCTCCTCGTCACTGATGACCAACACGTCATCGTAAAATCCGGGAATGGTGATATGGTTGTCCTCATCGTGCAGTCCGGCAATCATCTTGCACAAAATGTTGATGGGGTTGGCAACCGCACCGCCGAAAATTCCGCTGTGCAGGTCGTGGTTGGCGCCGGTCACCTCCACATCCCAATAGCAGAGGCCGCGCAAACCGCTGGTGATGGAGGGCACATCCTGCGCAATCATGCTGGTGTCACTCACTAGAATAACATCAGCCTTCAGCAGTTCCTTGTGCTCTTCGCAAAAAGCGTAAAGGCTACCGGAACCAATCTCCTCCTCCCCTTCCAGCATGAATTTCACGTTGCAAGGCAACTGGTTGGTTTTCACCATAAATTCAAAGGCTTTCGCCTGCATGAAGGACTGGCCCTTGTCGTCATCCGCACCGCGCGCCCAAATTTTCCCATCCTTCACCACAGGCTCGAACGGCTGGGTTTTCCACAATTCCATCGGGGCGACCGGCATCACGTCATAATGGCCGTACACCAGCACGGTAGGTTTTGCGGCATCGATGATCTTTTCACCGTACACCACCGGATTGCCGGCAGTCGGCATCACCTCCGCCTTGTCCGCGCCCGCCGCCAGCAAAAACGATTTCCACTTTTCCGCGCAGCGCACCATGTCCTCCTTGTGTTCCGCCTCCGCACTGATGGAGGGGATACGGATCAGTTCGAACAGCTCGTTCAAAAAACGCTCCTTGTTCGCCTCAATATAACCTTTTACATTTTCCATATTGCTAAATATTTTATTGTTAATTATTCATTTGCATTCAAAAATCTCCTCACTACGGCATAAGGTTGGGGTCAGCACCACCTTTTCCAGAAAAAAAGTTGATGCTCTCCTCCTCCCCTTTTCCTAAAGGATAGGTGACCTTGACGTAGGCGGCATCCTTCAAAAAGTCCACCTGTCCGATTTCAACATCCAGCACCTTGACACCCAAGCGTTTCTCAAGGTCTGACACCAGTTCCGCACGTTTTTCAGGCAGGATGAGTTCAATCCGGTCATACAGCACCAGTTTGGAAGTGATACGCCCCTTGCGGTTCCCATTTTCCAGAATGGCGATAATGACTATAATCAGCGCATTGGATATGATCATGATGGCCAAAATGCCGTAATCCAAGACAAAATGCGGCTGCAGGCCTGCGGCTCCGGTTTCGCGGTACAGTGGTGCAAGGCCGTTCATGGCGGCCACCGCAATAATGACGAACAGATAGGTCATTTCGCGGATGGGGACGGTTTCGGTGCGGTAGCGGATAATGCCGAAAATGGCAAACAACCCCAAAGTGAGGCCGATGCCGATGGAAACATTGCCCATGATGTAGAGCAGCATCAGCATGGCGGTGGAAAAGGCCATGAAGGTGAAATAGTAGTCACGGCGGCGGCTTTTGCGATAGTACAAAAGTCCGACAATGATAAGGGAGGCCGCCAGATTGGTGCCGAAACGCAGCCCAAGCTCCACAAGATGCTGTGTCATACTCATTTGCGCGACAGGCAGATATTGCACGGATTCAAGGTCGTTCTCCTCGGTCAGGGGATTTTCCTCGTCCAATTCTTCACTTGCCATTGCCGTGCCGGAGGCTTCCATGGCAGGATTAGTTTCCATGGCAGGATTTGCTTCCATGACAGGACTGGCGCTCATGGCAGGAGAGGCAATAATAAAAGCTAAAATGATGACAATCAAATGTTTGTACATAATGCAGCGATTTTATTTATTTTTCTGATTTTCAATTTGAAGCGGTGGTTGGGCACTTGCGGGTCAGTCAATGCCGTGCCGATGCAGTATTTGCTCATGCGCAACGGTTTGACGCGCAAATCCAACAGAATGCGCTTCATTCCGCTCGCAGCCCTCCCCTCCTGTTTCAGCTCTATGACCACGGCATTGCCCAAATCACTTTCAACAGAATTGGCGACATTGACAAAACGCAGGGAACTGTCAATGGTAACCCGTTCGGTTTTTGCAGCATTCACTAAGGTGATCCGGTTGAAAACGGTTTCCAGGCATGGATGCAGCTGCTCCGGACGATAGCCCGAATACTCCTCCACAAAGCGGTTCATCACAGGCTCTTCCCTATAGTCCCTAAAGGCGGCTGCGGGGATGGCCATCCTCTTTTTCTTAGTCCGGCTTTTGTTGTTTTTCTTTTTGATTTCCAAATAAGTGTCTCCGGAATGCAGATACTGCCGCGTGCGGATTTTCTGGCGCACCAGCCGCCTGTTGTGGTGGTCACGGTACATATCCATACAGCCGGTGTCAAAATAGATGGAGTCGTAGGGCTGGATTTTGCCGCAAACGCTCTCCAAAGCACGGTACCCCTGCCGGTTTGCCTCCGCAAGTATTTGTAAAAGAACGGTTTCGTTAGTGACATATTTGGTGTCGACACGGTCCATCAGCCTGACTTCCCGCATCTCCTCAAGGCTTATCGGCGGAAAATCCGGCAGGCATGAAGCCGTTTGAAAGTCAATATGCCCGGCATTATTTGTCATCCGCAACGAGATATTCAAAATTTTTGACGGATTTCAGCCTGCCTTTCGCATCATAGCTGTATTGCACCTTTTTCCGGCCATATTCATTGTATTCAAACGTCTTATAGCTGACAAGCCGGTTGTGTTCGTCATATACAAGCACCTTTACACATTTCCCGTTTTTACCGTATTCGTAACGCTTTTTCCACTTCTGTCCGGAAACTCCGTATTCGGTCTCCTCTATTTTTTTTCTGTCCGAATTGTATACCGTCACATGGTCCAGATACCTCTTTCCGGTTTGGGAGGAGGTGATCCATTCCTTGACCACCAGATTCCGCTTGTTGATTTTTGGGGAATCCTGCGTATGGGCATGGGGAGCCGCAAACAACAAAAGTAGGGCCGCTAATAGCGCTTTCTTCATATTTGGAACAATTACAGATATAAAATACAAAAGTAAATAAATTTGCAATACGTTTCGCGGGCGAAACGAAAAAAATCCCCTCTTTGCGTCAGCCGTATCCAAATTTCAACTATATTTGCATTTTGTTTCCCTCTCCGCAGTTCCCTTTCAAAACGAGAAGGGAGAAGCGGTACAAGCTAACATTTGGACATTTAAAAAACAGCAATTGATGAAAAAATTTGAACTGACTACACTGCCTTATGCAGCGGATGCGCCGGAACCCGTCACAAGCAAGAGAACCATTGGCTTTCACCATGGTAAACATTTACTAAGTTATGTGAACATTTTGAATAAATGTATCGTTTTCCTTTTCTGCTGCCTGTGGGCGGTCTCTGCCTTTTCCCAGGAACAGGAGCCGCAAGAGCAGCAGAAAAAAATCCGCCGTCTCGGATGTTATGTCGCGCAACCACCCAAAGAGCAAAAGTGGTGCAGGCGCTTTGTCCTGCAGACCCGCATGGATTTCGACTTCCAGCACCATGAGGACACCGCCCTCTGCGGCGCATCGGCCCCCAACACCAGTTCTTTCCAGGGCAAACATCTGAATTTCATCATGGAAGGGGATTTGACCTCCACACTTTCCTACTCCTACCGGCAGCGCATCAACATCGCCAACATCAATTTCTCCCAAACCTTTTTCCAGGCCACTGACTGGCTGCACCTGGACTGGCATTTCGCCGACCGCTTCTACCTGTCGGCGGGCAAGGAGGTGGTGGCCATCGGCGCATGGGAATATGATGTGGCACCCATCGACATGTATTTCTGCTCGGAATTCTACAACAACGTGAACTGCTTTGAGATGGGGTTCTCCCTGCACTATGCGGACGACTATAACCACCTGCAGCTGCAGCTCTGCAACTCCCCCTACGTGGAGAAGCCGCTGCAGAACCTCTATGCGGTCAACCTGATGTGGAGCGGTAATTTCAACTGGTTCAGAACCATCTACTCAACCAACCTCATCGGATATGAGCCAGACAAGTTCATGCACTACATAGTGCTGGGGCACAAACTGGACTTTTTATTCTGGTCCTTTTATGTGGATGTGATGAACCGGACCGCCCTGAACGACTACACCCTTTTCCGGGACTACTCCGTCATGGCGGAGTTCAAATGGCGGCCTGTCGTCTCCCGGTTTTCGCTGTTTGTCAAGGGCGGATATGACGAAAATTCGCTTTCGGGCATTTACCTGATGGACGGAAACCCGCGTCCCGTATCTCCCGACATTTATGTGGCACCCGGATTTGCGGCAGCCTATGCCGGTGTGGGCGGCGAGTTTTTCCCATGGTCGGCAGATGACCAGGTGCGGCTGCATGCATACGTGGCGGCCCGACACGACGCCTCCTGGTGTGTGGAATGTAGTGCGGGCCTCACCTGGCGGCTGAATCCTGTCAATGTGACAAATGTTCTTAAAAATTAGGGGAGGTAGACTGTAAACCTCCCAAAAAATAGGACGATTTAAAAGTGGACAAATAATTTAGGGAAACTTCCATTTTTTTTACAAATAGGACAATATTTTCACATTTTTTACGTTAACGAAACAGTTTTAACCATAAAAATTCAGACAAATGGACGAAAATTATCAAAATGAAACCACCGGAAACATGGTGGAAAATCAAGTGGAAGAAGTAAAAAACCACAACGTGGAAATCAGTGGGACGACCTTGGGGCACATGGCTTCAGCCGGCAAATGGGGCGTTTTCTATGCTGTCATGATGTATATTGCTGCGGCATTAATGTTCGTGTTTGGCATCTGCATGATGTTATTCCCCTCATTTAGTGCTACTCAAGGCGGAACAATTATGGGTATTATATATATCATTATAGCCATCATTTACCTGTTCCCCGCCACCTTTATGCTCAAGGCTTCCAGAGCAATACTCAATGTTAGTGAAAATCCTGACAATGAAGAGTTTGCCACAGCCATGCTCAACAACAAGCGCTACTGGAAATTCACAGGAATTTGTACCATTGTTGCTTTGGCATTAGCTATCATAGCGATAATGGCGGCTATCATT
Organism: uncultured Bacteroidales bacterium; assembly: GCA_905236885.1. Taxonomy (GTDB): domain Bacteria; phylum Bacteroidota; class Bacteroidia; order Bacteroidales; family WCHB1-69; genus UBA1195. The sequence goes on from CAJOQK010000121.1 coordinate 19,419, forward strand.
TTCTCAGCAGCTGCACTGCCATCGGCCATAGATGCCATGGAAACCTTGGCGTACTAAACAAACCGCACACACTCCCGAGGCATTTTACGACAGAGGGGATTCATTCCTTTTTTCTTTCGGGAAGCGGGTGAGGATATAAGGATTTTTTCTACTTTTGCACTTCTTTTCCAATAGAGGGAAGAAGTGCAAATTTATTTATGTAAACAATTGGTTATATGATAAAAGAATGGTTCCATAGGCAGAAATTCGTCACACGTCGGAGCGTGGAGGCTGCCATTTTTCTGCTTTTTTTCTTTCTGTTTTTCGGCGGGCTGGCCTACAAGATGAGCCTGCCAAAAATGCTGAACACTTTTATGCAGACCGCCTACCACCTGCTGATGGAGACGGTGTTCTACATCATGGCCATCTGCGTGCTGATGGGGGCAATCAGCCGCCTGCTCACCGAATTCGGCGTGGTGCGTCTGGTGGAGGTGATGCTGCGCCCGCTGATGAAGCCGCTCTACCGGCTGCCAGGCGTGGCCGCCTTAGGTGCGATCATGACCTTCCTGAGCGACAACCCGGCGGTCATCTCCCTTTCAAAGGACAAGCATTTTTCGCACTATTTCAAAAAATACCAGCTGGTCTCGCTCACCAATTTCGGCACCGCCTTCGGCATGGGGCTGGTGGTGGTCGCCTTCATGACCGGCCTGGGCTTTGCCAAGGGCGCACTGGTCGGCGTGACCGGAGCTATTGTGGGAAGCATTGTCTCCACACGGCTGATGCAGCGTTTCACCCTGAAAGCCTATCCTGAGCTGGACACTCCCGTATGCGAGGGTTCCGAAGGGGATGAACAGCAGATTTCCTTCAAGTCGGAAGGGGGCATTTTTCTGCGTTTCCTCAACTCCCTGCTGGATGGAGGCAAGGACGGGGTCGGTATCGGACTGGCAATCATTCCGGGTGTGCTCTGCATCTCCACATTGGTGATGATGCTCACTTTCGGGCCGTCAGGAGCCGAAGGTACCTATGCTGGTGTGGCCTACGAAGGGGTCCCGGTCATCACCTGGCTGGCCGACAAAATCAATTTCGTGTTTGAGTGGCTTTTCGGTTTCCAGACTCCGGAGCTGATCTCCTTCCCTATCACCGCCTTGGGCGCGGTGGGCGCTGCTTTGGGTCTGCTGCCGCACTACATTTCCGAAGGGATTGTCAACAACAACGCAATTGCGGTTTTCACGGCGATGGGCATGTGCTGGAGCGGCTTTTTGAGCACGCACGCCGCCATGCTCGACTCCCTCGGCTACCGCAAACTTATTTCCAAGGCCATCACGGCACACGCCATCGGCGGCCTGATTGCAGGTATCGCCGCACACTGGCTGTTTGTGCTTCTGGCAATGATTTTCTAATAATTCCCCTGAGCAGATTCAGACAGCCTTCTTTTCAATAACGGTTTTTCTGAATCCGAAAATAAAAGAGGGGTATCTTCCCCTCTATTGTTTCACCACTTTTCCGGTATAAATCCGGTTCCCCTGCTGCACCCTGATAATATACATTCCTGCCGGATAATCTGCCACGGAAAGGGTTTCCCTAAAATCTCCCTGATACATTATTTGTCCGACGGCGGAGCAGACCCACATCCTGCCGGATGCCTCCTGACAGTTTTCCGGCAAACGGAGAAAAACCAGCTCCTGTGCCGGATTCGGATACAACACCAAATCCTCCGCCACACGTTCAGCCACCTGTAACGGCAGCGGATCCCCGACATAGGGCCTTATCATGGGCGAACCCGCCAAAAAGCTGTTGCTCCACTTGCGTGAGGAGTAATATCTCACTTTCTCCCCACGGTTGTTGTTCTGGTCAAAGCCCACATTGAGGAAATTCCGGCTACTGACCGTATATCCCACAAAGAAACAGCTACTTATTGCAACAGGTTCCTCCAATTCGAAAAGCTGGAAACCGAACAGTTCCTCCTGAAAATGCTGTGAAACCTTTCCACTGTACAGCAACTTTCCAGGCATACCGTCCTGACAATCCCAAACACATAGGGTGAAATCAAACTGGTTCGCATCCCCCTGGGCATGGTTCAGGTACATTGCCACAGCCCGCAGGGTGTCGGGCTGGTTGAGCTGGAACTCCAAAGCCAGACCGGTTTGGTATGTATTGATATCCACTACAGTATAACCGGCCTCCGGTGTGCCGTCATCATAAGCATAGTAATTGCCGAAATGCTGGACAAAAACCACCGTATCGTTGTCAGGAACAGGATCACCCGCCCCCGCTTCGTGATGCACATGGGTGACATACCAGTCGGTTTCAGCCGTCAAGCTGGCGGAGATGGCTGCAATGGTCGGACGCGCATGGGGCGCATACTGCTGGTAGCCACCGTTCCGGTAGGAGGTTATATTGTAGGCTCCACCGTCATACAGCGGCGTAACCAGGGAACCCTGCGCATCGGTTATGCTATACTGGTAGGTGGCGTTTTTGGTGAGATCCGACAAGTTGATCAGATTCACTTCAAACGAAGAATTCAATTCGCTGCTGCGGAACTGCCGCCAGGGCATGGCCTCATAGTTTTGCAGCAGGCTGCCCGGATTGGCCGCAATGGCAATGTCATCGATAAAAGTGTCCTTGCGGCTGCGCCCACGGTTCAGCCGGACATAGTCAATGTTCCAATAGTCCACATTACCCGCCCAAGTGGGGTTTTCCGCCGTGTATTCCAAGGAGGCGATGTTGAGGAAACGGAACTGGAAACCACTGTTGAAAAAGCAGCTGTCCGTGACAGGAATCATCACCTGGCGGAAACAGAGCGAACTGTCCAGATGGTAGACGGCCATGAACTGCTCCAGCTCCATCCCCGGTGCAGACCAGACCCGACGCCAGCGTGTCTCCAAACCGCGCACGGAAGAGTCTGCGGTCAGGTAAACAGTGTCACCTGTGTAATAGCCGAATTCCAAAATGAGGGAATCGCGGCTTTCTGGCGCATCGCCCAATCCCTCCCACGGATGGTTGTGCAGGCCGCCACCCGGCTGATAGAAAAAACTGAAATAGACCGAGTCAGCTACAGTCAGGCTTCTGGCCAAAGGCGAAAAAATGGAATCCAGCCGGATTGGCTTGGAGGTCATGGTGTCCGCATAAAAAGGGGACTTTGAGGCATGGGCATATACCCGTCCGTGCGCATCCAGGGCATCCAGCGTGGCCACACCCCATGTGGGCGGCCTGAAACCGAAACTGCGGTTAACAAAGCCGCTGCCCGGCATCCAGCGGGCACTGTCCGGATAAAGGGAGCCATAAGAGAAATCATCCGTGAACGGCAATGGCAGCGAAGGGATATAAAGGAAATCCTCACCGCTTTTCTGCTGGAAACGGGTGTTTTCCGCCGTCTGCCATAACAGCCGGTTCCCCGCCAGTCCTGTCAGCCGTTCCTGCGCCGAAAGGGAAAGAGAGACGCAGCATAAAAATAGCAAAATGGGCCTACTGTTTTTCATCATGATTCAAATTTGAGGAATAGTATTGTTTTTCAATGATTCGCCACAAAATGTCCGCTGTGCTGTCCCAAGAGAAGCTACGCTGCCGGAGACGTCCCTTTTCCACAAGCCTTCCACGCAGTTCCATATCGGTGAAAACACGCTGCATTGCCGCGCTGATGCCAGGCACATCGTCAGGATGCACCAGCAGGGCCGCATCGCCGGCCACTTCCGGCATGGCAGTCACGGAGGCGGTGATGACCGGTGTCTCCGCAGCAAAGGCCTCCAAAATGGGCACGCCAAACCCCTCAAAGGAGGAGACATACATCAGTGCGCAGGCCGATGCCAGAATCCGGTTCAAGTCAGTGGTGGATATGTAGTTGGTGAACACCACATCAGAAGCGTGACGCATGCTTTGCAGGCAATGTCCCATCTCTGAATTCCAATGCTTTTTTGAACCTACAAAGACAAATTTGGCTTCATGGCCGGCCTCCCGGAAATCATCGTATGCCATCAGCTGGTGGATTACGTTTTTCCGCCTGTTTATGGTGCCGACAAAGACAAAAAAGGGCTTACCCTCCGTCCATTCGTTCCGTACAGCCTGCCGTTCCGCTTCGGACAATGGAAAAAAATCCTCGGCAGCTGCATTGCCCGCAACCTCAATCTTGTCGGCGGGCAGCTGGTAGGTTTCCGCGATATCTTGCTTACAAAACTCTGACACTGTGGTTAATGTATCACTACGTTGTGCATACAGCGGGAAATACTTCTGATAGTATCTGCGATGGCTCTTTTGCAGAAATTCTGGGAAATGTTCGAAATTGATATCATGTATGATATTGACAGTCGGAACTTTACTACTCAGACAAACAAATCCCTCCGGTGAAAAGAACAAATCCACCTTCTCCCTGACCAGAGCGCGTTTCAAACTGACTTCAAAAAAATAACGCCACAACAATGGGTGCCTGGCCTGCGGATGCAGCACCACCGGTTTTACATTTTTCTCAAATACAAATTCTTCCAAATATGGCCGATCAAAGAAAAAGACAAATTCATGCTCCGGATGGCTCCTGACCATCCGACGCAGCACCTCGTATGCATACCAGGCGATGCCATCCATTTTCCCTTTGACAAACAGGCGTGTATTGACTCCGATGCGCATGTCTATTCCTGATTTTGTGAAGGTTCCATAGAAACCACCTTTGTTTGCAATGTCTTGCCCTCCTCATCAACCACCACCTCCACTTCGCAGCCCTTGCGGATATTTCCGCTGATGATCTCGTCCGAAAGCAAATCCTCCACATACCGTTGTATGGCCCGTTTCAAAGGCCGCGCCCCATATTGGGCGTTCCAACCCTGCTCCACGATGAAGTTCTTGCTCTCCTCAGTCAGGGACAGAGCGATGCCCAACTCACGCAACCGCTTGTAAACATGCGCCAATTCTATTTCTATAATCTTATGGATGCTCTCCCTGTCAAGTGAGTGGAAAACAATGATGTCATCTATGCGGTTCAGAAATTCCGGCGCAAACTGCTTGCGCACAGCATTCTCCACCACCTTTTGGGCATCCTCCTCCGAAGCCTGCTGCCGCGCATTCGTGCTGAAACCCATGCCGGTGCCGAATTCTTCCAGCTGGCGGCTGCCAACATTGGAGGTCATGATGAGGATGGTGTTCTTGAAATCCACCTTCCGGCCCAGACCGTCGGTCAGCTGTCCGTCGTCAAACACCTGGAGCAAAATGTTATAGATGTCACTGTGAGCCTTTTCAATTTCATCCAGCAAAACAATGGAATAGGGCTTGCGGCGCACCTTTTCGGTCAGTTGACCGCCCTCTTCGTAGCCCACATAGCCCGGAGGCGCACCCACCAATCGTGAGATGGTGAATTTTTCCATATATTCGCTCATGTCAATCCGAATCATGGCGTCGGTGCTGTCAAACAGATAGTCGGAAAGAACCTTGGCCAGATAGGTTTTGCCCACGCCCGTCGGCCCCAAAAAAATGAAGGTGGCGATAGGCTTGTTGGGATCCTTCAATCCGGTCTTGTTGCGCCGTATGGCCTTGCAAACTTTTCCAATCGCCTCATCCTGACCGATGATTTTTGCTTTCAAATCCGCCTCCATGTCGGCCAGCTTGTCATTCTCCTCCTTGGAAATGCGTTTGGCGGGCACCCCTGTGATCATGGCCACCACATCGGCCACAATGTTCTCGTCCACAACCTGCCTGTGCTGCTGCATCTCCTCTTCCCAGGCCGCCTTTTTCCGCTGCAGCTCCTCCTCCATGCTTTTGTACATGTCCCTGTATTTGGCCGCCTCCTCGTATGACTGCTGCAGAATGGCCTGCTTTTTCTGCGCTGTGATCTCCTCCAGCCGCTTCTCCATGCCGGTAATCTCCTCCGGCACCTCCACGTTGTGGATATGCACCCGCGCACCCGCCTCGTCCAGAGCATCAATCGCCTTGTCGGGCAGGCAGCGGTCGGTGATGTAGCGCTGTGTGAGGGTCACACAGGCACGGATGGCCTCATCGGTGTAGCGCACCAGATGGTGGTCCTCATATTTCGATTTGATGTTGTGCAGGATTTTCACCGTCTCCTCCGGAGAGGTCGGCTCCACCAGAACCTTCTGGAAACGGCGTTCCAACGCGCCATCGGCCTCTATGTTCTTGCGATATTCGTCCAAGGTGGTGGCACCGATGCACTGCAGCTCGCCACGCGCCAAAGCCGGCTTGAACATGTTGGAGGCATCCAGCGAACCGGAGACATTGCCCGCCCCAACAATTGTATGGATTTCATCAATGAAGAGAATAACATCGCGGTTGTGCTCCAGCTCCGCCAGCACCGCCTTCATACGCTCTTCGAACTGACCACGGTACTTGGTGCCGGCCACCATAGAGGCAATATCCAGATTGACAATGCGCTTGTTGAACAGGATGCGCGGCACCTTCCGCTCCTTGATGCGGATGGCCAGACCCTCCGCGATGGCGGATTTGCCCACGCCCGGCTCCCCTATCAGGATGGGGTTGTTCTTCTTCCGACGGCTCAAAATCTGGGCGATGCGCTCCAGTTCCTTCTCCCTTCCGACAATCGGATCCAACCGGTCACCCTCGGCAGCCTTGCTCAAATCCCGCCCGAAGGCATCCAGCACCGGTGTTCCGCTCTTCTTGCCAAAACTGCCCTTCCCTTTCGGTTCACGGGAGGTGTAGGCGGATTTGGGCATAACCTCCCCATCCTCTTCCTCATCGTCATCCTCCTCGTCCGACTCGAACAGGTTGCCCTGCGCCTTTTCACTGTTTTCCGACTCAATCACGTTACAATCGGCCAGGAACTCCTCGGCCTTTTTGAAAGTGACCCCGTAGTTTTTCAGCAGCATGGAGACATAGTTGTCGTCCCGCCAGAGTATGGCCAGCAACAGGTGCGCCACCTCAATGTCGCTCTGATGGAATTTTTTTGCGAACAGATTGGCCAAATCGAAAATGCGTGCAGTCTGCTTGAACAGAGGGACATCGCTTTTGTCCTCACGCTTGCCCCCCTGCTCCTTAATCCGGTTCTCTATCTCCAGACGAAGTGCCGCCACATTGACCTGCATCTCGTAAAAAAAGCGTTTCAGCAAAGGCGCGTCCTGGTCCATCATGCTCAAAAAAAGATGTTCCACGCCAATACCTTCGCTGCCCCACTGCCGGGCTTCGACGGAACTGTAGCGCACAATGGCATCCACATCCTCCGAAAAATTCCATTTCTCCATACAAAAAAAACTAAAAGTTAAGGTGATACGATTTTACAACCGCATCAATTAATAAACATCAAAAGTACAATAAATCGCCTTTTTAATCTGCTTTGTCCGGACTCTTTTTTCAACATGAAAAAGTGAAATAAAAAATATGTTACAAACGAAAAAAGCAATGCAAAAAATGATTATCTTTGTACTTTATGTGAATTTTCAATATTGAATTGACAACTAACGGATTAAGAAGAAACTAATTTCTATGGAAGACAACACGAATGATAAATTGCCAGAGGAGGGCCATCCGGAAAAGGAGACAATGACAAATGACGAAGGGATGCCGTTGGGACAAATCATCCCTGTGGACATCAACAAGCAGATGAAAAGCTCCTACATTGACTATGCCATGTCGGTGATTGTCTCCCGCGCCCTGCCGGATGTGAGAGACGGTTTCAAGCCGGTGCACCGGCGTATCCTCTACGCCATGTGGGACACCGGTATCCTTTCCAACCGCCCGACAAAAAAATCGGCCAGAATTGTGGGTGAAGTACTGGGTAAGTACCATCCACACGGGGACACCGCCGTTTATGACGCCATGGCGCGTCTCGCCCAAGATTGGGTTATGCGCTACCCGCTGGTGGACGGTCAGGGAAACTTCGGATCCATAGACGGTGACAGCCCTGCCGCCATGCGTTACACCGAAGCCCGCATGAAGAAGATTGCCGAGGAGATGATGGTTGACATAGAGAAGGAGACGGTAGACTTCCAGCCCAACTTCGACGAATCGCTGCAGGAACCTGTGGTGCTTCCGGCCAAAATACCCAACCTGCTGGTGAACGGCTCTTCCGGAATCGCAGTGGGCATGGCCACCAACATGCCGCCCCACAACCTTTCGGAGGTGGTGGACGGCATCATAGCCTACATCGACAACCGCGACATCACCGTGGATGAGCTGATGCAGTATGTCAAAGCTCCTGATTTCCCGACAGCATGCACAATTTACGGCTATGAGGGGGTTAAAGAGGCTTTCCGCACGGGCCGTGGCCGCATTGTCATGCGCGGCACAGTGGAGACTGAAAACGAACAGCACGCCCACGGCAGGGAACGGCTTGTCATCACCACCATACCCTACCAAATCAACAAGGCGGAAATGGTCAAGCGCATCGCCGACCTGGTGAAGGAGGGCAAAATTGAGGGCATATCCGAAATCCGTGACGAATCCAAGAAAAACATCCGCATTGTCATGGAACTGCGCAAGGATGCCATTCCCAATGTGGTCATCAACAAGCTGTACCAATATTCACCGCTACAGTCCTCCTTCGGAGTCAACAATGTGGCGCTGGTGGACGGCCGTCCCGTCACGCTGAACTTGAAAGAGCTGATCCACTATTTTGTGGAACACCGTCACCAGATTGTAATCCGCCGGTCCGAATATGAGCTGCGGAAAGCGAAGGAACGCGCCCACATTTTGGAGGGTCTGCTGAAGGCGTTGGACATCATTGACGAAATCATCGCCCTGATCCGCGCCTCCCGTACGGTTGAAGAGGCCCGCAACGGCCTTGTGGAACGCTGGGACTTCTCCGAATTGCAGGCAGCGGCCATCGTTGAGATGCGGTTGCGGCAGCTGACCGGACTGGAGCGCGACAAGCTGCAGGCCGAATACGACGAACTGATGAAGAAAATCGCCTACCTGCAGGAGGTGCTGGCCAATGAATCACTGCGTATGGAAATCATCAAGAACGAAATGCTGGAGGTGAAGGAAAAATACGGGGACGAGCGCAAGAGTCCGATCGAATATGCCGCCACCGACTTCCGGATTGAGGACACAATCGCCGACGAACGGGTGGTAATCACCATTTCCCATCTGGGCTATATCAAACGGACCAGCTTGGCGGAATACAAGGTGCAGAACCGTGGCGGAAAAGGTTCCCGAGGCTCCGGCGCAAGGGATACCGACTTCATTGAAAAAATGTACACGGCCACCAACCATAATTACCTCCTGCTCTTTACTGAAAAAGGGAAATGCTTCTGGTTAAGGGTGTTTGAGATTCCGGAAGACAGCAAGACCTCCAAAGGCCGCGCCATCCAGAACATCATCAACATTCCCGCCGACGACAAAATCAAGTCGGTTATCAATGTCAAGAGCTTGACCGACAGGGAATACGTGGAGAACAACTTTGTCATACTCTGTTCCGAAAAGGGTATTATAAAGAAAACCTCTTTGGAAGCCTACTCCCGTCCGAGACAGAACGGCATCAACGCCATCACAATCCGCGAAGGGGACAACCTGCTTGAAGCACGGCTGACCAACGGCAAAAGCATCCTCCTAATGGCATCACACGAAGGCAAAGCCATCCGTTTCAAGGAGTCAGCCGTCCGTCCGATGGGCAGAAACGCCTCCGGAGTCAAGGCAATAACCCTCGCCTCCGAACAGGACAGAGTCATTGGCATGATTTGTGTAGAGAAAGAGGATGACGACGTGCTGGTCGTCTCCGAAAAAGGCTACGGGAAACGTTCCTCCCTCGCCGACTATCGGGAGACCAACCGTGGAGGAAAAGGAATAAAGACCATCAGCATTACGGACAAAACCGGAAAACTGATTGCCATCAAGAATGTGAATGACGAGGAGGATTTGATGATCATCAACAGAAACGGGGTACTGATCAGGCTTAAAGTAAACGACCTGAGGGTCATGGGAAGGGCCACACAAGGGGTGCGCCTCATCAACCTGAAACCGGACGATGTGATTGCCGCCGTCACCCAAGTGCCTACGGAAGAGGAAGAGGATATGACACCGGAAACAACCTCAGAAACTACAGAAGAAACCATAACAGAAAAAGAATAAACAATTAAAAACAATCCGTATGAAAAAGTCAGTTATCATCATGATTGCCCTGATAAGCGCGACAACGCTTTTTGCACAAAAGCCTGCCGTCAATTCAGCGTACACCCACTACAGGAACCAATACTACGACAAGGCGAAAACCGCCATTGACAAAGCCTGCCTGCACCCTGACACCAAGGACGATGCCAAGACATGGATGTTCAAAGGCAACATCTATCTGATGCTCACCACCAATGAGAAATACAAAAAACTGTGTGAAAATCCGGTGGAAGAGGCCTACGATGCATTCATCAAGGCGCAGCAGCTTAACAGCAGCAAGGAGTTCCAGGTGGACATGGGACAGTCCACCCCGGCCAAGGGACTAAGAACCTGCTCCCAATTGCTTTTCAACCAGGCCATTGACCTGATCAACCATGAAAATTATAAGGAAGCGCTTCGCATTGCGGAAAAATCCTACAAAGGCAATGCCAAAGACATGGATGCGAGATACCTTTACGCCCTGACACTGGAACTGACCGGTGACACCGCCAACGCCAAAAACCAGTACCGCTCCCTTATTAATGACAAAACCAACAAGGTGGAGCCCTACATCCGCCTGAGCCAGATTTACAAGAACGAGAACGACACCACCCACGCCGTCAGGGTGATTGGACGAAAGAGCATCCTGAAAGACACCAACGGCAAAGTCAATGTGAGCTATGCCATCCATGAAGCGGGCATTTATGTCTGGGCTGGAGAAATGGAAAAAGCCACCATGGTGATGAACAAGGCTTTGGAGGCGGATCCCGAAAACTACACCCTGCTGGTGAACATGGGAACGGCAATGACCGATGCCAAACAATTTGACAAAGCCGAGGAGCTTTTGATGAAAGCCAACAGCATCAAACCGGGCGACTACCTCATTCTCTACAACTTGGGTAACAACTACTACAACCATTACGCGGATATCTTCAACAAGATGAACATTCTGGATGTGAATGAGGAGAAATTGTATGACCAGTTGAAGGATTCCAGCCAAATCCTGTTGCGCAAGGCCCTGCCCTATCTGGAGCAGGCGGAAGCAATCGACCCCAATGACAAGAACACCCTGATTATGTTGAAATGGGTTTATGCCCGCATCTATGCAAAAGAGGGGGATCCCGATTTCAACGCCAAACTGAAAGAGGTGAATGAAAAACTGAATGCACTTCAGTAATATTCCGGCAGTCCAACCTGCAATATCAAAGGGGTGAGGCCACAGCGGCTTCACCCCTTATTCTTTTCCGGAAACTTCCAAGGAACTTCTAAAAATTCCCCTTCAAGCCGTTTCTGCCAGAACAGCCGCTAACGCAATGAAAAGTTGCTGCCCAAATAGACCTTTCTAACCATGGGGTCGGCAGCCAGCTGTTCAGGATTGCCCTCTTTGAAAAGCTTTCCCTCCAAAAGCAGGTAGGCATGGTCGGTGATGGCCAGAGTCTCATGAACATTGTGATCGGTAATCAGGATGCCAATGTTCTTCTCTTTCAGTTTGGAGACAATTCGCTGTATATCCTCCACGGCAATGGGGTCCACACCGGCAAAAGGTTCGTCCAGAAGGATGAACTTCGGGTCGGCAGCCAGACAACGGGCAATTTCCGTACGTCTTCTCTCACCTCCTGAAAGCTGGATGCCCTTGCTTTTACGGATTTTCTCCAGTCCGAACTCCTCAATTAGGGATTCAAGTTTTTCCCTTTGCCTTACCTTGGAGAGATTGGTGAATTCAAGCACCGACCGGATGTTGTCCTCCACGGAGAGCTGCCGGAACACCGAAGCCTCCTGCGCCAGGTAGCCGATGCCATTTTTGGCGCGCTTATACATGGGGTCAAAAGTGATATCATTGTCGTTCAAAAAAATACTGCCTTCATTGGGCTTAATCAGCCCTACAATCATGTAGAACGTGGTGGTTTTGCCAGCACCGTTGGGTCCCAACAGGCCGACAATCTTCCCCTGCTCCAGTTTCACGGAAACATGATCCACCACCGTGCGCTTGTGGTAAATCTTCACCAAATCTTTTGTCTGTAAGACATTCTCCTCCATTAGCTGAAAAGTTTGAAGATATCGTTACCGATAATCAGTATCATTAGAATGAAGAGCAGCAGCATACCGATGGTCTGGGCATATTGCAGGAAACTTTCAGGAATCTTCTTGCCCGTCACCAGCTCCGCCAAACAGAAAAGGGCATGGCCTCCATCCAAACCCGGTATGGGAAGCACATTCATAAAGGCCAAAATCAGGGAGAGCAGTCCGGTAATGTACCAAAAACGGCTCCACTGCCAAGTTCCTCCATAAATTTGCGCAATACCAATTGGTCCTGCCACCGAATCCTTAACTTTGTCCTCTCCGGAAAAAACTTTTCCCAACCCTTTGATATTAAGGTACAACATTGACATGGCATCCTTCCAGCCATAGCGAAGACATTGTCCGGAGGTATAGGGGATGGTCTTGTAATCGGGTGTGCTGGCCAGTACGCCCACCAGACCGTTGGAATCGGTTACCAAAACTTTGGAAAGGGTATCTCCGTCACGAAGAATCTGCAAACGGACCTCCTCGCCTTTGAACAAACGGATATTTTCAGCAAACGCGCCCCAGCTAGGAGTCAGGATGGTATCGTTGATGGAGAGAATCTTGTCATATTTTTGAAGTCCGGCCTTGTCAGCAGGCATATCGGACAGAAGGCTGTCAACATAAAAGGGATAGTTGAACGGCTGAAGGAAGGCTCCGCCTTTTTTTAGCAGGCTGTAGGCCTTGTCGGTGACCACCACATCCATGGTGTCGCCTGCCCGCTCCACGGTGACAATTGCGCCAAAATAGATTCGTGGGGAGGTGGCATCCTCAACACGCTCCACCTCTTTCCCATCCACCAGCAAAATTTTGTCCCCACTTTGGAAACCGATGGCACGACCGTTGGCGTAGGCATACATGCCATCGGTGACCGCCCTGTTGGGCAAATATTCCTTTTCATACACACCCAACAGCATGGCAAAAAGTCCCACGCCTACAATCAGGTTCACAGTCACACCGGCCAGAATCACAATCAGCCGCTGCCAGGCGGGATGAGCCCTATATTCGTAAGGCTGCGGCTCGGAAGCCAAATTCTCAATGGACTGGGTCTCGTCAATCATGCCGGAAATCTGGCAATAGCCGCCGAACGGCAGCCAGCCTATACCATATTCGGTATGTTCGGGATACTTTCTCCAGTCATCATCCGGGAGTTTGGTGACATCTATGATTTTCAGTTTCTTCTTTCCCTTTTCATCCAATACCGGCTCACCGTTCTCGTCCTTCACCTCCTCGGTGTCCGGCAAATTTCTGGAAAGGAATTTGAAACGCCATTTACCCTGGATTTTTTTGCATTTGAAAAGTGAAAAACCGGTGTCGAAAAAAAGATAGAATTTGGTCACACGTATGCCGAAGCAACGGGCCGCCAAAAAGTGTCCGCCCTCATGCACGAAAACCAGAAGCCCCAGCCCCAAAATCAGCTGGAGTGCCATAATCAATCCGCTCATAATGATAATTGTTGTATTATTTCTGTTGCAATCATTCTCGATTCCTTGTCCGACCGGACAAAATCCCCCATTTCAGGCTGTGCGATGAAAGAGGCCTTTGCCAGCACCTTTTCAATCAGCTCCGGAATCTGTAAAAACGATATTTTTTCCTGTAAAAAAGCCGCAACCGCCACTTCGTTGGCCGCATTCATGCAGCAAGGGGCGTTCCCTCCTTTGCGCATGACCTCATAGGCGATGGGAAGACAACGGAATGTTTCTTCGTCCGGCTCCTGAAAAGTCAGCGTGTGCCACTCCTTGAAGGAGAGGCTCTGCAACCGGTTCGGCAGCCGGTAAGGATAGGAAAGGGCGTACACAATGGGCAGCCGCATGTCGGGAACTCCCAACTGTGCCTTCACTGAATGGTCGGAAAACTCCACCATGGAATGGACAATGCTTTGCGGATGCACCACCACCTCAATATCTTCCACAGGAACCTGGAACAGCCAGTGCGCCTCCATCATTTCCAAACCCTTGTTCATCAAGGTGGCGGAGTCAATGGTCACCTTGCTTCCCATTTTCCAATTGGGATGTTTCAAGGCATCGGCAGGCCTGATGTTCTGCAAATCCTCCTTTTTCCTGCCGAGAAAAGGACCGCCGGATGCGGTGAGAATCAGTTTTTCCACCGGATTGTGCAGTTCCCCCTGCAAGCACTGGAAAATGGCGGAATGTTCCGAATCCACCGGCAGAATTGGCAGATGCCGTTCCGCCGCCAGCCGTGTGATGACACTGCCGCCCACCACCAGCGTCTCCTTGTTGGCCAATGCGATAGGCTTGTCATGCTGCAAGGCGTTGTAGGTGGGACGAAGCCCTGCATAGCCGCTTACAGCCACCAACACCATGTCAATGCTGCTCATCTCCACAATGTCAACAATAGACTGGCTTCCGGCAAACACCTTTATGTCATGCGGTTGTAGGGCATCAGCCACTTTACGGTACAGATTCTCCTCCTCAATGACCACAGCATTGGGCTTGAAATGCAGGGACTGCTGTATCAGCAAATCCGCATTGTGCCGTGCGGTAAGCACCTCCACGGCAAACTCCTCCGGAAAAGCCTGAACCATTTCCAAAGCCTGTGTGCCAATGCTTCCGGTTGCTCCTAAAATGGCAATGTGTTTCATGCTTTTTTCCCTTGGGTTATCAGTTGTTCCAAAATTTCCGTGGTCTGTCTCCAATTGTAATGGCTCTTGACAAAGGCCAGAGCCCTGTCCGTCATCTCCTGATAATACTCCTCATCCGTCAGAAGGTGGCAGATGGCGTCCGCATAGCCCAAAGTGCTGTTGCAGACCAACAGTCCCCCATTACCTTCCACATGCAGCGGCTTGGCCGCCAAGGGAGAGGTCACACATGGGACACGCATCGCCATGGCTTCCAACAACTTGTTCTGCAATCCCGTGCCCAAATGCATGGGAGCGACAAAAATCCTCGCCTGCGCATAATAGTCGCGCATGTCATCCACCCATCCGGTCACTGTGACATGCTCATTCCGTAAAGCCAGCACTTTGGGAGAAGGATTGGCTCCGCAAATCACCACTTTAAGCTCCGGATAACGGTCCAACAACGCGGGAACAATCTCCTTGGCAATGAACACGGCGGCATCCACGTTGGGCAGATAGGCCATATTGCCAGTAAAAATCAAATCATATTTCTTCTCCCTGCCATTGTTTTGGTAATAGGTGAAATCCACCCCGTTAGGAACCACCACAATCTCCTCCGCACGCGGATGCCGTATGAGCGACCTGTCCACCTCGGTGATTATGGTGCAATGGTCAAACATAGGAAGCATGTCATGCTCAAAGCGAACCACCCGCCGGTATTCCGCCCGCAGCACGCCACGTTTCCACCATGCCGATTTTGGTATCATGCGGTCAATGCCCTTGGAGAAGACATCCTGGAAATCCAGGGTTTTTGGAAGTGAGAGGTCAATGGCATAGGCTGCAGTCCGAATCAACTGGCAGTAAACATGTTCAATCCCTTTCTCCCGAATACTTGCCTGCAATTGGCGTTTGACCTTTTTGCGGAAAAAATAGCCGCACTGCAACGGCTTCCCGCAAACAAAAAACAGGAAGGCGTTCCAATAGCGCAGCCACACTGGAAGACGGTAAATTTGCACTGAGGCGCAAAATTCGGAGAGTATTTTCTTCGCTTCCGGATGCAACACACTGTCATTTAAGGCATACAGATGGATTTCATGATGGCGGGATAATTCCCGTATCTGATGAAAAGCCCTTAACTTATCCCCTTTTTCAAGCGGATAGGGTACTCTTGACAATAAAACGGCTATTTTCAATCCTCTAACGCTTTGACGGTTTATTTACAGTTTACTAAAATGTAAAATATTTATTTTCAATCAAACAAAATATTACTATCCAAATTGCAAAAGTACATGAAAATCCAATACGGATGGCGCACAAACGACATTTTTTTCAAAATGACATACGGAGACTTCTAAAAATTCCCCATACGGCAAACAACAGCTCCCCTGTCCGAAGCCGATAAAAAAAGGGAACCGGCACAAGACTGGTTCCCCTTCTCAAATAATGATTAAAAAATTTTATTTAACAATGTTCATCTCCTTTATCAGGTTCTTGGCACCGGCATAGATGTCAATTGTGAAGAGCACATAGCGCACATCCACGCAGATGCAGCGTTGCAGGTTCTCCTCAAAGTCGATGTCGCCGCTCATGGCTTCGCTGTTGCCGTCAAAGGCCAGACCGATCAGTTCGCCGTTGGCGTTGATAACCGGTGAGCCGGAGTTGCCGCCGGTGATGTCGTTGTCGGTGATGAAGCAGGTCACCAGTTCGCCCTTTTCGTTAGCATACTGGCCATAGTTTTTGGCCTGGTACAGCTCTTTCAGACGGGCAGGCACCTCAAATTCAGGATTGTTGGGATCCTCTTTCTCCATCACACCCTCAATGGTGGTGTAGTAGCTGTAGCTGACCGCATCACGAGGAATGTAGGACTTCACGTTGCCGGAGGTCAGACGGATGGTGGAGTTGGCGTCGGGAGCCATCAGCTTGTCGGGGTTCATCTGCAACAGGCCGTCCACAAACAGGCGGTCGCCGCGCTCCAGATCCTTGCTCGCATCCTGACGAGCCTTGTACAAATCCCTGTAGGTGCGGATAATGCTCAAACCGGTCTGCATGCCCATATCCTTATCCAAGGTTTTCAGGTTGAGGTTCTCACAGAAGGCGTTCAGTTTCTCCTCGGAGGCGAAAATGGTGTTTTTCAGCATGGCATCCACATATTTTTCAAAACTGCCCTTGTATTTTTTCTCCACTGTGGCGAAAAAGTCAGGATAGTACTTGGAATCCATGTTTTTATAGACATACTCGAACAGAGCCACCATGGTTTTGCGGTCGGTCTCCAGATTGAAATCCTTGTAAAATTCTTTGCCACGCGCTTTCACAGCCTCAGCAATCCGGGCCACCTGGTCGGAGTTGCCGTTTTGGAGCACCGCCTTCAAAGAGGAGCACTGGTAGGCGAACAGCGGCAGCTCGGGGCCGGTGAGCAGCCCTTCGTACACATACTGGAAAGCCTCAGCATACTCGCGACGGGCCTTGTAGGCCTTTTCAATGGCGGGAAGAGCCTCGGCATAGCGGGGATCCTTGCCCTTGGTCCATGCAGTGTAGTCAGCCTCAATCTGTTTTTTCACCTCCATGGTGCGCAAGGCGGTCAAAGCCTTGTTCTGCTCATCGGAATATTTCCAGTAGTTGGCGCAGGAGGCATACTTGGAGGCATACTGGATGCGCACTTTCGGGTCGGCGGCCATCTCCGCCTTCCAAACGTTCAGCTTGACGTCGCGGATGTCATGACGCAGACGGTTGGTCACCTGCATGGTCTCTTCCAGGCCGTAGGAGGTAACGTAACGGTCGGTGGTGCCGGGGAATCCCATCACCATGGCGAAATCACCGTCCTGCACGCCTTTGATGCTGACAGGAAGGAAGTGTCTCGGTTTCAAGGGCACATTCTCCTTGGCATAGGGAGCTGGGGAACCGTCGGGAGCGGTATAGATACGCATGACGGAAAAGTCATCGGTGTGACGGGGCCACATCCAGTTGTCGGTGTCACCGCCGAACTTGCCCATTGATGAAGGGGGTGCACCCACCAAACGGACATCTTCGTAAATGATATAGACAAACAGGAAGAACTGGTTGCCGTTGAACACATCCGCCACGTAGGCATGATAATTGGTCTCCTTCACAGCCTCTTCCGAAAGCTGGTTGGAAATCTTCTCAATGGCCTTGGCGCGTTCGGCTTCGCTCATGCCGCTGTTCAACTCTTTGAGCACCTGGTCGGTGACATCCTCCATACGGACCAAAATTGAGGCGGTCATGCCTTCGTTGGGCAGCTCCTGCGATTTGTCGTAGGCCCAGAATCCGTTGGTCAGATAATCATGCTCCACCGAGGAATGCTCCTGGATGCTGCCGTAGCCGCAGTGGTGGTTGGTGAAGACCAGTCCCTCTCCGGAAACGATTTCACCCGTGCAGAAATGCCAGAATGGGGAACCGGCGTTGCCCAGTCCGATAATGGCATCCTTCAGGCTGGAATTATTGACATTGTAAATGTCCTCAGCCGTCAGTTTCAAACCCTGTTTGTGCATCTGCTCCATGTTCTTGTTCAGAAGCATCAGCAGCCACATACCTTCGTCCGCCCTCACCAAGGTGACATTCACCACGAGAAGCGCACTCAGAATCGTTAATGCTAACTTTTTCATATTAAAAATTTTTATTATTGAATTAATTTAATTTATACTATTTTTTTAATTTTTTAAATAATAGTTTTTTTTTCAAAAATGTTCAAAAATTCGGATTAAATCACGATATTGACTATTTTTTTCGGAACCACAATCACCTTTTTCGGAGTTTGCCCCTGCAGCCACTTTTGGGCATCGGCGGATGCCAGCACCTCTTTTTCAATCTCCTCCCTTGACATGTCCAACGGAAAACTCATCACAAAACGGGTTTTTCCGTTAAAGGAGACCGCATAGTTGCAGCTGTTCTCCACCAGATATTTTTCCTCATACTGCGGGAATTCCGCATAGGCTATGCTTTCGGTATGACCCAGCAGCTGCCACAGCTCCTCGCAGATATGGGGCGCGAAGGGTGCCATAAGACGACACAGTGGATCGAGAATTTCGCGCTGGTTGCACTTCAAATCGGTCAGTTCGTTGACACAGATCATGAAAGTGCTGACCGATGTGTTGTAAGCCATCTTCTCAATATCCTCCCCTACCTTCTTGATAGCCTTGTGCAGCGACTTGTAGGCGGCATCCGACGGTTTTTCGTCGCTTACGGCAAACTGCAGCTCAGAATTATGGTAGAGTCTCCAGAATTTTTTCAGGAAACGGGCCACGCCCTCAATGCCTTTGGTGTCCCATGGCTTGGACTGCTCCAACGGTCCGAGGAACATTTCATACATGCGCAGTGTGTCAGCACCCTGCTTCTCCACGATGTCGTCCGGATTCTGCACGTTGAACATGGATTTGGACATTTTCTCTATCTCCCATCCGCAAATGTACTTGCCCTCCTCCAGAATGAACTCGGCACCGGCAAATTCGGGCCGCCACTGCCGGAACTTTTCAATATCCAGCACATCGTTGTCCACTATATTGATATCCACATGGATAGGATCGGTCTCATATTCATCTTTCAGATGCAGGGAGACATATTTGTTGCTTCCCTTGATCCGGTACACAAAACTGGAGCGCCCCTGAATCATGCCCTGATTCACCAGTTTATGGTAAGGCTCCTCCACGCAGGACATTCCCAAATCGTGCAGGAACTTGTTCCAGAAGCGGGAATAGAGCAGATGCCCCGTAGCATGCTCGATGCCACCCACATAGAGGTCGACATTGCGCCAGTATTCGTTGGCCTCCTTGGAAAAATAGCACTGGTCGTTGTGCGGATCCATATAGCGCAGGTAATAGCCGTTGGAACCGGCAAAACCGGGCATGGTATTGTAATCCAGCGGATAACCCTTGTATTCCCAATTTTTGGCGCGGGCCAGAGGCGGTTCGCCCGTGGCGGTGGGCTGATAGGTGTCAATTTCAGGCAAAAGCAGCGGCAACTCGCTCTCATCCAGCACACAGGGATAACCATCCTTGTAATAGACAGGGAACGGCTCGCCCCAATAGCGCTGGCGGCTGAAAATGGCGTCGCGGAGGCGGTAATTGACCTTCCTCTCGCCGATTCCCATCTCCACCAAACGGTCAATCACAGCGGTAATGGCCTTTTTCACCGGCATGCCGTCAATGAAGCCGGAATTGATGCAGACTCCTGATTTGCTATCCTTTGACTCCGTCCATGTGTCCGTGTCGGTAGGCTGCTCGCCCTCGGGCAGCACCACCTGCCTGATAGGCAGATTAAAATGGCGGGCAAAAGCGAAGTCGCGGCTGTCATGCGCAGGCACCGCCATCACCGCACCCGTACCGTATCCGGCCAGCACATAGTCGGAAACCCAAATGGGGATGCGCGTTTCGGTCAACGGATTGACCGCATAGGCACCGGTAAAGACCCCGCTCACCTTTTTCACCTCCGCCTGACGTTCCCGCTCACTGCGG
This sequence comes from uncultured Bacteroidales bacterium, assembly GCA_905236885.1. Lineage (GTDB taxonomy): Bacteria > Bacteroidota > Bacteroidia > Bacteroidales > WCHB1-69 > UBA1195. Next base: position 39,537 of record CAJOQK010000121.1, read on the forward strand.
TTTTTTGCCCAAGTGACGTATGCCTCCACCTCAGCTTTCTGCTCCGGTGTGGTGATTTGCGCAATCATCTCATGCTCCGGGCAAAGCACCATGAAGGTCACGCCGAAAATGGTGTCGGGACGGGTTGTGAATATTTCAAATGCAGGCACCGCATGCAGACTGGCCTGGTTGATATAGGCCTGCACGCCGGGCAGCACATCGGCGTTGCTTTTCTCTGCAATGGGGAACCAGACGGAGGCACCCTCGCTCCGGCCAATCCAGTTGCGCTGGATTTCCTTCAGCGAATCGGTCCATTCCACCTGATCCAAACCTCTGAGCAGCCGTTCGGCATAGGCCGTAATACGCAACGACCATTGTTTCATCAGTTTGCGTTCCACCGGATAGCCGCCACGCACTGACACCCCGTTGATCACCTCATCGTTGGCCAGAACAGTGCCCAAATCAGCGCACCAGTTGACCATACTGTCCGACAGATAGGCCAACCTATAATGCATCAGTATTTCCTGTTTTTCTTTTTCTGAAAAGTTTTTCCATTCATCCGCACTGAAATCAGGCGTTTTTTCGTCACAACTTGCATTAACCTGCGCATTGCCGTCCGCCTCGAACTGGGACACCAGCTCCGCAATGGGACGCGCTTTTTGCAGTTTTTCGTCATAATAGTGCTTGAACAGTTGGATGAAGGTCCATTGGGTCCATTTGTAATAGCTTGGGTCGCAGGTTCTGACCTCCCGGTCCCAGTCAAAGGAAAGCCCCAGCAGATCCAGCTGTTCGCGATAGCGGTTAATGTTCCGCTCCGTGGTGATGGCCGGATGCTGGCCGGTTTGGATGGCATACTGCTCCGCAGGCAGGCCGTAAGCGTCATAGCCCATGGGATGCAGCACGTTAAAGCCTTTCATGCGCTTGTAACGCGCAAAAATGTCGCTGGCAATGTAGCCCAGCGGATGCCCGACATGCAGACCCGCCCCCGAAGGATAGGGAAACATGTCCAATATGTAAAATTTGGGCTTGTCCGAACGGTTCTCCGCCTTAAAAGTCTTATGAGCAGCCCAATAAGCCCTCCATTTTTTCTCTATCTCATTGAAATTGTATTCCATAGGATATCTAATTTACAAGAAGCACAAAAATGCAAAGTTACAAAAAAATCCGATATGGAACGCCTCATTGGGCATCTCTTTTTTGTTTTTTAATAAAAGTGACCTCTAAAAAGAGAGACCATTTAATTGCCGTTTCCGGTTTGATACGGAAACCAACTTATCCTGACACCCTTTATATTATAAAAAGTTGCACCTCCCAAACCGCCCCATCTTGCATCAAAATAAAGACTGTCTCCTTTTACCCGGAATTTGTAGGTGTTAAATCCACCCGGACTATTTCCATAACCTTTTAATATTTTTCCATCAACATCTATGGTAAAGGAAAAGAACAATATATCAACTCCATCTTCATATCGCGATGACGGGGTGATATTTATGATGGTATCCGACAAATCTTTAAGCACATATGAACCATATGTAGATGACCACATAGTCTCCTTATACGAACAACGATAGGTTCCAACATACCTGCCACGTGGATCCTCTTTTTTACATGAATTTGACAGCAGACCCACCAACATGGCTGCAATGGGAAAAAAAATAATCCTTTTCATAACCTATAAACAATCTGTGAACAACTATTGGTGACATCGGATTCATCCCTTGTTGTAGCACTAGCCGCATTACCCGACATATTCAGGTGATATGTGACACCATTTGATTTGTTTCTCATTTTCAAACTATTATATAACAAACACCGTAAATCTTGCTTAAATATGCAAATGTACATAAAATTCCAATGTAAAGCCATACAGACCCACACAAATTTTGCAAGAAATTTTCAGAGGAAATATACATATGAATCCAATGCAAACGCTATAGGCGACCTTTAAAAAGACTTTGCGAACAATTTTGAATTTATTTCAGAAAGATTTTGTCTTTTTGTGGAATGAGATCACAGTAGGGGAAAAATGATTCGCCTTCAACAGGATGGAGATGACGGCGAACGCTTTCATAGTCCTTATTGCATCCAATAGAAAAAAAGAATAACCTTCACAATATTTATATGCGTATTTCGTTATCATTAAAAAATAA
>CAJOQK010000122.1 GCA_905236885.1 uncultured Bacteroidales bacterium
CAGTGCGGTAAGGAAGGTGGTGGTGGAATAAAAGCCATATACAACATTTTAATGCGGTAAAAAGCAGGGGCGCAAATTTGCGCCCCTTTTTCGTAACAACTCTATATTCTATCGGGAGATGTCACCTGATATATCCCGTGTGCAGTTCTTCAACGGGGAACACCAAATCCCAATTGCGACCCCAAACAACATTGCCGTTGTCAATGGTGAAAGAACTGAATTTTTTAGCATCAAGATACTTGTTGTATTGCGGATGGGGATGTCTTCTGATAAAGTCACCAATATCCACAACACAGTTGCTCCCGTCGCTGAAAAAAAGTCTCAACTTCAATCCGCCGATATTTGTGGCCTCTGTTATGTACAGTCGCTCTTTCATATTTTGGTCTTGATGTTTGTGCTTCTGACCTGCTGTTTCATCACGAAGAATCGCACCCATTTGTCAATGATGTTTTTGCTGTATTTTTTTATAAATGCTTCGGCAATACGTTTGTCGTTTGATGCCAATGGTTTATATCCCTGTTTATTACGAACGTTAATCTGTTCCAGCTGTCCATTCATCATGATCAGTTCAAACACACTCTCACATTCACCATGTTTCACATGCACGTGAATGGGTTCATGCTCATTGGAGTAGAAGAAAAAAACAAAACCGAAGTATTCAAATATTTTAGGCATATTTCTTTTTTATGTAAAACGTCATTTCGTTTTCTATATTGTATCGTTGGGAATTTTTTCTCTCTCCGGCCTGCCCCGCGGCCTCTACCTGCTGCGCGTTCATACCGCACACCTGATTCCTACAAAAAACATGATAAAAACAGTCTGACGTATCGAATAAATAAGTACTTTTGCAAAGTCGTTTTTCAGGTTTTGTCAAGGGGGATTTTGCAAAATCTGAGAGACGGCAGAAATAATTTAAAATTAGCAGTCCCCTTTAATTTCAAAAGCAGACTTATGAAAAGGATAATTGTTTTTTCTTCCAAAAACGACTATGCCAAAACATGGCATAGTCGTGTAACTTTTTCATCTCATCAGGAAACGTTGTTTTATGGGGAATTTTTTGAAGTCCCCTTATTCCTTTCCCTCCTTTTTCTGTTTGCGGTACAGCTGGTATGAGTTGAAAAGGTTGTGCCAGATGGTGTAGAATCCTCCCGCCAGGGCGGTGATGGGGGATAGGAAGGTGTAGCCCAGCCAGATGGCGAAAACGGTATTTTTCTGTCCCATGCTCTGGCCGCCGCTGATGCGGTCGTGGTATCTCCCGCCAATCTGTTTGCCCAAAAGGAACTGTATAATACAGCAGATGAGGGAAATTACGGCGATGCCTATTTCGTAGTGCAGGCCGATGCCGCTGTGGACAATAATTTTGGTTGTGACCGCCAGTGCCAGAGTAAGGGAGACGGACCAGATGTAGAAGGCCAAATCCTTCTGTTTCACAATTATTTTATGAAGACCCGGCATCAGATAGCGGACCAGGAAGGCCAACAGCAACGGTATCATCAGCAGGGGGAACACTTTTCCCAAAATCAGCAGGAAGGAGGGGAAAAAACCCATGCCGATGGCGGGATTGACCAAAGGGAAAATGGCCGGAGCCGCTATTGAGGTGGCTAAATTGATAAGGATGGTGTAGGTGACCAGATTGGTGGTGTTTCCGCCCAGTTTTCCGGTGATGACTGCGGCGGCGGTTGCGGTGGGGCAGAGCATGCATATCATCGCGGATTCCCATAACACTTTGGTGTCAGCATCCTTACAGAAAATGGCGGGCAGCGAAAGCAGCAGGAAGCTGCCACACTGTATCAGCAGCAGCCAGCCATGCCAGGGGCGCAGTCGCAGCCGTTTGGGATTGATTTTGCAGAAGGAGAGAAATAGCATGCAGAAAATCAGAAAAGGCTGTATAATGGCTATGGCCCGGTTCGCGGTGGCATGCGTATTATCCAAAAATGGAAGGTTTGCATACACAAAATAGGAAAGCACGCCCACCAACATGGCGATGGGCAGCATCCAAGTGCGCAATATTCCCTTTACTCTCATACTATTTCAAAAACAAAAGCCTTGAATTTGATTTTCAAGGCTTTACTTTAGTACCCGAGGCCAGGATCGAACTGGCACGAGTTTAACCTCATCGGTTTTTGAGACCGACGCGTCTACCAATTCCGCCACTCGGGCAA
>CAJOQK010000123.1 GCA_905236885.1 uncultured Bacteroidales bacterium
TCGTTGTCAAGTTCAGGAACATCAAAAGCATGGATGAACATGAAAAAATGAGGGAGGAAGCGGAAATGTTGGTCAAAAACAACGGAAACAATGTGTTATAGGTGTTCTGCGTGGCAATCAAGTAACTGACGAAATGCGGATAGTGGTTCCGTTTTGAAGAAAAAATAGCGTTTTCGGAAGTGGTATCCCGATTTTTTGTATCTTTGCATTCGAAACCAATAACGGAGAAATCCATTTCTGGAGCAATATGCAGGACAATCCCAGTCGACTGGTCTGGCAGGGAAACGCCTTTGAACAGGTGTGTCTGCACCATGTGCCTCAAATAAAACAAAATATGGGCTGAAGCGTAACAAGTACACTCAGGTTGTTCAGAACGTGATAACTATGGATGACTTGTTTTACTGAAAAAGTTAAATAAAATGATAGAAAATAATACACTACAAGACAGAATTAGAGGTTCGCTGATAGGCGGTGCTATTGGCGATGCGCTGGGATACCCTGTGGAATTTATGAGTCGCAAGGACATCTTGCGCAAATATGGATACAGGGGTGTTCGCAGATTTCAGGATTTTGACCGTAATGGTAAAGCGGTGGTGAGCGATGACACACAGATGACACTCTTTACCGTCAACGGACTATTGTTCGGTGTTACCCGTCTATGTACCCATGGAGGGCTTGGAGCGGGATTAAAAGACTTTGTGGCCTGTGCCTATCAGGACTGGCTACAGACGCAAAACGGTGTTGGTGACTACAATGCCTACCACTATTGCTGGATTCGTGACATAGTGGAACTCAATGTGCGTCGTGCTCCTGGCAATACATGCATGTCGGCCTTGATGTCTCTTCATTTTCATCAGAATGTGGAAAATGACAGCAAAGGCTGTGGTGGCGTGATGCGTGTGGCTCCTATTGGGTTGATGGCAGCAGCTGATTCTTTGGTAAAGTTAAAAGGCTGGAATGGAGAAATGATTCCTCGTCGCGAATGGTCTGGGAATGAAGTAGCTCGTTTGGGCGGTGACTGTGCTGAGATTACCCACAAGCACCCATTGGGATATCTGTCTGCAGCCTTTATGGCAGACTTGATATACTACATTCTGATGTATGATCAGAAGATTACCTTCAGTGTTCTTGAAAGGTTTCTTGGTGCGGTATGTGCTGACGTGAAACAGGAGCTTACATCAGAGAGAGAACGGAAAGCTATGGATGAACTTTGGATTCTCATAGATAAGGCTGTTAATCAAGCAGGAGACATAACTGTTTTAGACGAATTTGCCATTTCTCGTATCGGTGAAGGCTGGACAGGCGACGAGGCTCTTGCTGTTGCCATCTATTGCACCATGAAGCACCTTGACTGTTTTGAGGATGCTCTTGCAGCTGCAGTCAATCACAATGGCGACAGCGACTCTACTGGATCTATCTGTGGTAACATAATGGGCGCAATCATTGGATATGATGCCATACCACAGCATTTCAAACAAAGATTGGAACTGAGAGAACTTATTGTAGATTTGGCCGACGACATTGTTAAAGGATGTACTTTTGACGAATATCATGCCCCAAAAACAGCCGATGAGCAACAATGGGAGAAACGTTATGTGAAGATTGAGCCTGTTAGTCCTAAGCATTTCAATGGCGTGTTACCGTTCATGAATCCAGAATATCATGTCATGCCACAGGCTCAAAAAGTTTTGGAAATAAAAGAATTGTTCAATCAGATGCAGCTTGATAATACCGAACCGGAAATATATGCATACAAGATAGCACTAAAGGTCTTTGATACAGATGATTTCAATCCTTATCAACCTTTGGGATATCATCATATCTGTCATGAGCCTGAAGATTATTTTTACAATAGAGATAAAATGCCTGTTTATTGTTATGGGTTTGATGGCGATGAACCGGTTGTATTCTCACAAGGTGTTTTTAGAACATTCAGAATAAACACACAATGTTTTGGTTGGCAGAATCCCGTTATAGCGATAAGAAAAGATGGTAGTCTGCCAATAAGCATTCAGCTTCAGGGAGGACTTACGCCTTTTTACGAAAAGACTATTAATGATAAATATCCTGGTTGGGTATTCCTTACAGTAGATTGGATGAAATGGCGTTATGTTTTTATTACACATGAATTAGAGAAAGAGTTTGCTGTTGAGATAGCTCACTTGTGGGAGGATGGTACGTTGCACAGGATATACCATTTGTATTATTGAGAATAGAAGTTGCGCCCGACACGGATTTAGGGATATGGATATGTCACTGGATTATTTGAATGATATTTACGGAAAAAATAGAAAACAGAGGATACGTTTCTCTGAACTGGAAGAAAATGCAGCAGGCTTGATTGGCTCTTTCGTTCATGGAACTATGAACGACAAGGATTTTGCAAAAGCCTTTAATGAAATTAGGTCAAAGTTTATGGATTTGACGAATGTTAACGGAGAAACCACCTTTGACCAAGACACTCCTCTGTGGCTGAATATGTTATTAGGCAACCATTTTATTCCTTGGCTTCGTTTCCAACAGGTAAAATGGTATTTTGAAGAGCATCCTGAAGAGTTCACCGAAGAACGTAAAGAACAATTTGCCCGAATACAGGCAATGGGTTATGACGAAAAATTCAAAGATGCCTGCAAGGATGTGTTGAAAGAGCTTAAGGGGAACTTCTAAATTTACCTTTTGCGTAAGTTTTGTTTTGTTATACAATCTTTTAAGTTCCTCCCGATAGGAATGAATTGAGTAATTTGTTTTTGTGATTTCCTTGAAAAAATCCTTCCTCCAGGGCAATATTTGGGCAATTGTCGCGTTATAATTCTTTAAATTCTAAAATCTATTGTAATGAAGAGATTGGTATTGTTGCTGTTCTGCGTTTGCGGCTCCGTATGCATGACGCAGGCCCAGGTTGGCAGTTTGTTACAGAAAGCTGCAAAAAAAGCGGTGGAGAAAACCACGGACAAGGTGATTGACAAAACGACGGACGCGGCGGCGGATGCCGCTTCCAAGGCGGTGGAAAAGCAGGTGGACAAGGTTTTGCCCTCCTCCTATAAAAACAATACAAGTTCCCAATCCGCCTCCCAATCGGGGAACCAGTCCGATGTGCAGTCGGATGAGCCCCTGACCTATTCTGGTGTGATGGGTGAACTGCCTGAACTTCCGACCGTTGACCAATATTTGAATTATAAATCGTCAGAATTGAAGGATCAGAAACTGAAATTGTTGGGCAGCCCTGTGTTTGCATTTAACAGTAAAGCGACCCTGCTTGCTGTCCAGGCGGCGGGAATCGCCTATCAGGATTTGGATTCCGCCCAGCTGATGGAGGCCGCATACAAGAATGCGGAGGCCTATACCGGACTCTCAAAGGCGGAATTGGAAAAACTCTCCACCATGTCCGAAGAGGAGCAGGAGGCATATCTCCAAACCCATTACCAGCAGGGCAAGGCTGAGGCCGCAGCGGTCAAACAGGCCGAAGACGCTTCCAAGTATCTTGAACCTTTGCAGCCGCAAATTGACCGTTGGGAAGCCGTGAACCAAAAAATAGAGGAGCTTTACAGCCAGTCTGAGGAAAAATGCAAGGCTATCTATAAAAAATACTCCGATCGTTTGGCCAAATCGAGTGAGGCCGGACGTAACGACATATTGCTCAGTTATTATGCGGAAATTCTTCCCATCCGGCGGCAGGCAGTGCAGCAGGCGTTGCAGATTCGTCTGAAGGAACAGCTTCCAATTGCAGAGGAGATTGAGAAGGAAATGGTGAAAATTCGCGCCACACATCAGGACATGATTTCCATGTTGCTCAATTATTCCCAATTGACTTCAACCAGCTATTTTGCCGAAGTGGCCCGTCTGATGGAGATTCCGGAGTATTCCGAGTAATTTTTTTAATCTATAAAATAAAAAAATAATTTATTTTTTTAAAAAAAGTTTTGTTTCAACTGCAACGGTAAGATGCCTGATCCAATTGTAATGGGAAGGTGCCTGAGGGCAACGTTGGAATAGGAAGTCGCAAGAGATATGGCAGAGGTATTTGAAGGCGAAGAGAAAGATTTGGTGGTTGAGGGTGCCAGGGTGCACAATCTGAAAAACATCAATGTGACTATTCCGCGCAACGAGCTGGTGGTAATCACGGGTTTGTCGGGGTCGGGCAAGTCCTCGCTGGCATTCGACACCATCTATGCGGAGGGGCAGCGGCGCTACATGGAGACTTTTTCGGCCTACGCACGCCATTTTATTGGTGACATGACCCGTCCTGATGTGGACAAGATTACCGGGTTGAGCCCTGTGATTGCAATTGAACAGAAAACGGTCAACCGCAGCCCCCGTTCCACAGTGGGGACTGTGACTGAAATCTATGATTTTCTGCGTCTGCTGTTTGCGCGTGTCTCCACCGCCTATTCCTATGTGACTGGAGAGCCTATGATCCGTTATACGGAAACCCAAATTAAGGGGCTGATCCAGAAAAATTATGCGGGGAAAAAGATTTATCTGCTGGCTCCGATGGTCAGGGGGCGGAAGGGACATTATCGTGAAGTGTTCCAGCAAATCCTGAAATGGGGCTTTTTGCAGGCGCGTATTGACGGGGAGGTGAAGGAGGTGATGCTCCGCATGCAGGTGGATCGATACAAGACCCATGATATTGAACTTGTGGTTGATACGCTGCAAGTCAGGGATGAAAACGAAAAACGGCTTGAAAAATCCATCGGGCAGGCCATGAAATATGGCAAGGGCACGCTGATGGTGATGGAGGTCGGAAAAAACAATCCCAAAATTTACAGCCGCTTTCTGATGTGCCCCACCAGCGGCATCTCCTATCCGGAGCCGGAACCGAACACCTTTTCCTTCAATTCCCCCTATGGTGCCTGTCCGCATTGCAACGGATTGGGTCAGGTGATTGCCGCCGACTTGAAGAAACTGGTGCCGGACGCACATAAAAGCATCCGCGAAGGAGGCTTGGCACCTTTGGGCAAATACAAGAGCAATTGGATGTTCCGTCAGGTGGAGCAGATAGCGGCCCGTAACGGCTTCACCCTTGACACTCCCATTGAGGAGATTCCCGAGGAGGCCTTGAACATCATTCTGTACGGTTCCGCCCGTCCGCTTTCCATGGAGGCGGAGGAGGGTGGGGAACGCTCCTTTTCCGATGCCGGCTTTGAAGGGGTGGTCAATTTCATCCTTTCCCAAAACACCGAGGAGGCGCCTGCCAATATCCGCAAATGGGCGCAGCAGTTCATGCATACACATGAATGTGAGCACTGTCACGGCACCCGGTTGAAAAAGGAGGTGCTCTATTTCAAAATAGGCAAACACTCCATCGCTGACCTGTCGGCCATGGATTTGAGCCAGCTTTACGAATGGATGCAGCATGTCAATGAGCTGTTGGATGAGAAAAAAAGGATTATAGCGGAGGACATTCTCAAGGAAATCAACAGCCGTTTGGGTTTTCTGCTTCATTTGGGCATCGACTACCTTTCACTGAACCGTTCCTCCCAATCCCTGTCGGGCGGGGAGGCGCAGCGTATCCGGCTGGCCACACAAATCGGCTCACGCTTGGTCAATGTGCTCTATATTCTGGACGAGCCGAGCATCGGCCTGCACCAGCGGGACAACACCCGTCTGATTGCCTCCCTGAAACAGCTGCGCGATGCGGGCAATTCCGTCATTGTGGTGGAGCATGACCTTGACACTATGAAGGCTGCCGACTATATTGTGGACATCGGCCCCTATGCCGGTGTGCGCGGCGGACATGTGGTTTTTGCCGGAACTTACCCTGAAATGTTGAAGTCAGACACTTTGACCGCCGATTACCTTACAGGGCGTAAGGAGATTGCCGTTCCAAAAAAACGCCGTAAAGGGAATGGGAATTACCTTGTGCTGAAAGGGGCTTCCGGTAACAACCTGAAAAAGGTGACCGCCCGTTTCCCGTTAGGTACATTGATTTGTGTGACAGGTGTTTCCGGAAGTGGAAAATCCTCTTTGATCAACGGCACGCTCTATCCCATTCTTAACCATGCCATATACAGGGCGGAGCAAAAGCCTCTGCCATACGAAAGCATTGAGGGATTGGAGTTTATTGACAAGGTGATAGAAATCAACCAGCAGCCGATAGGCCGCACTCCGCGCTCCAATCCGGCCACCTATATAGGGGTGTTTGACGAAATCCGCAAGCTGTTCGCCTCCCTGCCGGAGTCCAAAATCAGGAACTATGCCGCAGGACGCTTCTCCTTCAATGTTTCCGGCGGACGGTGCGAGGTATGCAAGGGCGGAGGTGTGCGCAGCATAGAGATGAATTTTTTGCCGGAGGTGTATGTGCATTGCGAGGAGTGCAACGGCAAGCGCTACAACCGCGAAACGCTTGAAATCCATTATAAGGGCAAGTCCATCAGCGATGTGCTGGACATGAATGTGAACGAGGCGCTGCCTTTTTTTGAAGGTATACCGCAAATATATAACAAACTGCTCACGTTGCAGAAGGTGGGTTTGGGCTATCTGGGTTTGGGACAGCCTTCCACCACGCTTTCGGGCGGGGAGGCGCAGCGCATTAAGCTGGCGGCTGAACTGAGCAAAAAGGAGACGGGAAACACCTTTTACCTATTGGACGAACCCACCACCGGCCTACATTTTGAGGATATCCGCATTTTGATGGAGGTGCTGCAGCAGCTGGTGGCCAAAGGCAACACCGTGCTGGTGATCGAGCACAATATGGACGTGATCAAAATGGCTGATTATATACTCGATATGGGAAAAGAGGGCGGAGTCAGGGGCGGATACCTCATTGCGGAGGGCACGCCGGAGCAGGTTGTGAAGAAAGGTGTGGGCTACACTGCCCAATTCCTCAAAACATATTTGTCAAAATAGTGAAAAAGATTGAATTGTTGAGTCCGGCCAAAAACCTGCATTGCGGGATTGAGGCTGTCAAGCATGGCGCGGACGCCGTGTATATAGGTGCGCCCCGTTTCGGTGCGCGGGTTGCGGCTGGCAATTCGTGGGAGGATTTGGAAAAGCTGGTCCGTTTTGCCCATCTCTACAGTGCCAAGGTTCATGTCACCCTCAATACCATCCTGACTGATGCGGAGCTGGAAGATGCCCGAAATATGGCATGGCGCTGCTATGAAATAGGGGCGGATGCTCTCATTGTTCAGGATATGGGGCTGTTGCGGGCGGATTTGCCGCCGATTGCGCTGCATGCCAGCACGCAGGCTGACAACCGCATGCCAGAAAAGGTGAAATTTTTGCAGGAGGTGGGTTTCCAACGGGTCATTCTGGCACGGGAGCTCTCCTTGTCGCAGATTAAGGCTATCCGCCAGGCCTCGGAGGTGGAGCTGGAGGCATTTGTACATGGTGCCTTGTGTGTGAGCTATAGCGGCCAATGCTATATGAGCTATGCGGGGTGCGGACGTTCCGCCAACCGGGGCGAGTGCGCCCAATACTGCCGTCTGCCATACACTTTGAAAGATGCGGAGGGCAAGGTGCTGCAGCAGGAGCGCCATCTGCTTTCGCTCAAAGATATGAACCGTTCCGGTTCTTTACGGGAAATGATAGAGGCGGGCATCACCTCCTTTAAGATTGAAGGAAGGCTCAAGGAGGCCGATTATGTAAAAAATATTACTCTGTACTATCGTCGGAAGCTGGATGCGCTGCTGGAGGGAAAGCCGGAGCCGGACGGGGAATCAGATGTGGATTCTGACAGATTTGCGCGCAATTGTTCGGGCGGAATTTCAGACAGGAATTCAGGCGTGGATTTGGATATGGATTCGGACGTGGATTCGGGCAAGGGTTCTGGAAACGGCACGAATATTTTTTCTGACGGAATTTGGGCGAAAGCCTCTGCCGGAAAGGTGACCGCTTTTTTTGAGCCGCATCCGGAAAAGAGCTTCAACCGGGGCTTTACGGAATATTTCCTGCATGGCAGGCGAGGGGACGAGCATCAATGGGCTACGCCCAAGTCCATGGGGGAACCGCTGGGTAAGGTGATTGGTGTCACGCCAAAATTTTTCCAGCTGCAGACCGAAAAAACGCTGCACAATGGCGACGGACTTTGCTTTTTGGATGAACGGCGGCAACTGGTCGGGTTCCGGTTGAACCGTGTGGAGGCGAACCGCTTGTTCCCGTTGGAGATGCCTGACGGACTGCAAAAGGGTGTCATGCTTTACCGTAATGAGGACCGGTTGTTCTCCAAACAGTTGGAAGGGGAGACTGCAGTCCGGAAAATCGCCGTCTCGCTGCTGTTCGGGGAGACGGAAAAGGGCTTTTCCCTCACCATGACAGATGAGGAAGGGTGCCGGGTGACCCGTGAAATTGAAATAGAAAAACAGCTGGCGCAGCAGCCGGAGCAGGCTGAGGCACAAATCCGGCGGCAGCTTTCCAAAATGGGGGAGACTCCTTTTGAGCTTGAAAATGTGACAATACAGTGCGCAAAAAGTTATTTTTTGCCGGTATCGGCAATAAATGGTCTCCGCCGCGAAGCGGCGGAGACCTTGCAGTCACTTCGTGAAAACCGCAGGCCGCACGAGGTACGCCGTGAGGAAAAGCCTGTGACCTACCCGCTGGCTTCGGTGCTCCATTCTCCGGTAGCCTCCGAGTCTCCGGTACCGCCATGTCCTTCTAAAGACTCAGCCCATTGTCAAGGTGTTGAAGCCGTTCATGACGAAACCTCTTCCTATCCATTACCTTCCTTTTGGGATTACACCGCCAATGTAATGAATCAGGCTGCCCGCCAGTTTTATTCGGAGCATGGCGTGGAGCAGATTTTCCCTGCGCTGGAGGCCTGTTGCATGGGGCGGACCGCACAACCATTACTGCTCATGCGCTGCAAATACTGTATTCGCTATGCCATGGGGAAGTGCAAGCGGAAACCGGAGGGAACCGCTCTTCGGGAACCGCTCTATATGGAGTCCGCAGACAGGAGGTATCAACTGCAGTTCGACTGCGAACATTGTGAGATGAAAGTCTTGGAAGTCTCCTTTGGAACTCCCCTTTAGAAGTCTTTTTTAGTGTACCTTAATTATTCCGCAGGCTTCACATCTTCCTCAGGAAGCAGAAACAGGAAAAGGCTGTTGAAGACCGCAAAAAAACTTACTCCGTCCTGCCGTTCCAACGGATCATCGGTGAGCATTGAAACCAGGAAAATTATGGAAAAAATGGCATAGAGAAGGGATTTTTTCCGGACAGCCAGTGGCGGATAGAACAACGAAAACAGAATCAATATCAAACCTATCAAACCGAAGGCCATACAGAATGAGAGGTACTGGTTGTGGCTTCGGACCAGCCGGCCTTCAATTGGGGAATTGGTCTGCTGCAAAGTCTGAAGAAAGACATCTTTCACATCGCCTGTACCCACACCGAAGAAGGGATGCTCCCTGATGGCGATCAGCGATGCTTTCCAGGCTTCAATTCGTTGCGGGACACTGCCAAATTCCTCTCCGCATCGTAGGTAGGTGATGATTTCCCACATATTTTCGTAAAAGCGCACCACAAATCCGTTGCCACTGGTGTAGTGGACGTTGGCAATGCCGTTTTCTATCCAGGTGATTTCTTCATCCTGCAATTGGCTCAAACCGGCGCTATCTTTACGTAACCCTTTGGAATTCAAATAACGGATTAGACCGTTCCGGATGCAGTGGCTGCTGTCTGTCGCATAATTGCAATATTTAAGTTCGCTACGTTTCTCCCATTCCTTTTGCAGCTCCTTGTCGCATACGTAGGCGTACACATACATGCCGTTTTCAATCTGCTGTTTTTCAAGCGTGTTACAATATGTGTTGCCGTTGGCTGTCTGTTTTTCAGATGTGGCGAAATCAAAATCCGTATGCGTATATTGCCGTATGTATGGTAAAAGAATGGCTATGGCTGCTAAGCATAGGAGCAGGAGGGTGGTGGGGATGAGCTTACGGAAATACCAGGCTTTTTGCCGGAAAGCCCATACCAGCAACAGTACGATAGCGCAGCATATCATCATGGAGATTGCAGTCATGGCACCGATGTAGACGGTGATTCCGCATAGCCAGATGGCGGCTGCGGCATAAACAGGTTTCAGTTGTTTTTTCCGGTTTTGCTTCCAAAGGTATGCGGTGACAAACAGTGCGAAGCATAAATTCAGTTCAAACCGGATGTATGAGATGTGTACCGCCAGTGAGCGTTTGTCTATGAGTTCGCTGTGCAGGTGAAAATGAATCAGTCCGTACAAGGCACTGGCGCATACGGCAAAAAGGTATATGTGAAGAAGCCCCCTCCATTCTTTGCCGGTCATTGGTGTTGTGGTGGCAAACACCAATGGTACCAATAGCAACGGCAGTTTGATTGTAAGATCCTGAACAGCATAGTCCCAGTTTACGGTGTGAATAAGGCCAGCCAGATGCACACTGTAAAGCAGCCATACCGCCCAAAGGATGGGTTGGTGGCGTATGTTATCCCATTTTATTTTCCAGTTCCCTTCCGCAAGCCAGTTGGCGGTCATCAGGATGAGCGCGATACTCATGAAAGGACGGCAGAAAGGGATTCCGCATAGGTACAATGCTACGGAAAAGAGGAAAACTATCCGGTGTTTGCGCGAATCGATACCTGTCATTATTTTTTGCTTTTTAAGGTTGAGCGATATTCAAGCAGGCCTTTCTCTTGGAACAGTTCCTTCACTTTTTGCATATAGGGGTCTATTTTCAGGGCCGCCTCGCTTTCGCCCTTCTGGTAATAGTAGCGGCTGACAATTTCCAGATAGAGCATTTCGGAAATCTCCTTTTTATATTTTTGGAAATCATTTTCTTTCTCTTTTTTGATGCTTTCCCGGAGGTTCTCAATCTCCTTTTGCACGGCTTCCGAAAACTTGTCGTCCTTTACCGCCTCTTCCAGGTGTTTCAGCTCCTTTTCCGTAAAGGTCTCGTATTGTATGTGCCTTTGGGCCACATATTTGACAAAATCTTCATACATGGCATCCGTGAATTGGAAATCTGATACGGGAGGAATGTTCCTGTTGTTGATTTTGAATTCGTTGGCATAGTTGAAAATCATGCGTTTCTCCATCAGGGAGAGCAAAACTGTGCTGTATGTTTCGGGAGTGATTTTGATATCCGGCTCCACGCCACCGTAATCGTAAACGGTTCTGCCATTGCGGGTTTTGAAGGCGGTGGCTAAAGAATCCGCTTTCCGGATGTTGACCCCGTTGCTGTCCTTGTGGCCGTAGTCAATCTTTTGGATGCAGCGGCCAGATGGGATGTAGTATTTGGAGACCGTCACTTTCAGGCGGGTGTTGTAGCTTAATGGCAAAACGTTCTGCACCAGTCCTTTCCCGAATGTTCGTGTGCCGATGATGACTCCTCTGTCCAAATCCTGCAGGGTGCCTGCCACGATTTCCGAGGCGGAGGCGCTGTTCTCATTGACCAGTACAATCAGCGGAATTTCCGTGTCAAGGGGTTCGTTTTGGGTGTAGAACTGCTGGTTGATGTCTGCTTTTTTTCCTTTGGTGCTCACCACCAGCTCCCCTTTGGGAACAAACAGATTGACAATGTTCACCGCTTCGCTGAGCAGTCCGCCGCCGTTGTTCCTCAAGTCCAGCACGAAATATTTCATCTGCTGGCCTTTTAGCTTCTGAAAGGCCTCTTTCAGCTCTTTGCTTGCATTTTCCGTGAACTGGGTCAGACGGATGTAGCCTGTCGCATCGTCAATCATTCCGGCGTAGGCTATGGAGGGCAGTTTGATCTCTTTTCTCTCAATCTCTTTGGTCACGCTCCCTTTTTTGCCGTAGGGCTGCAGGGTCAGCTTCACCTTGGTGCCGGGCTGTCCTTTCAGGGCGGTGCTCACGTCGGAGACAGTTTTTCCTTTGGCATTTTTTCCGTCGATGGAAAGGATTTTGTCACCGGCCTGCAGTCCAGCCTCCATTGCTGGAGTGTTTTCGTATGGCTCGCTTATGACCACATAGTCGCTGTCCTGTTGGATCAGTGCGCCGATTCCCCCGTATTGCCCCGTGGTCATAAGCTTGAACTCCTCCAAATCCGATTCCGGATAGTATACAGTGTAGGGGTCCAGCTCTTCCAGCATTGCGTCGATTGAGTTCTTCACCATGTCTCCCACGTTGATGTCGTCCACATAGTAGGTGTTGATTTGCCGCAACAGTGTGGCGTAGATGTCCAGATTCTTGGCAATTTCGAAATCATGCTGGACAAAACCGAAAGTGCCGGCTATGCAGACTGCAACGGCGAGGATGAGCAGTCTTCTTTTCTTTGGGTGTTTCATAATTCGGTGTGCTGCAGGGTTTCGTTAGCCTGTGTAATTTTTTGTTTAAGTGATTCTTTAAATTGAGTTATTTTTTGAAAAATAGTTTCATCTCCGGTCGCCATCATTTCCAAAGCGAGGATGGCGGCATTTTTGGCTCCGTTCAGCGCCACGGTGGCGACGGGTATGCCCGAAGGCATCTGCAGGATGGAGAGTATGGAGTCCCAACCGTCGATGGAATTGGAGGATTTGATGGGCACGCCGATGACAGGAATTGCAGTATAGGCGGCAATCACACCGGGAAGATGGGCCGCTCCGCCCGCACCTGCGATGATTACCTTCACTCCTCTTTCCTTTGCGGTTTTGGCATATTCCATCACCAGTTCGGGAGTGCGGTGTGCTGACAGGGCTTTGAGTTCAAATTCCACGCCCATCTCCTTGCAGAAAAGGGCGGCTTCTTTCATGACGGGAAGGTCAGAGGTGCTTCCCATGATAATACTGATTGTAGGCATGATTATCTGTTTTTAATGTAATATTATTCTTGCTTCTTACTTCTTGCTTCTTACTTCTTTTCTCATTCCCGAATGATTTCAAACGAGTAGTCATCCGTGAAGCGGATGATTGTGGAGGCTTTCATATTTTGCACCGTGCCTAAGGATGGGTCCACGATATAGTCCATCTGTCCTTTGATTTCCTGGCTGATTTCCCTGAAATGGGTAGGGGTGGGCTTGCCGGAAATGTTGGCGGATGTTGAGACTATTGGATGACCCAGCAGGCTGATGACTTTGCGGCAGAATTCGTTGGAAGTGATGCGGATACCGATGCTTCCGTCAGATGACACCAAATTGCGGGGCAGATTTTTGATGTGCGGGTAGATGAAGGTGGTGGGCGTGCTGGCCTGGTTGATCAAATCCCATGCAATGACGGGGATATGTTCCGTGTAAAGGGAGAGTTTCTCCGGTTCGTCCAGCAAAATGAGCAGGCTTTTGCTCAAACGCCTTTTTTTGATTTCGTAAACGCGGTTGATGGCGTTGGCGTTGGAGGCGTCGCAGCCGATGCCCCAAATGGTGTCGGTCGGATAGAGGATGACACCGCCTTTTTTCAGCACATCACAGGTCCTTATTACTTCTTCACTGATATTCATGGAATGATTCTTTTAGTCGTTGGTTGGATTTGTATGGTCATTGATGCTGGTTGTGCCAGTCGGTTCCTTGGACAACGGTTCGGATTCTTCTGGCAGAAATTCCAGCAGTTTTGCTGTTTCAATGCTGTAGCCGCAGCGGAAATGGCCTTCCGGACACTGCTGGTGTCCGTGGATGCCGCAGGGACGGCAGAGCAGGGGCTCCTCCGTTTCAATGATGTGGATGTTCTCCCCTTTGGGGGCAAATCCGAAAGAGGGGACTGTTGAGCAGAAA
>CAJOQK010000124.1 GCA_905236885.1 uncultured Bacteroidales bacterium
AAGCAAGATTTTTCCCTCTCAATTTGTTCCACTTTTTGCTTTGTAAGACTGCCAGCGGCAGGCTTTTGGGATATTTAATCCCAACGGGGTAGGACGGCTGCCTGCGGGCTAAGGAATATCTAATCCCAACGGAACTCCTCCCCTGCGGGCAGCCGGACTAAAAGCAAAATTTTTCCCTCTCAATTTGTGCCACAAAATCCACCTTTACAACACTTTACAAACCCATTCAAAATTTGTCACAGAAAAAAATGGCCGCAACCCCATTTTGCTATGGATTTTTTTCATATTTTTGAAATTTGGACATATTAAATTAACGTATAATCTAATTAATTGAAAATCTTTTAAATACATATCGTAGTGAAGACAATAAATCCACAAGAGAATTACGAATTGAGTAAAAAAGCCATCGGATATGTGGATCGCAAGGACGCCAAACAGAGCGACTACGACCGTATCGGCTTCATGTCAGGTCTGGAGGTTCACCAACAGCTTGACACCAAAGAAAAACTGTTCTGCCATTGTCCCGCCGGCATTTTCCAGAAACCGGACGAATACGATGCGGAACTGCTGCGGCACATGCGTCCCACCCTTTCGGAAATGGGAGGCTATGACGGTACCGCATTAATGGAGTTCAAAACCCGTAAAAACATCGTTTACAGGATTTCACATAAAACCGCCTGTACTTATGATGTGGACGACACGCCCCCGTTCCCGCTGAACAGGGAGGCGCTGCAATATGCCTTGGAGATTTCTTTAGCCTCCAAACTGAACATTGTGGGTGAGGTTCATGTGACCCGCAAGCAGTATTTGGACGGCTCCATTCCCACCGGTTTCCAGCGGACCGCCATTTTGGGTGTGGAAGGCGAAATTCCCTTGAAAAACAAAAAAGTGAAGCTGATCCAGCTGAGCATTGAAGAGGATGCCTGCCGCGAGGTGAGCGACATCGGGCACACCCGTATCTACCGCACCGACCGTTTGGGCATGCCGCTGATTGAGACCGTCACCGCCCCCGAATTCAAGAATCCGGATGAAGTGTATGAAGGCGGACAATACATCCGCTTCCTCAACCGCAGCACCGGACGCGTAAGGGTTGCCCAGGGCGCAGGACGTCAGGATGTGAACGTCAGCTGCAAAGGCGGCACCCGCGTGGAGGTCAAAGGCGTTTCCCACGTGAAATGGATTCCCGACGTGACCCACTACGAATGCTTCCGCCAATGGGCACTGCTGGCCATCCGCGACACCCTGAAAAAGAGGGTGAAAAAAGACAAATGGAAAATGGGTGTCATGGAACTGGATCCCAAAAAGTTCAAATTCTACTTCACACCGATTACCGAGGCCATCAAGCGCGGTGAAAAGCTGTATGCCGTCAATCTGCCCCATTTTGCCGGACTGCTTTCCCACTTCTGCCAGCCGGGACGGCCTTTCTACGATGAGTTTGTGAACCGTCTGAAGGTGATTGCCTGTCTGGAGCGTCCCAACATGGCGACCAGCGAGGACATTGACGATGTGGTGAGCGACCATGTGTTTGACATGGTGAAAGAGGCTTTCAAGGCTTCCGACAAGGATGCGCAGATTATTTTCTGGGCACCGGAGGATGACGTGAAAACCGCTCTGGAGACCATTGAGGAGCGTGCCCTGATGACTTTTGACGGCGTGCCTCAGGAGACCCGTAAGGTCATGTATGACCGCACCACCATTTTTGAGCGCGTACTGCCGGGTGCCGACCGTATGTATCCCGACACCGACTCCGCCCCCATCCCATTGACCAACGAGTACATCGAGAGTCTGAGGAAGAACATTCCGGAAGAGGTGGCCGACCGCTATGCACAATGCAAAAAATGGGAGATTCCGCAGGATTGCTTCAACTATATCTTCACCTACAACCACTATCCGAAGATGAAGCAGATCATTGAAAAGACAGGGGTTTCTCCGAAATTCGTGGGCACCCTGTTCGGACACACGCTCAAGCACCTGCACGGCCAATACGGACAAATTCCGTTCTGCACCTGCCGCATTGTCAAGCTGTTCGAATTCCTGAAAAAGAAAAATATGGATTATGCCATCGCCAAAAGAATGCTCAAAGTGATGTTCGAGGATCCGGAAATGGAGTTCAAGGACATCCTCACAGTTCTGGGTTACAAGAAAATGAGTGAAAAGGCATTGCTTGAAAAGGCGAAAACCTTAGCCAAAGCCCCCTTCACCCCCAACCGCAAGAACACCAAACCTTGCGACAAGGTGAACAGCATCATGGGCAGCCTGAGCCTGATGGGACTGGGCAACATGGATCTCGGCAAACTGGCCAAGGAAATTTAGGTCACTACATTATTATATTGTGACCATGAATGCTCCAGCATACATTACACATATTGCAGCAGCAGCCCTCATTGCAGGCCTGCTGCTGCTTTTTGCCGGCTGCGAGAAGGAGAAAACAAAGGACAATACCAGTGCACAACACTTGAATGTTCAAGGCAGGGTAAACAAGATAGTCGGGCCTTGTCATGGAGGATGTATTGTCATTGATGTAGATAATATTGACGGCATCGGAAAATCACAAGATTGTTTTATATGTTGTGACGATACTGTTTATTACAACAATAGCATTTCAATACCATCCTTTTATAAATGGAACGATGGAAATCTGATATATACTATGGCTGGAACAAAATATTTAAAAGAACTGAACATTGGAAGTCCCATTTCCATTAAATGCCGTCCGGCCACTTCCGATGATGATTCCTTGTTTATGACCAATATTATGTGTACGGCAAATCATGGGTGTATTGATTGTCCAAAATATATTGTTGAGTCCATTAATTATATTCATAAACAAAAAATCTCAATTACCGAAGTTTTACTGCCCAACTGTGTATACGATATAATTGAAAAAGAAAAACTTGTTGTAATCAATTCGCAGAAAGAATACGACAGTCTCTTTACTGGATGTTCAGGAGAAAAGCCCAATATTGATTTTCAAAAACAAACTCTATTAATATCATGGGGAATCAGCACCCAATGTATATTAAAAAAAACAATTAAACTTGAAAAAAAAGAAAATAATTATGTCTTGAACATCCAAATTTGCCAAGGGGACTGCACTTCCATTGAAACATGGAATGCTTTCATTGTGACTGAAAAAATCAATTCAAATGTTACTCTCTCAATAAATAACGTATTATGAAAAAACATTTTATAATCATTGCCTTATTGGGGTTCACACTGAACATACAGGCCCAGGATTTGGCACTGCATTTTTCAGGACGCTTTGCCGACAGCACTGCCACGCGTCTGGATTCCGTGACGGTAGAAAATCTCACAAAAAAATGGAAGGAAACCATCGTGTATCCGGACACCGTGTGGGAATACCGTTTTGACGGCATCAAAAAGACAGCAGACAACGGAATGAAACTACAGGCCTTTCCCAATCCTGCCTTCGGGGAAGGCATAGTGGAACTACAATTGTCCAAGGCATCTCCTGTACGCATACAGCTTTTAAACACGATGGGGCAAACTTTGGCCGAAACCGCACCCTATTTGACAGAGGGGAGACATTGTTTTTCCGTTAGCATGCGTGCAAAACAATGCTATTTCATACGGGTTGCCACACCGCACCATAGCATGGCTGTAAAACTGATCAACAGCCAGTCCGGCAACAATAATGCTATCGTATGGATGGGACATCTCCCAGAAGCGGTGACAGCGCATCTGTCTGTGAAGCCATTTGAGCCGGGTGACACTCTTCGTTATACCGGATACACCACTTGGAACGACAGTGTGATAGCAAGCCATCTCATGCAAAAAGCACAACAGACCGGAGAAAAAATCACGCTCTGGTTTGAAAAACCACTTCCTTTCTCCGAGAAAATGATTGTCGGAACATGGGAAGCGTGCGGATACACCAGCAAAAGCATGTCCATACCTAATTGTTTTGACGCATGGTATCCGGAAGACGGACTGAGAGACACCTTGGTGTTCCTACCCAACGACACACTGCTGCACAACTGGAGAAAGGACAATCAATTCACCTACAAACAATTAAACGACAGTACACTACAATTGACAAACAACACCCTGCAATATACAAATGAATTGCGTATCTGTTTTTTGAATGACGGCCACGAAATGGTGATATTCTGTTTCCGGCAATATGGAATGGCTACGGTGATGAGCAGCACCCGTTTTCGCAAAATTGATTAGATTTGTTTCAATATAAGAATTATTTCCATCATGAAGACATCAAAAGCATTGTCACTCCTTTCCGCCGCCCTCCTCACGGGCGCGCTGCTGTTGGCGGGGTGCGAGAAGCCCCCAAAAGAAGAGCCACACAACCCGTTGTGTGGGACAACTTGGGTTAAATATGGACTAATAGAGCATATTTATTATGATAATTACGAAACTGATACAATAATAGAACCCTATTACAAAGACACTTTTCATTTTTTGACAGACACAGAGGTGTTAATTAGTGAAAAACCATATTCCTATATGATACTAAGGGATACCTTGATTAAATTTTATAATAAAAACGGCAGAATGATTAATTCAAATGTTTGGCATTTCATAGATGAACAACATATGATTTTAAAAAGATGGATTAATCCTTTTAATATAGCCTGGGAAGTGAATGACATTCTTTTAAAAAAATTAGATTATGAGAACTAAATCGTCAATTTTTTAAACCTATTAACATCGTTATATCCTATTTTTTACAATTATTAATTAAGAATATTCGATATGAAAAAAACAATCTTAAAAAAAATCTTGAAGCTCATTGCGGTGGCTTTGGTGGGAGTGGCGACAGCCACATCCTGCAAGGATAAAGAGGAAGAAAAAATAATTGAACCCCCTATTGAACAGAATGTTGCTTTTGTGGATATTACAGACAGCATACCATGTATAATAATGTCTTTGGATTCTATTACTTTGGTAAATGACAATGCCACCTTACAACACATCTGCGACAGTGCAGCGGCATTGGATTTCAGCAACCAATCATTGGTGATTGTTTCAGGGGCATCAACCAGTGGTATAGATACAATAAAAACAAGTCTAACAACCACGGACAATATCCATTACAGGCTGTCCGTTGATGTCGTTCAAAATATGACATGTATTCCTATGGGGTGGAAGAAATATCTTTTAATTCCTCAAACACTAAATTCAAATAACATTACATTATTAATTAACTATAAAAAGCATTGATTATGATACGGAAAATAGTAAACACATTGTTTTTAGTCGGGTTAATGCTGTTCACGACTGACGCTATAGCTCAAACAGGCAGTGATTACTACTATTACAAAAACCGACAAATTAAAGTGTCTTTGGACAGTACGGCTTTGGGATTATTGACCAACGACACATCTATCATCAATTATTTAGGATTAAATGCGGAAGAAAAAAGCAAAGATTGCGTTTTCTACGGTTAAAAACAGCAGCAACAACTATTATTATAGCAAAATGGTATTTACAAATAATTCCACGTTGCAAAATAAAGAGAGTTCGTTGAATGTTCAAAGAGGAAATAGCAAAATAAAGACACTCCCTTGTTTTAAAACCAAGCGCGGTATCAAAGTCGGCTTGACAAATAGATTTTATGTGCAAATAGGTTCCCCTGACGACACGATTTCTCTTTTTGATTTTGCTAAAAGAAACGGAATTGAAGTTGTTGAAAACGTTTCGTATATGGATGATTGGTATGTGCTATCATGTCCTATTGATAGTTCGTTCAATGCATTGGAGATTGCGAATAAGTTTTATGAATCAGGCTTGTTTTCGGCAACAGAACCGGAGTTTGTGTATCAAAACTTATTGGCAACTACGGACGAATATTACAATGATCAATGGGGGTTGCACAATATTGGTCAATATGGCGGCATTCAAGGCATTGATATAAATGCGGATTCCGCATGGACTATCACAAAAGGTTCAGGTATAAAAGTCGCAGTGTTTGACCAAGGATTCGAACTTAACCATCCTGATTTGGCTCAAAATGTTTACAGTCAAGGTTATGATGCGGAAACAGGAACAGTTCCCTCACAAGTCAGGGGAGAACACGGCACAGCATGTGCAGGTATTATTGGGGCAAGGATAAACAATATTGGCATTGCCGGTGTCGCTCCGGAATCGAGTATCACTTCAATAAGCATAGATTTAAGTTGGTTTAACACACC
>CAJOQK010000125.1 GCA_905236885.1 uncultured Bacteroidales bacterium
GCAAAAAAGAACGATTTTTTACATTTATATCACTGTAATTCAAGTAGTTTTAATTAGAAGTTCCCTTCAGTCTTCCTGCTCGTAATAGTAGGAATAGTCTATGCCCTTCATGAAGATTTCGCGGTCGTTGATTTGGTCGGTCAGGGCATTTTGGAGCAGTTTTTTGATGAGGGTGGTATCCGTGACACTGATCTGCATGGCTTGCTGGTAGTCTTTCTTGTCGATTTTGCTCCAGTCCACACATTTTTTCAGTCGCGTTTTCAGCAGCAGGTCCAACCAGATGCGAGTGCTGCGTCCGTTGCCTTCCATGAAGGGATGCGCCACATTCATTTCTGCATATTTGTCCACGATTTCGTCGAAAGTGCGTTCGGGCATATTTTCAATGATTTTCAGATTTTCAGGCAGATATTCGGCACGGCAGAACAATGTGCCGTCTTTCCAGATCGTTTTGGTGCGAATCTGTCCGGCAAAATTGTAGAGCCCGCCAAAAAGGTAGGCGTGTATCTGTTGCAGACATTCCACAGTGCCGGGTTTCATGCTGTCAAGAAGGCCGCTTTCGAACAGCGAATAGGCTTTTTTCTTGCTCTGTCCGTCAATGCTGTTGTCGCTGTAAATGAACCATTCAAGGAATGCGTTGGCGCGGTTGTTGGGGTAGTGTTTGGCCAAGGTCTGCACGCACTCGGCATCAAGTGCGTCAGTGGCGCGCTGCTTGCCGTCGGGAGCCTCGAATTTGAACCCGTGAGTGACACTCACGAGTTGGATGCCATCTGCATTCAGCTTTTTCTTGAGCCATCGCCAGTAGTTTCCTGCCTTCACGTAGTCATTCTCATCGTTGATGGCACGGACAATGTCGGTGGCCGCGAACCACCATTTGCTCTGTGACTCGTCCCACACAGCCCGCACCTCACGGTCGTTAAAAAAGCGTATCGATTTCTTGCTCATGGTGTTTCAGATTAACGTGTCCCTATTGGGTGATGAACCAGCCGATTTCGGGGCGCAGGGCGTGGGTGACGGTATCCTGCGACAGGCCGACAAAACCGGAATTCAGCGTGAGTTTGGTTTCCCTGCCTTTGATGTCAATGAAGCGGAGCGGCACGGAGGCGGTTTCTTCCGGCAAATTCTCGGAAATGTCATAGAGCCCTTTGAAATCATTACGGAAATAGGTGGGGCCAAGTTCTTTTATTTTTTCGGGTGTGTAATCCCACTTTTGTTTGCGGTTGTTGTAAGGGAAGAGCTTGATTACCCAGCCGTCGGCAATCACCTCCGGGTCGCCGCAAACCCGCGCCCCTGGAATGTTATGCGCCTTGTACATTGATTTCCAGAATTCCTTGTCCACCTCACCTTGCGCGGCCTTGACAATTTTCTGCAAAACGGGTTCCATTTCGTCCACCCACCAGTCAAGCTGGTATTTGCGGAGCAGCTGCACGCGGTCCGCGATTTTCTGCCAATCTTCCGGCGTTCCTTCCAATATGACGGAGGGGATGCCGCATATTTCCTGGACAGTGTAATCGAAAAAACTTTTCATGGCGGACATGATGGTGACCTGCGACACGACCCGAGTCATCGGCGTGGTGGTGGAGAAATCTGCGGTTAGGGTCTGTATGAGCTCTTCTCCTGTATATCGGGCAATCTGCTGTGTGAATT
Organism: uncultured Bacteroidales bacterium; assembly: GCA_905236885.1. Lineage (GTDB taxonomy): Bacteria > Bacteroidota > Bacteroidia > Bacteroidales > WCHB1-69 > UBA1195. The sequence continues at coordinate 1,645 of CAJOQK010000125.1, forward strand.
GGGAAAAACATGCTTCCCAGTGGCATTTTTTCAGGTTATGCTCGCTATACACCAGCAGCTCCTTTTTTCCTTCGAAATCCACCAGCAGCGTTCTCAGCGTGTCGGCATTATGATCTATATGCTGCACAAATCCCTGACAGATAAGCAGCCAGACGGCATCCGGCGAGAGCACAAAGGGACGGTGTCCGGCGTACGCCATGTGCATGCCGTTGAAAAATGGATGCCCTTCGCCATAAACCAAAAGCCTGTTGTTCCGGTTATGTGCCACCAATGTTTCCTGCTGTGTCTCTTCGTTGCCGATGATCCGGAGCAGCGTGCTGTTGTAAGAGGCCATGGGCAGGTTTCCCTTCGGAGGTTTTAGAGTTTCAATGTCAATAACAATGGATTGAACAGACATGCTGTCCGTTGCATCTGTTTCCGCTGCCTCTTTTGGGGTCCGGTTACAGGCAGACAGTGCAAACAACAGGGAGACAAAGATAATTTTGGTGGTTGTAATGATATTTTTCATGCTGCAAAAGTACAAAAAAATGAGATGCCATTGGCATTGAAAATGGAAAAAACGCAGGTTGTCATTGTAAAGTAAGCAGTGGTTTCCGATAGGGTTTGAACTGTGTGAAAAGAATGCATAACTGTTCATATTCAATGGATTTTGCCCAGCCGGTCTGTTCATTTTGGATGCTGACATGGTTCGGGCTGATGTCGATATTGGTCATCAGCACCAATGTGTCGTGGCTGTACACCCAGAGTTCGCTTTCTACAGTGGCCATGTCCCCGCCGCTGATCTCAAACGAGAAAATATCCTTCAGCTGTTGCAGCATTTCCGCATCTGTGCAGACCAGTACCCGCCTGGCTGGCATTCCTTTTGGAAGATTGCTCCAATCATCGGCCGAAAGGATCAGAATGGCTTTACCATTCTTCATATCAATGTTTTTCAATGGATTGATTGTGGAGTCGTTTGTCTGTATGGAAGGAAAAACAGTATTGGGAGAATGGTGCAGCATAATCGGGAATCCGCCGATACTCAGCCATAGAACAAGCAGTCCGGCAAGGAGGGTGATGAAATAGAGGTGTTTGAAATTTTTAGCGTTGTTGGTTGTGTCAGTCACAATATTTGGGTGTTCGTTTGTCATAGCAGGTTTGGTTTTCATAATTTATTGCATTTTATAAGATTAGCATTTTTTTTCGTCTATTTTCATGCTGCAAAGATACAAAAAAAACGGTTGTGATGGTTGTCATGGTTGAGGTTTTCGCTATTGTTTTATTTGGATATTTACGGCGTTACCTTGGTTGAACCGGCGGGTGTCGGTCTGTTTGTTCTCCCTGACAATCTCCAGCACATCATTGTGAAGTTTTTCAAAATCAATATCCTCCTGGTAGGTGTAGGCATACATGGAGCCGCTGATTTCCCCTTTTTCCGTACTGATGCGTTTGTCCATGATGTAGTCAAAGGACTGGCCTGTGCCATGGAACATCAGCACATGCAAACGGTACAGCAGATCCTTGTCATTACCCAATGAATCCGTATTATAGACATAATAAACGATTTTAGTGAAACTGGAGGAGAAACGGTTTTTCGGCAGCTGGTCGTACCATTCGTAGCCCCATACATTCAGCGTGTCCGTTTTGAAAAAGTCGAAATTGAAATATTGGCAAAGGTTGTATTCGCAAGGCAGTTTGCCTTTCTTTTGTGCTTTGTAAAGCAGTTTTCTGTATTTCTGCGCATTGTCATATTCCTTCAAACCGGTGTGGCATACTGTAAGATTCCGGTAAACAAAAAATTCCTGATCGGCAAATTCCTTGACGAAATATTTTTTGTGCCGCTGAATTAATTTTAGCAGCTCCTGATTGATTTCCATGCTTTTGGAAAAGTCCTCCTGCAGCCGCAAAAGTCGTTCGCATTCAAGGTCTGTCAGAAAGAGTGTGATCACAGCATCCAAAAATGAGGTGTCGGAAGTGCTTGTTGCTTGGTACTTTTCTTTGGCGAAGGCGTGTGCCTCTTCAAGTTTTCCTGCCTTTATCAGACTGTTAATGTGAAGAAGGTCCGGCTCCACTTTTGTCTGAGCCATGACCGGACAGGCGGACAATGCAAACAACAGGGAGACAAAGAGGATTTTGACGGTTGTGATGAGGTGTTTCATGCTGCAAAGTTTTTAAGGGGACTTCTATTTTTTACTATTTTTTGCCATCCCTCAGATCTTGCGAAGTCCCATTGACAAAATCTGAAAAACGACTTTGCAA
>CAJOQK010000126.1 GCA_905236885.1 uncultured Bacteroidales bacterium
GGAAAGATGGCAGAGTGGTCGATTGCACCGGTCTTGAAAACCGGCGACTGTAACAGGTCCGGGGGTTCGAATCCCTCTCTTTCCGCCTTCTAATTATTATTTTTTTCCCGCAGTTCCCTTTCCCAGAGGGAACTGCTAGTTTTTTCAGGCGGAATGCAAAAAAAACGCCCAGATGACTCCGGGCGTTTTCAGTTTCAAAGAAATTTCAGTATTTCCTATTTGAAGGCGTTTTCGCTCAGGCCGCCGCCGGAGAGCTTGAGTTTTTCCACGTATGATGGCACCTCTTTGCCCAAGTAGCTGTCCACATATAGTTTGGCGAGGTACTGGCCCAGCATGAAGCCGTGACCGCGCAAACCGACCAGCAGACCCAGTCCGGAATCCACGATGTAGCGCGGTTCGGTGTAGTAGCCGCACCATGTGGCCTGGATGCTCACACCCTTCAGTTGCGGAATCCAGCTGCCGAACACTTCGGAGGAGATCTCCAAAAATTCCTGACTGTTGAATTTCAGCGGCATGTTGGCCTCCTTGAAGTCGTTGGCGGGCGAGGCGCAGCCGATAATCTGTCCCGTATAGGCGAACTGCTGCCCGTACACGGCGTTGAAGCCCTTGTAGTGCCGGCGGTCGATAATCATGTCCAAGGCACCGCCGTTAACGCCCATCAAAGGCAGCCGTTGGGTGATGAAGGCCTGGTGTTTCACCGGATAGAGACCGGTTTCAATGCCTAACATCTTGGCGAATTTCTCCGCGCCGAATCCCAAGGCGTTCACAAAGTGGTCGCAGGTGTACTCCACATATTCCTTGTCATGGGTGAGCACTAACGCCGTGAACTGGTTGCCGGTGCGACGTACCTCAATCAGGTGGCAGTCCTCCAGATAGGTGCCGCCATGCTGCTGTCCGATGCCCCGGATGTAATTGATGGTCCGGCCAGGTGTGGCTTGCCAGCATTCGCGGGTGATGAGGGCGCTGGAATAGACATCGGAGCTGTCGTTCCACAGCGGTGAAATCTCCTTTTTGAAATCTTTCTTGTCCACCATGTAGGCGTCGGACCAGGCGCGGGAGGCGTCCAGTGACTTGTAGGTGGCCTCGTCATGCACCAGGTTCACGTAGTGTGTGGGTTGGTAATGGATGTTATATTTGGATTGTATATCCTTGAAAATTTCCAGATTGTGTTTGGCAATATCCGCAATGTCCGGATTGGAGAAGGCGGGACGGCCTCCACCGATACAACGCCATGAGGAACCACGGTCGGCATTGATCATCACCGGCTTCAAACCGGCTTCGGAGAAATAGCGGAACAGTCCGCTACCGGCGGTGCCGCCTCCGGCAATCAGCACCTGCACCTTTTCCTTGCGAACTTTTTGGGAAGTGCCGATGGTCAGGTTTTGCGGTTTTTCGGATTGGTACACATCACCTAAGGCCACTTGGTTGGAGAGAGGCCCGCGCGGAGTTGCGTCACCGACCACCTCCACGCCGTAGCCACGAAGCAACTGCTTCACTCTCGGGATGCAGCGTTTGCCACGGCAGGTGCCCATACCGATGCGGCAGGTGTGTTTCAGCTCGTCGATGGAGATGAATTTCCGGTCGCCGACCACTTTCAGAATCTCTTCCGGTTTCACATCTTCGCAATGGCAGACATAGGCGCGGCCTTTGACCTCTTTCAGAGGTTTCATTTCCAGTGGTTCCGGATAGTTCTCCTTGACAATGAACCCTTTCACTTGGGTCAGTTCGACACCCTGGAGGGTGGTGGATTTGACCCTTGCAACGTTGGTCTTGTTCTCCTTTTTCAATATTTTTTCAATCACGCCTTCGCCCAGTTTCTTGCCCTGGTTGTCAACAAGGAATACCTCCTTGCCCTCTTCCAGATCGTATTCGAATGGCAGGAAGAGCCAGTTCTTGGCCAGATTGTAGCCGAAAATGGCCAGACCCGGGCAGTGGGAGACGCACTCCATACAGCCGATACATTTGTTATAGTCGATTTCCGGTGTGGAGGAGGTGCTGGATTTTTTGATTGCGTGCTGCGGACAGGCAAACGAGCAGGGGTTGCAGGCGAATCCGTAGAGGCAGTCCATCTGCACGAACCCCATTTTGTTCATCCGTTCGGTATCCGGCAGGTTGGGTTTTTCCAAAATGCGGACTGGACGCTGCTGGGAATTGATGTATTGTCCGGAAACATCCAAGTATTCCTCATAGTTGTAGCGGACACCCATGTCCTGGGCAATCTCGTAGGCCACCTGACGGCCTTTGAGCACCGCGCTGGTGCCTTCTCCGATGCGCACAGCGTCACCGGCGGCGAACACCTTGTCGGCAAACTGCACTTTGCTCATGGCAAGCAGCTGGTTGTCGGGAACCAGTCCGGTGCAGATATTGATCAGGTCAATGCCCTCAATCACCTTTTCGGTGCCGGGAATGGGCTTGAAATTTTCGCATTGCGCTATGACTGCACCTGTTATGCCGTCGCCTTTTTCATTTGGAATGGCTTTCAGCAGTGTGTGCGAGGTCATGATAGGAATGCCTAAGCGGCGGAGCCGGTTGGCCTGCACTGGGAAGCCGCCCTCATGCGGCATCGCTTCCAGAATGGCCTTGATGTGTGCGCCCGCCTGCATGGCCTGATAGGAGGTGAGGTAGCCGATGTTGCCAGCTCCGATTGTCAGGATGTTCTTGCCGAGCAGCGTATGCTCCTGGTTCATCATTTTTTGGAACACAGCGGCGGTGTAGACTCCCGGCACATCGTCGTTCTCAAAACAGGGGGAGAAGGGGATGGCGCCGGTGGCAATCACCATATATTCGGCATCCAGGTAGGAAATTTCCTGTGTCTGGATGTTCTTCAGTGCGATGCGTTTGCCTTGCAGGATGTCCCAAACGGTGGTGTTGAGCAGGATATTGGACATATCTTCGCCCGCCAGGGTTTTGGCAATGTCGAATCCGCGCATGCCGCCGAATTTCTGCTCTTTCTCAAAAAAGAAGAACTGGTGGGTCTGCATATTGAACTGCCCGCCGATTTTGGCGTTGTTGTCCACCAATATGTTTTTGATACCCAGTTTGTTCAGCTGCTCACGACAGGCTAATCCGGCAGGGCCTCCGCCCACGATGGCCACGGTGGTCTTGTAGATGTGAAGTTCCTTTTGTCCGTCGGTATAACTGCCCGACTGAAAATCTTTGGGAACCTCCCTGACCTCTTTCACACCATCCACCAGGGTGATGCAGATGCGGCGTATTTTGCCGTCCACCATCATTTCGCAGGCACCGCACTTGCCGATGCCGCAGGCCAGGCTTCTGGCTTCATTGTTCACACTGTGGCTGTGAATGGGGAATCCCGCCTGATGCAGTGCGGCGGCGATGGTATACCCCTTTTTGCCTGTGACTTTTTGTCCGTTGTACAGAAAGCTGACTTCCTCGCTTTCTTTGATGTCCAGAATGGGATGATGTAAAATCGGATACATATCTACTTCTTTATTATTTTAGTTTTTACAATAAATAAATTGTTCAAAAATAGAATTTGCAAATGTCTGCAAAAATCCAATACGGATTCCACACAAACGGAGAAAAATTTTCAGAAAACACTTCAAAGTGCCTCTTACCTGCCCTTGAAGAAGGCATCGGGGGTGATTCTTTTCAAAACTTTGCGGTAACTGAGGGCCTCCTTTTGTGGCAGTGCAATCACGTAGTGCTTTTTTGCCGTGTTGGGGAGTGAGGTGCCGCGCAGCCACGGGTTGCAGGTTTTCAGCTCCTTGTAGCTGCAGCCTTGCTGCTGTGCGAAGCGGTACAGGCTGCCGATGGTGCTGTCCACACCGATGGTGTCGGTCTCAATGACAGGATACAAATCTTTCATCCTCAATTTGATGCCGTAAAGTTCCGGATTCTTGAAAATGCACTTGACAGCCAGAATCCGGTATACGTAGCGGGCGGTTTCCGAATTCAGGTACAGGTCCCAGTAGCTGTTGGTGCTTTGGGCGGCGGCGGTTTTGCTGTATCCGCCGTATCCCATGTTGTAGCCGGCAGCGGCGGCGGTCCAGGAGCCGCACTTCAGGCGGGCGTCCTGCAAATAGGCGCATGCGGCCTGCGTGGATTTGGCCGCATCATAGCGTTCGTCCACAAAATCGGTGATTTCCAACCCGTAGCTTTGTCCTGTCGTCTTGATGAACTGCCAGTATCCGGCGGCTTTGGCGGGGGATACCACGTTGGTCAGGCCGCTCTCAATTACGGCCAGGTATTTGAAGTCGTCGGGAATGTTGTTTTCGGCCAGAATGGGTTCGATGACCGGAAACCAGCGGTTGGCGCGTTTGATCAGCAGCAGCAGGTTGGACTGCCAGTAAACATTGACCAGCAGTTCCCTGTCCAAGGCTTCCCGCACGTCGATGCGGTCCAGGGGAACCGCTTCACCCGCAAAATCCAAGCTGTCCGGAATGGGTGGGGAAAAGAGATTGTAGCTGTCGGCAAAAGCCTGGTTGTAGCTGCTGTTTTGCTGTGAAGGTGCCACGAAGCGGCCTGCTGCCAGCAAAAGCAGCAGCGCGATGCTTCCGAATGCGGCTATGCGCAAAAGCAGGCGTGAAGTTTGCATTGACATGGGGTTGAAGCTGTTTTATCTCTTTTTCTTTTTCTGTTTGGCCGGTTTGCTCTCTTCAGGAGTGTTCTGTATTTGGAAGTTGAAGGGCAGCCGGAAACGACTGCGGACCGGTTGGCCCTTTATGGTGGCAGGTTCCCATTTCGGCATGATGGAGATGACACGCAGTGCTTCCGCATCCAGTTCGGGGGATGCGGTTTGTATTACTTTGATGTTGCTGAGCGTGCCCTCCTTTTCCACAACAAATTCCAACAAAACTCTGCCTTGTATTCCCTCTTCCCTGGCTTTGCGCGGATAAATGAGATTGTCGGCCATGAACCTGTACATCGCTTCCTGACCGCCTGGAAAAGAGGCTTCCTGTTCCACAACGGAGAATGTCTCCTCATTGTTCATCCCATTTTTTGCCGTGTCAGTGGATGTGACTTGTGCTTTTGCACAAAACAGGCCGCAGGCGAATAGCATAAGTGTAAAAATCCGTTTCATTTTTTCTGTTTTTGACAATTATGTTTTTATTTATTTTAAAATGCAAATGTCCAAAAAAAAGCGATACAAAATGCAAATGGGCGGTGAAAAAATTAGCATTTCCTTGGAATCCATCGGATGACAATATGCGGGGGAATTTTTAGAAGTCCCCTTACCTCATACCTTCCAGTTCCATGGAGGCCTCCTCCCATTCCTGCATGAGATGTTCCAAGTCAGTTTGCAGCTGCTGGTAATTTTTGTAGAGGCTGTCCATTTTGGCAGGGTCGGCGTTTGGGTTGCTCAACTGTTCGTTGTAGTCGGAAAGTTCTTTCTCTTTGGCTTGGATTTCCTGCTCCAGTTGTGTAATACGGCGTTCGGTCTTGCGGATAAGGCTCTCCTTGCGTTTCTGTTCCTCCCAGCTGACTTTGTTGGCGGTTGCCTTGTTTTGAGGTGTCTCCGAAACGTTGCCGGATGTTTCGTTTAAAGCACTTTCTGTCCGTTTCCTCTCTTCCAGATATTCCTGAATGTCACCCAAGTGCAGTTTTACCTGACGGTGGCTGAATTCAAACACCTTGTCGGTCAGACCCTGCAAAAAGTCGCGGTCGTGGGAGACAATGACCAATGTGCCGTTGTAGTGCAGCAATGCGTTTTTGAGCACATCCTTGGAGGTCATGTCAAGGTGGTTGGTAGGCTCGTCGAGCAGCAGCACGTTGTAGGGCTCCAGCAGCAGCTTGGCCAGGGCGAGCCGCGCCTTTTCCCCACCGGAAAGCACGCTCACCTTTTTCTCCAGGTCATCGGTGTCAAACAGGAAACTGCCCAAAATGCCCCTGACTTTGGTGCGTATGACTCCCACAGCTATGTCGTCCAGGGTTTGGAAAACTGTGCGGGTGGGGTCCAACTTCTGGTTCTGGTTTTGTGCGTAATAGCCAATTCGCACCATGTCGCCGATGCGCAATTGTCCCGCGTAGGGTCTGATTTCCTGCATCAGCAGCTTCATCATGGTGGATTTGCCCTCTCCATTCCTGCCGATGAAGGCCACTTTTTCCCTGTTTTCAATCACAAGATTGATTTTGTCCAACACAGGTTTGCCCGGTTCGTAGGCCTGACACAGGTCCACAGCCTCGAACACCACCCTGTTGCATTTTGGCGCGGGCGGAAAAAGGAAATGGATGTGGGAGGTGTCCAGCTCGTCCACCTGCACACGGTCCATCTTTTCCAACATTTTGATTCGGCTCTGCACCTGCTTGGCTTTGGTCGCCTTGTAACGGAACCGCTCGATGAACGCTTCAATGTCGTTAATTTCCTTTTGCTGGTTTTCGAACACTTTCTGCTGGTGGGCAATCCGTTCCAGCCGCCGTTCCACGTAGGTGTTGTAGTTGCATTTGTAGTCCTCAATGTGTCCCAAGGTGATTTCAATGGTGCGCTGGCAGATGTTGTTCAGGAACTGCCGGTCGTGGGAGACCATGATGAGGCTTCCCTGATAACGCTGCAAAAAGTTCTCTAACCACTGGATTGATTCGATGTCCAGATGGTTGGTGGGCTCGTCCAAAAGAATGATTTCGGTTTTCCGCAGCAGGATTTTTGCCAGCTCTATGCGCATCTGCCAGCCGCTACTGAAGGAGGTGACCGGACGTTGGAAGTCATTTTTTTCGAACCCCAAACCCATCAGCACCTGTTCCATCTCCTGTTCGATGTGGGAGGCGCCGAGATATTGCCGTCGGGTGTTGAGTGTGTGCAGCTTCTCAACCAGCTGCGTGTAGGCTTCAGTGGTGTAATCCTCCCGTTCGGCCAGTTCGATATTGATTTTTTCTATTTGGGAATCAATGGTTCTGATTTCGTCAAACGCCTCATAAGCCTTTTCCCAAACTGTCTTGTCGCTTTGGATTTTCATCTCCTGCGGCAGATAGCCGATGCGGAAACCCTTGGTGACGACAATTTCTCCGCTTTCCGGCTCCAGTTCGTGGGTGAGGATGCGCAGCAGCGTGGTTTTGCCCACGCCGTTTTTGCCTACCAGACCCACCCGCTCATGGTCTCCAATGACAAATTGCAAATCATCAAAGAGGGTGATTCCGGAGAAGATGACGGAGAGATGGTTGACGCTAATCACGGCTTTATGTTTCGCAGCCTGTCGCTTCTATTCGATACCGGCAAAATATTTCATAAACTGTACACGCATGTAGACATCCGGATTCTCAATCCGTTTCATGCTCATCTTACCTTGGAATTCGTCAATGCTGCAGTAGTTGTGCTTGGTCATCCACTCCTTAAGTCCGTCCAAAATGTGTTTGATTTGCTCAATTCCCCTGGTATACAGAACTGTGGCGATTTGTACCGTGTCGGCACCTGCCAGCAGCAGCTTGACCATGTCTTCTCCAGTAACAACACCGGAGGTGGCGCTCAAGCTACAGTCAATATGTTCGTTCATGATGGAGACCCAACGCAGCGCCTCATGCAGGCCGTCGCCCTCTTTCAGCACTTTGGCAGGCACCATTTTCAGGTTCTCGATGTCAATGTCCGGCTCGTACACCCGCTGGAACATCACTAAGGCATCCGCGCCGGCTTTGCGGAACTGGGTCATGCTGTGCACAAAGGAGGTGAAATAGCGGTTGGTCTTGATGGCTACCGGAATGCGCAGGTTCTTTTTGACATGCTTGATGATTTTCAGGTAGTTCTTTTCCAAATCCTCTCCCGAAATGTTGAAGTCGGTGGGCAGGGAGGTGAGGTTGATTTCCAGTGCATCGGCTCCGGCCTCCTGCACCCGTTGGGCATAATCCACCCAAGCGCCGTCTTTGTGGCAGTGGATGCTGGCGATGACCGGAATCTTCACAGTTTTCTTCAAGTCGCGGATCAGCTGGTTGTATTTTTCGTATGCGGCCATTTCAGTGTATTGCTGCACATATTCCAAAGCCCTGGTGTCACCGTATTCGCCTGCGGCATTGACTGTTTGGTGGGCTTCGTTGGAGATTTGCTCCTCAAAAATGGATTTCAGCACCACGGCACCGGCTCCCAAAGCCTCCATCTCTTTGATTTTCTCAACTGAATTTGTGAAGGCGCAGCTTCCTATAATCAGCGGGGTGGGCAGTGTCAGCCCCATATATTTGCAAGACAGGTCCAAACTCATTTTGTCCAAAATTTTGAAAATTGATACTTAAATATTAAAATCGGGTGCCCCTTTTATTTTGGGCAGCCTTATCATGTTTTAGTTGTAATTTCAACGCATTAAAAAACTGACATCGCTGTTGGGCTCAAGCTCCTCCGCCTGAATGCCTTTTTCCGCATCATAACGGAACACAATCATAGGTTTTCCGCCACGCAGGTACAGCTGGTTGCCGTTCACCCAGAGGGCGCAGGCTTCACGCAGGCCGACCACGGTCATCTTTTGGTTTACAGCCAGATATTCGTTCAAACGGTCCTGGCGTGTTTCGCCTCCATGTTTGATCATTTTGTCGATTTCCGGATGCGGATCCAGATAGTGCGGATTGATTTGGAATGGCACCAAATTCAGGGTCTCAAAACTTTCCGGCTGCACAATGGGCATGTCGTTGGTGGTGCAGAGGGTTGGGCATGCCACGTTCGAACCGGCGCTCCAGCCTATGTAGGGGGTACCGGACAGGGCTTTTTCCCGAATGGCCTTCATCAGGCCGTAACGGTGCATCTCCGCCACCAAGTGGAAGGTGTTTCCGCCGCCGACCACGATGCAGTCCGCTTCCTTCACCGCCTTAACTTTGTCCTCAAAATGGTGCACTGATGTGAAACGGGTCAGCCCCAATTTGGAGGCGAACACATTTTTCACCCTTTCCTCATAGGCGTCATAGCTGGCAGGGTAGGGCTTTTTGTTGATGAACACACCCGCAAAGGGAATAAAGACTATGTTGCTTTCCGCTGTCACATGTTGCTCCCGGATAAAGAGTTCCAGTTGGGTCGTTGCCCATGCCAGATAAGGCTCTCCGAAATTGGTGGAGTTGCTGATCAAAAGTAAATTCATGTCCAAAAATAAATTAAATGTCCTTATTTTTCAAAATAGCGTTTCAACAGGCCGTCCAACGCACGTCCGTGACGGGCTTCGTCGCGGGCCATTTCATGCACGGTGTCATGGATTGCGTCGAGATTGAGGGCTTTGGCGCGTTTGGCAAGGTCGGTTTTTCCGGCGGTTGCACCATATTCCGCATCCACACGCATTTTGAGGTTTTCGGCTGTGCTGTCGGTCAGCACTTCGCCAAGCAGTTCGGCGAATTTGGCGGCATGTTCCGCCTCTTCAAAGGCGGCTTTTTCCCAGTAAAGTCCGATTTCGGGATAGCCTTCGCGGTGAGCCACACGTGCCATGGCAAGGTACATGCCCACCTCCTTGCATTCGCCTTCAAAATTCATCCGCAGGTCAGCCTTGATATCTTCGGGGGCATCCTTTGCCACACCTACAATATGTTCGGCGGCCCATGTCCTCACATCCTCTTTCATTTCCTGCATAGGTTTTCCGCAAATCGGGCATTTTTCCGGCATCTCTTCGCCTTCGTATACATAGCCACATACCGGGCAAAAAAATTTTTTCTTCATCACTTTATTGTTTTTAAGATTATTTTTTAAAATTAATATATTTCACTCAAATTACCATACTAAAGTAAATAACGGCAAAAGAGCCGTTTTATTGTGCCATTCAAATTTATTGTGCTCAGACCAGTTCTCCGACCAAAGTGTCGGCCAGCTGCGCAATAGCATCCACCTGCTCCGCTTTGGCGGATGACTTCAGGCTGATGTTTTCCGCAACCACCTCCATGTTTTTCATCTGACCCAGCAGTTCGCGCATCAGCTTGCCGCTTTGGGGCGCCCAACTGCCGTTCTCAATTATGGCCACGCGCCGGTTCTGCAGGTTATGGTATTTCAGCTCCAGCAGATAGTTTTCCATTGGGGTGTAGATGCCGTTGTTGTAGGTGGAGGAGGCCAGCACGATGTGGCTGTATTTGAAACTGTCGCTCACCATATAGCTCACATCGGTGTGCGAGGCGTTGTGCATGGCGATGTTCCGCACCCCTTTTTCCGACAGGCGCAGGGCCAGATTGTTGGCCGCAGCCTCAGTGTGTCCGTAAATGCTGGCATAGACGATGAGCACGCCCTTGGTTTCTGGCTCGTATTTGCTCCAAAGGTCATATTTTCCGATAAAATAGCCCAAATTCTCCCTCCATATTGGGCCGTGGAGCGGACAAATCATCCGGATGTCCAAAGTGGCGGCCTTTTTCAAGGTGTTCTGCACCTGCATGCCGTATTTGCCTACAATGTTGGTGTAGTAGCGGCGGGCTTCGTCCAGCCAGTCACGGTCAAAGTCCACCTCATCGGCGAAAATGTGTCCGTTCAGGGCGCCGAACGTGCCGAAAGCGTCGGCGGCGAACAGTATCCTGTCGGTGGAATCGTAGCTCATCATAACTTCCGGCCAGTGTACCATCGGGGTCATGACAAAATGCAGCTCGTGTTTGCCGGTGTTCAGCACATCTCCCTCGGAAACAGTCTCCAGACGGTTGTCCAAGTCAAAGTCGAAAAACTGCCTGATCATGGTGGCGGCCTTGCTGTTGGTCACGATGCGCACTTCCGGATGACGGAGCAGCAGCCCTTCAATCAGGGCGCAATGGTCCGGTTCCATGTGGTGCACTACCAAATAGTCCAGTTTCCGTCCCTGCAACGCCTGTTCCAAATTCTCAAAAAACTGTTGGCCCACCGCAGCATCCGCCGTGTCCAGCAAAACGGTTTTTTCATCGGTCAGCAGGTAGGAATTGTAGGAAACGCCTCGTGGAATCGGATAGACGTTTTCAAACAGGGCAAGTTGTCGGTCATTCGCTCCAATCCAAGTCAGGTCTTTGTTTATTTTTCTGATGCACTGCATATTAGTATTTCAAAAAATAAATTAGTTTATAAAAATGTTCAAAATGCAAATATAGTGGAAAAAACAATTTGATTTCCAAATGTGGGAAAAATTTTTGCGGTTTGTTGCAAGATGCGGAGTGTAAGTGAAAAAAAATTATGCTATTTTGGAATCTGATGTGAAAGATGTTTGAAAAATGTTTAATTTTGCAATTTTGAATAATCGTATCATAAAAGAGCCATGAGTCAGATAATCACCTTGACAACAGATTGGGGAAGTGTGGATCCGTATGCGGCCATTTTCAAGGCGCATGTGTGGAGCCGCTTTCCTGAGGCGCGCATTGTGGATGTCACCCATGAGGTGGAAAGGCATAATCTGCATCATGCGGCCTATCTGCTGGGCATGGCCTATCCCCATTTTCCTACTGGCAGCGTGCATGTGGCGGATGTGCGGAATCTGGCCAATTCCAAGGTTAAACTGGCCTATTTGGGGAATGATAAGCGTCACATGGAGGCTTTGGCCGTCCGTTATCAGGATCACCTGTTTCTGGTGGAGAACAACGGCATTTTTTCCATGTTGTGTCCCGATTTTGACCAAATTCAGGAGGTGGTGAAGCTGCCCGTACCCGAAGAAAATGTCTATCAAACCTTTCCGTCACTTACATTTTTTGCGCCGGCTGCGGCTGCCCTGGCGCAAAATCCTCAGATGCGGCTCAAGGAGATAGGGGAGGAGTATCCCGTGGAACAGCTTGTGAAGGAGCGGCTGCTCAAGGTGAATCTGGAGGAAAAGCGGATTACCTGCCATCTGACCCATACCGACCATTATGGCAATATCCACACCGATTTGCTCAAGGAGGACTTTTTGTCGGTGGCGGGAGAGGCCAAAAAGATGCAGGTTCTCATACCTGGCTATCCGGCATTGGATGTGGTGTTGAGAAAACGTTTCACACCGAGGACGGAAGGTGATTTTGTCATGTTCAATATGGCCGGATATCTGGAAATCGGTCGGGTGCAGGCTCCTTTGGCCTATCAGCTGGGCTTGGAGGACCAGAGGGTGCTGTGGTCGGAAATCAATATTTTGTTTGAGTAAAAGGATTTCGGAATCAGAGGATGATAAAAATAATCAGGTGTTTTGGGATTTGTTTGTGCATGTTGTTTGTCGCTGAAATGATGGCGGCGCCTGCATTTGACATCAAAAGATGGCAAAGCGGGCGGCACCTGCGGCAGGCGGAGAAGAAATTGTCGAAGCGGGTCGGTTTCATCCAATCCCAAAGCAGGGATTGTTTTGACTCCCTGCTGTGCATTTACAATTATAATTTTCAGGACACTACATTGGAGACGCACCAGCTCTTAACTGGCATACAGTCAGATATGCAGTCTTTTGTGGCTGAAAACCGCCATGACACGGCGTTGTCGGAGGCGGCCTGTCTGCTGTTGGCGAAGACTTTTTTCTACCAGAGGGATTTTGAGAATGCGCAGCGTTATCTGCAATATTCCCTGTCCAATCCCAAATCGTCCCGTTTCGCCGAAAACCTGTTGTGGAAGTTGCGGACGGAAACAGCCCTGCATCATTGGAATGAGGCGGAAAATATCCTGACCCAGCTTTCCTATATGAAGGAGGAGGGGGACACCTTGTCGGCAACCGCCTTGGAGTATGCCCTGTTGGAAACCGATTTGCAGCTGCACAAAGGGGATTTGTACGGTTTCCCCGCCCGTCTGCAATATCTGGCGGCGCAGCCGCTTCTCTCCCCCACACTCAGGCAGCGATTGTGCTTCATTTTAGGGCAGTGCCACCAAATGCAGCATCGCGAGCGGGAGGCGGTGGCCTGTTACAGTCGTCTGATAGACGAACTCTCCTCTTCACAGGCTTCTCCGTCAGCCCTGTTCGCCTACGCTTATGTGAACAGGGACGACTGTTACCGGCAGTTGGAGCGGCAGCGGCAGGATTCATTGCGCTGGATCAGCCTGTTTGCGGACAATGACCTTTTCGAGCCGACCATGGTGGAGAGCACTCATGACAGCGATTACATCTATTCCCTCTATCCCTATTATTTCCAGGATTTGGCGAGCCGCTATTTTTTAGATGAGGAAATCGGAATGGAGGAGGAGGGAGAGGAGGATCCCATCTGGTATTATGATGATAATGACACCTCTTTCATAACTGAGGAAATGCGTCAGGCTCTTTTTGAAAATTGGGATTCGGTTTCCATCCATATTCCTAAGGCAGATTTCAGCCATCTGGAGGACACCATCTGTCTGCCTTTGGTGGACAGCGGTTATGTGTTGCCGCTTTACGGCGAGGTCTCTTCCGAATTCGGATGGCGGCGTTACCGCTACCATTACGGCTTTGACATTAGAAAGAAAACGGGTGATTCAATTTATTGCCTGTTTGACGGATATGTGCGTATAGCCAAGCGTAACAGAACCTATGGCAATCTGATTGTGGTGCGTCATTTGAACGGACTGGAGACTTTTTACGCCCATTGCTCCAAACTTCTTGTAGAACAGAATCAGGAAGTCAAGGCAGGGCAGCTGATAGCCTTGGCGGGTAGCACGGGGCGTTCCACCGGACCGCACCTGCATCTGGAGGTGCGCTATAGAGGAGTGCCCTTCAATCCGCGCCATATTTTCAATATGGATTCCAACTGTTTGTATAGCGATACCTTAAAAATAACCAAAGAGACTTTCAATTACCTTCGTCCGGGCAGATCTTCGTCCGGCGGATCTTCCTCCTCCTCCGCCGTCTATTATAAGGTGAAGTCGGGAGATACCCTGTCACGCATTGCCCTGAAATACCACACTTCGGTGGCGGCACTCAAGCGGTTGAACGGACTGCGTTCGGATTTTATTCGGGAAGGTCAGCGGTTGAGGGTTTTATAATACAATGACCATGAAAAAAAATATGCGAACACGATTGTTGTCCCTTCTTTTACTTTGCAGTGCCACAGGACTGTTGGCGCAGTCCTGGCCTGAAAAGGTGCTGTTGGATTGGCAGGGTCTTTACATGGAGGAGGTTTCGGAAGGGAAAACTGTTTCCTATCTTTTTTTTACGGATGCCTATTTGCAGGACAGTGATGGATTCCTGTACCCGACATGGCATCAAAGCATCCGTCGTGCGGAGAATCAGGCTCTGAACTTGACCATTTCTGAGGCGGAGTGGGAAAAGCTTTCGGAAGAGGAGGCGGCCACGCTGCCCAAACCACATATTGACACTCTTACCCAGCCTTTGCAAATCCGGTACGGCTATACCCGACACCAATCTTTTGTGGAAATCAGTTTGGTACCTTTCCGGAAAGCAGGCGGTCATTATGAGAAGTTGCGTTCCTTCAGATTGTCGGGGCAATGGGTGCCTGTGAACCTTTCCCATCGTCTCCGCCAAAAGTCCTATCCGGACCATTCCGTATTGGCCAGTGGTGACATTTACAAGATTTCTCTGACCGAGACCGGTATCCATAAACTGACCTATGCAGTAATGAGCCAGATGGGAGTTCCAATGTCCGGTTTGAATATCCGTCAAATCAGCATATATGGGAACGGTGGTGCTCTGATGCCGGAAAATACCGATGCTTTTGTCTATGACGATCCTGAGGAAATACCTGTCCATGTGGTGGATGCCAATGGCAACGGTATTTTTGAGCCGGAGGATTACCTGCTGTTCTACGGACAGGGTATCGTGGATTGGCATTTGGAGGACAATACTTTCGTGCACAGTCTGAATTTTTATTCAGATTATGCCTTTTATTTTGTCAAAATTAACCGGGCGCCGACCAAAAGCATAGGACTGCTGCCTTCGGACAGTCGTGCCGCCACTCATACCCAGACTTCCTACAACTACCATACGGTCATGGAGAAGGACTTGATCAGTCCGACGGAAATGGGGCGGGTGTGGTTCCAGGATCTGTTTGATGTGACCACTTCCCGGAACTATCAGTTTGCGCTGCCTGCCTTGGTGTCGGGCGAAAAGGTGAACCTGATGCTGCGTATGGCGTCCGTTTCGCCAGCCTCCTCCTATGTGATTGGAAAGGCGAATGGCGGTAATTCCCTCTCCGTCAGTTTCCCCGTAAGCGGAGGTATCTTCAAGTCCGCCTTGTATAGTTTTATCCCGTCTTCTTCCGTCATTTCACTTGACTTGACCTACAGCAAGCCGACAAACAGTTCCAAGGCATGGCTGGATTATCTGGAAATCAATACATTGTGCCAGTTGCGACAAACGTCCGCCCAAGTAGGGTTCCGTTGCCTTTCCTCTGTGGGAGAAGGAAATGTGACGGAGTATCGTCTTGATGCGCAAGGCCATTCCCTGACAATTTGGGAGGTGACCGATCCCTGCAATTACAGGGAGGTGCAGTATGTGACGGACAATGGGAATGCGGTTTTCCGCCTCTCCTCCGATTCACTGCGGGAGTTTGTCTCATTCTATGGGGGTGATTTTCCGGAGGTGACGCCGGTGGGGAAGGTGGCTAACCAAGATCTGCATGCGTTGGAGCCTGTGGACTTTGTCATCATAACAGCCCCTGATTTTTTGTCAGTGGCCCGCGATTGGGCGGATTTTCGGACGAATAATGATGGCATGAAAACGGCAGTGGTGACCACTTCTCAGATATACAATGAATTCGGTAGTGGCATGCAGGATGTGGCCGCGATCCGCAATTTTTTGCGGATGCTGTACCTTCGGCATGGAAGTCAGGCTCCGAAAAATGTGATGTTGTTGGGAAAGGTCTCCTTTGATTTTCGCAACCGTCTGCAAGCCTCTTCCAATTATATTCCGAACTATCAGGGACAGAATATTTTCAGTGAGGAAACTTGTCTTTCCACAGATGATTTTTTCGTGAAATTGGATGACAATGAAGGCATGGGCAATTCGGGAAGCATGGACATGGGGATAGGTCGTGTGCCGGTCAGCACGCTTTCACAGGCGCGGACAGTGTTGGAAAAGGTGAAGATGTATGCTTCCAGGGAGGCCGTCAGCGGTGTCACAAACACGGTCTCCAACATGGCGGACTGGCGCAATGTGATTGCTTTCTGCGCGGATGACGATGCTGACGGACAGGGTCATTTGCACAACGCTGACCGCATAGCCCAACAGGTGTCCGACCAATATCCTCTTTATAATTTGGATAAAATATATATGGATGCCTACAAAAAAGTCTCCACGTCACAAGGACAGCGTTATCCGGAGGCGACGGAGGCCATCAACCAGCGCGTGAACAAGGGATGCCTGATTTTCACCTATATGGGGCATGGTGGCGACAACGGTTGGGCGCATGAAAGGGTGCTGCGGCGTTCCGACATCTATTCCTGGAGCAACAGGTATGCACTTCCGCTCTTTTATGCCGGCTCCTGCGGCTTTGGGGAATATGACAAATTGAGTTCTGTCTCCCCTTCGGAGGATATGCTTTTCAAGTCCGACGGGGGTGCCATCGGGGTGATTTCCGCCTCCCGCAGCTCGTATGGCGGTTCCAATGAGAATTTCGGGAAAAGCTTGCACCGGCTGGCCTTGCAGAGCGATTCAGCAGGAAGGCATCTGACAGTGGGCGAAGTGTTCTCCAAGGCTAAGAACAGTTGCGGAAGCGTGCAGATGTATGTCTGTTTCGGAGATCCTTCCATGACGCTCTGTTATCCGCAGCTGACGGTCAGGACGGACAGTGTCAATGGGGTGTCGTTTGGTGTTTCAACGGACACTCTGCAGGCGTTGGGTTATGTGACGGTCAGCGGGCATGTGGCGCGGGCGGACGGAAGCGTGGCCAGTGATTTCAACGGCTATGTCAGTCCCGTGGTGTTTGACAAGACCGCAACGGTTGTTACGCTGCTGAACAATGCCATCAGCACGGAAAAAAGGTTCCAGATGCAAAAAAACAGTTTGTTCAAAGGCAAAATCAATGTCAAGAACGGCTATTTCCGTTTTGGTTTCCTTCTGCCCAAGGATTTGAACTACGATTACGGATATGGAAAAATCAGTTATTATGCATGTGGAAGCGGAACCGATGCCGCAGGATATGACAGTGTGGTCATAGGCGGACTTTCCGATACATTGATCAATGATGAAAACGGACCGGAGATTACATTATATTTAAATGACGAATCCTTTGCCAATGGCGGCATCTCCAGTTCAAGTCCCACGCTGCTTGCCCATATCCGCGATGAAAGCGGTATCAATGCGGCGGGTGCGGGCATTGGCCATGACATTGTGGCGGTTCTGGATAATGATGAGAGCCAAAGGATTCTGTTGAATGATTATTACGAGTGCGATGAGAACAGCAGTCTTTCCGGCAAGGTAAGCTACCTGCTTCCGGAATTGTCGGAAGGGGAGCATACCATCAGTTTGAGGGCATGGGACGTGCTGAACAACAGAGGGGAGGCCAGCATCAGTTTCACTGTGGTCAACAACAAGGAAATAAGCTTGTCCCATCTGCTGAACTATCCCAACCCTTTCACAACCCGCACGCAGTTCTATTTTGAACACAACCAATTGAATACTGACTTGGATATCCGTATCCAAATATTCACGGTTTCTGGCAAATTGGTGAAGACAATTACGGAGAAGGTGATTCAAGCCAATGCCTACCGATGCGGTCCTTTTGAGTGGGATGGGCGGGATGATTTCGGCGGACGCTTGGCCAAAGGAACCTATGTCTATAAATTAAGTGTCAGAAATTCAATGGGAAAGGTGGCTGAAAAAATTGAAAAACTGGTTATTTTATAGAGAGTGGAAAAAAAAAAGGAAAAAATCAATTTTGATAATCATAAATTGTATACTTTTGCAAATTCTGTAATAAGAATGTTAAATTTGATTAAATGTATAAATATTAATAAGATGCGAAAATTAAAACTATCAACAAAATCCTTAAGTTTATGCTTATTGGTGTTTTCGTTTTGTGTGGCATCCGTCAAGGCACAGGTTAATCCTACGGGGCAACAGTATAATGGACAAACAATCCGGCCATTGACCACTGCGGTCTCTTTTCTGCAGATTGGTCCCGATGCCCGCATAGGTGGCATGGGAGAAGCCGGTGTTGCGGTGCCGAACGACGTGAACGCCCAGCATTGGAATGCGGCCAAGTATGCATTCTCGAAAGACAAGTTTGGCGTTTCCGTGAATTACAGTCCCTGGTTAAACGGTTTGGGATTGGGTTTGAATGACATTTATCTGGCTTATCTGAGCGGCTATTACAAACTGACCTCTTTGGACGCCATTTCCTTCTCCCTGACCTATTTCTCCATGGGAGAGATGGACATTACCAACTATGAGGGTAAGGTCGTGTTTGAAGATGTCAGGCCGCATGAGTTTGCATTGGATGCCGGCTATTCCCGTCGTCTGACGGAGAATTTCTCCATGGGAGTGACCGGACGTTTCATCTATTCAAACCTGACGACTGTCAGCGGGGTCTCCACGACCACCAATGATTTGCGTCCCGGTTTGGCAGGTGCGGCGGATGTCTCCCTGTTCTACCAGAGGGAATTGGCTGCAAAAAGGGCCTATAAGAACATCTTTGGTGCCGGATTGACTGTTTCCAACATTGGAAACAAGATTTCCTATTCCGAAGATATGGACAAGGACTTCCTTCCTGCCAATTTCCGCTTGGGTCTGGCGTATACCACCTATATTGACAAGTTCAACAAGCTGACCTTTGCGTTTGATGTGAACAAGCTGTTGGTTCCGAGCACACCTATTTACAAGAATGACACCATTACCAATTCGGACGGAACCACCCGTGTAAAAAAGGTCGTGGACAGGGCGGATGCTATGATTGAGGCCAAGGATCCCTACGAGGTTTCTGTGATTGAGGCCATTTACCGTTCCTGGCTGGATGCCCCCGGCGGCATGAAGGAGGAGTTGGATGAGTTCATCCTGAATGTGGGTTTGGAATATACCTACAATGACTTGTTCTCCTTGCGCTGCGGCTATTTTAATGAGGCTAAGACCAAAGGTGCCCGCAAGTATTTCACTTTCGGAGCAGGATTGAAATACAGCATGGTGAATATTGATGTTTCCTACATCGCTGTGTTGCCGGTTGACGGTTTGTCCGGCACGCATCCTTTGAAGAACACGCTCCGCATTGGATTGACCTTCAATATCAATGCTCCGGATCGTGAAGCGTCCATCAGACTGTAATGAAGACAAGGGTCGGATTTGGCTTTGACACCCATCGCTTGGGCGAAGGCAGACCCTTGATTCTAGGAGGTATACATATTGCATCAGCATCGGGATGTATCGGTCATTCCGATGCTGATGTTTTAATTCATGCCATTTGTGACGCGTTGTTTGGGGCGGCCAACATGCGTGACATCGGCTACCATTTTCCGGACACGGATTCTCAATACAGGGGCGTCGACAGCACGCTTTTGCTGAAAGAGACCTGCCGCTTGTTGTCTGAGGAGGGATGGAGCATTGGCAATATTGATACAACCTTGGTTATTCAGGCTCCCAAAATCAACCCCCATATTCCGGACATGCAGAAAAAATTGTCCGAGGTGATGTCGATTCCTGTGGAAGATATAAGCATCAAGGCCAAAACTTCTGAAAAGTTAGGTTTCATCGGACGTGGTGAAGGGGTTTCCGCATACGCGGTGGCATTGATTCAAAAGTGACCCCCAATCCCCTTTCGTTTTTGCGGAAACGATTGTCAAAATCTTCCAAAATAGCGGCTCCTGTTATCCCACCCTTTCCCCAAATGGAGGAAAGTAGGGCGGTTTTTTAATTTAAATATTTGAAAAATAACTTTTTGCAAATTACAATTTTTTTTAAGGAAATTGACCTTGTCAATTTGGATTTTATGTACTTTTGCATTTGCAAATGAGTTTGCCCAATGGTGTAATGGTAGCACTACGGTTTTTGGTGCCGTCTGCGTAGGTTCGAATCCTGCTTGGGCAACAAAGAAAATCTGAGAAGATACATTAAGAGGAGAAATGAAACCATTTGCTCCTCTTTTTATTATCATAATTTGATATACGATGCATATTACGAAGGAAACAGTAGGCAGGTTAGTGGAAGAGGCTCTCAAAGAACGGGAGGATTTGTTTGTGACAGATGTCAAAGTCAAACCAGACAACACCATTTATGTTTTTTTGGACGGTGACCAGGGAGTGAAGGTGGAGGACTGCATTGTGGTGAGCAAGTATGTGGAGAACCGCTTGGACAGGGAGCGTTGTGACTTTGAACTTAATGTTTCCTCGTTTGGTATCGGTCGTCCGTTGCAGTGTTTCCGGCAATATCGGAATGCCGTTGGAAAGCAGTTGTCGCTGAAATTTGAGGACGGAAGCAAGATCAAAGGCAAACTGTTGTCCTGTACGGAGCAGCAGTTGCAGCTGGAAATTCCGGGAACAAAAAAGCAGCCGCCTGTGAATCGGGAAATTTCCATGCGTGAAATTAAAGAGGCAAAAGTGGAAGTGAGTTTTTAGTTCATATATCAAAAAGTATAAAAGAGACATCATTACGTTTAGAAAACATCAACAGATATGAAAGAGGATATTAATTTGATTGAAACCTTTTCTGAATTCAAAAAATTCAAAAACATTGAAAGAGAGACATTGATGCGCATTTTGGAAGATATTTTCAAGCATATGCTGCTTCGGAAGTATGGTGCCAATGCCAATGTCAGTGTGATTGTCAATGTGGACAAGGGGGATGTGGAGTTCCAGCGTTGGCTGGAGATTGTTGAGGACGGTGAACTGGAGGATCCTAACACCCAGATTGAGCTTTCAAAGGCGGTAAAGATAGAACCCGACTTTGAGGTGGGTGAGGAGGTTTGTGAAAAAATCCGTCTTGAGGATTTCGGTCGCCGCGACATTCTTTCCTTGCGCCAGAATTTGGCAGGAAAAATCATGGAGTATGAAAAAGAGGTGATATACCAGAAATACAACAAACGCATCGGCGAAATTGTGACGGCGACGGTACATCAGGCCTGGAAGAAGGAAATCCTGTTAGTGGATGAGGAGGGCGTGGAGCTTGTACTCCCAAAATCGGAGCAGATACCCAGAGATTTCTACAAGAAAGGGGATACGGTGCGTGCAGTTGTGCTGAAAGTGGAATTGGGCGCAAACAACACCATCATTACCGTTTCCCGCACTTCTCCCATGTTCCTGGAACGGTTAATGGAAGAGGAAATTCCGGAGATTTACGACGGCTTGATTACCATCAAGAACATTGTGCGTGTCCCTGGTGAGCGGGCGAAAATTGCGGTGGAGACCTATGATGACCGCATCGATCCGGTTGGTTCCTGTATAGGAATGAAAGGATCCCGCATCCATGGAATTGTCAGGGAGCTGCGTAATGAGAATCTTGATGTGCTGACCTATACCTCCAATCCGGTGCTCTACATCCAGCGTGCATTGAATCCGGCCAAAATATCCAGTATTGAGATTGATGAGCAGAAGAAGACTGCAGTGGTGATTCTGAAAGCGGACCAGGTCTCTTATGCGATTGGAAAGGGAGGTTGCAACATCAAGCTGGCCAACAAGCTGACCGGTTATGACATTGAAATCATCCGCGAGGGCACGGAGGACGACGAGGATGTCGAATTGAACGAGTTCAAGGATGAAATTGATGAATGGATTTTGGACGAATTGAAGAAAATCGGTTGCGATACTGCCAAAAATGTGCTGGAAATGAGTCGGGAAGTTCTGATTCACCGCACCGATTTGGAAGAGGAGACCATTGACGAGGTGCTCAGAATTTTGAGGGCTGAATTTGAGAAATAAGTGTTTTTTTTGCGTTAGTCAAGTATGAATCAAAAGAAGAAATATGCCAGATAAAGTAAAAATACCCAGATTAGGAAAAGCCGCTATTGAGTTTAATGTTTCCACCTCAACCATTGTAGACTTTCTGTTTAAAAAGGGATTTGAGATAGAGGATAATGGAAATACCAAGCTGACGCAGGAAATGTATTCGCTCATTGTGGCGGAGTATCAGAAGGAAAAGGATATCAAGGAGCGTTCCTCCGAAATAGAGATTGGTTTCCGGAAAGGTACCGGTGCGGAGCAGGAGACCGTGCCGGAAGAGCCTTTGAAGAAAAAAATTGTGGAAAGGCCGGATCCTGTCTTTATGCCGGGCGAGGTGTTCATCAAGGATGTGCAGCTTCATCCGGAACAGGCGGAACATTTGGATTTGAAGGTGCCCAAAGTGACAAAGCCGAAGGTGGTGGATAAAATTGATTTGGAAAGCTTGGAAAAACCCAAGCGCAAGGCATCCTCTTCAAAAAAAGCAAAAGAGGAGAAGGCGGATGTCAAGGAGGAAACACCAAAGAAATCCACGGCCAAGTCCAAATCCAAGAAAAGTGATATTGTTGAGAAACAGATTGTTCCAAATGAGGTTATTCCTTCTGAGGTAGTACCACCGACGGCAGAACAGCCGGAACCTGTACAACCGGAACCAATCCATGTGGAAGAACCAATATCCGAGCCTGTTCCTGAGAAAACGGAAAAAACGGAAAAAACGGAGGCACCGGTAGAGGAAATCACAGTTCCGGAAACAGCGGAAAAAACCCTGGAGGAGGAACAGGTGGAAACGAAAAAAGCGGAGACAGACGATACTGTTGCTGCTGAGGAGAAACCGGCCATTTTCAAGCCTAAAGTCTCCCTCAAAGGTGTGACCACATTGGGACATATTAATTTGGACGAAATCAACCAGAGCACCAAGCCCAAAAAGAAGAGTGCTGCGGAGCGCCAGAAGGAGAAGGAGCAGAAGAAGCAGGAAAAACTGGAGCAGCGCAAGCAACAGAAAAAGAACAAGATTGCACAGCCTGACTCCTCAGTTGTGGACAGCAAATTTGTGAAAACTGAAGCCCCGAAGCTGAGCGGCACCAAAGTGATTGCCACCATTGACCTTCCTGACACTGGTGAGGATGGTGAAGGCGGCGGCAAGAAAAAGCGCAAGCGCATCAAGACATATACGGAGAAAACATCCGCCTCAACCTTTGAAAAGGAAAAAACAGGCAAGCCTAAGGGCAAGGAGAAGAAATCCGGAAAGTATAAGGTGGATTTCACTGAGGAGGACATCACCAAGCAAATCCGTAAAACCTATTCCGGCATGGCTCCGGTGAAGAAAACTCAGGCTTCCAAGCACCGCAAGGAAAAACGTGAGCACTTCCAGCAGGAGATGATGGAGGAGATAGAACGCAGCGAACAGGAAAAGAGTGTGTTGAAAGTGACGGAATTCATCACTGCCAACGAATTGGCAATCATGATGAACCGTCCGGTCACCGACATCATTTCAGCCTGTATGAGCTTAGGTTTGGCGGTGGCTATCAACCAGCGGCTATCAGCCGACACTATCCAGCTGTTAGCAGAGAATTACGGTTACACCGTTCAGTTTGTCGGATTGGAGGATGAAGAGGAGAAAGTGGAGGAAAATCCGGAGGATTTGCAGCCCCGTGCACCGATTATCACGGTCATGGGACATGTGGACCACGGAAAAACCTCGTTATTGGACTATATCAGGAATACCAACGTGATTCAGGGCGAGGCCGGTGGCATTACCCAACATATTGGTGCCTATGAGGTAAAGGTGGGTGACCGCTCCATCACTTTCTTGGATACACCAGGTCATGAGGCTTTTACTGCCATGCGTGCCCGTGGTGCAAGTATCACCGATATCGTAATCATTGTGATTGCCGCCGATGACCAGATCATGCCGCAGACAGTGGAGGCCATCAACCATGCGCAGGCAGCCGGTGTCCCGATGATCTTTGCCATCAACAAAATTGACAAACCGGGGGCTGATCCTGAAAAAATCAGGGGTGCATTGGCCAACATGAACATTCTGGTGGAAGAGTGGGGCGGCAAGGTACAGAGTCAGGACATTTCCGCCAAAAAGGGAACCAACGTCGACCTGTTGTTGGAAAAGGTTTTAATTGAAGCGGAAATGCTTGATTTGAAAGCTAATCCTAATGCCGAACCCACTGGTACAGTCATCGAATCCTCTTTGGACAAAGGTCGCGGCTATGTGGCCAAAATCCTGGTGCAGAACGGAACACTGCGTACAGGTGACATCATTGCTGCCGGAACCAGTTATGGCAAAATTCGCGCCATGTACAACGAAAAGAACCATGTGGTGAAAGAGGCTGGACCTTCAGTCCCCGTGCTGTTGCTGGGTCTGAACAGTGCACCACAGGCCGGTGACACTTTCAAAACTTACAAAACAGATAAGGAGGCGCGTGCCATTGTGAACAAACGTTCCCAACTGTTGCGTGAGCAGGGTTTAAGGACTCAAAAACACATTACATTGGATGAATTGGGCCGCCGTATTGCTGTAGGTGATTTCAAGGAATTGAATGTGATTGTCAAGGGCGATGTGGACGGTTCCATTGAAGCTTTGTCGGATGAGGTGCTGAAACTCTCCACTGCCGATGTTCAGGTGAATGTTATTCACAAGTCGGTGGGTCAAGTGACTGAATCTGACGTACTGTTGGCTTCGGCCTCTAACGCCATTATTATTGCATTCCAGGTGCGTCCTTCCGCTGGTGCTAAGAAACTTGCGGAGCAGGAGCAGGTTGATATCCGCGTCTATTCTGTTATCTATTCTGCCATTGATGACCTGAAGGCTGCAATTGCCGGTATGAAGGCACCGGAGCTGAAGGAGACTGTTGTGGCCAATTTGGAGGTGCGCGAAACTTTCCACATTTCCAAGGTGGGTATTATTGCTGGCTGCTATGTTATGGACGGTAAGGTGCAACGTTCCTCCAAGGTGCGTGTCATTCGTGACGGTATCGTGATTCACGATAATGGCCGTCTGGGCTCCCTGAAACGTTTCAAGGATGATGCCAAGGAGGTCACTGCAGGTTTGGAATGCGGTTTGAACATTGAGAGTTTCAACGACGTCAAAGTTGGTGATGTCATTGAGGCGTACGAGCAGGTGGAGGTGCCGGCCAAGTAATAAATATTTTTCTAAAAATATTACTATGTATACAGAATCAAAATATAAAAGATATACTATCACTACAGCGCTCCCTTATGCCAACGGACCGGTACACATCGGTCATCTGGCGGGCGTGTATGTGCCTGCTGACATTTATGTGCGCTATCTGCGTGCGCAGGGCGAAGAGGTGCTGTTCATTGGTGGCAGCGACGAGCATGGGGTGCCTATCACGCTGAAAGCGCGGAACGAAGGGGTGACCCCGCAGGATATTGTGGACCGTTACCATCAGATTATCAAGGAGTCGTTCAAGGAATTGGGCATTTCCTTTGACATCTATTCTCGTACCAGCAGCAAAGGGCATCACGAGACGGCATCAGAATTTTTTAAAAAATTATACAATGAGGGGAAGTTCATTGAGAAAAATTCTATGCAGTATTACGATGAGGAGGCCGGACAGTTTCTGGCGGACCGCTATATCACCGGCACCTGCCCCCATTGTGGCAATGAGCGTGCCTATGGTGACCAGTGCGAAGCCTGCGGAACCAGTTTGAATGCTACCGATCTGATCAACCCCAAATCCACTTTGAGCGGTTCCCAGCCCGTATTGAGGGAGACCAAACACTGGTTTTTGCCGCTGGACCAATATGAAACATGGCTTCGCGACTGGATTCTGGAAAACCATAAGGAGGATTGGAAAGCCAATGTGTACGGGCAGTGCAAGTCTTGGATTGAGGCGGGATTGCAGCCGCGTGCGGTGACCCGCGACCTGAACTGGGGTGTGCCCGTCCCATTGGATGAGGCTGCCGGAAAGGTTCTGTATGTCTGGTTTGATGCGCCTATCGGCTACATCTCCTTCACCAAACAGCTGAAGGGCGATGATTGGGAAAAATGGTGGAAATCGCCCGACTCCAAACTGGTGCATTTTATAGGCAAGGACAATATTGTGTTCCATTGCATCATCTTTCCCTGCATGCTGAAGGCCGAAGGTTCCTATATCCTGCCAGCCAATGTGCCTGCCAACGAATTTCTCAATCTGGAGGGTGATAAGATTTCCACTTCCCGGAACTGGGCGGTCTGGCTGCATGAGTATCTGAAGGATTTTCCCGAAAAACAGGATGTGCTGCGTTACGTGTTGTGCGCCAATGCTCCTGAAACAAAGGACAACGATTTCACATGGAAGGATTTCCAAACAAAAAATAACAGCGAGCTGGTCGCCATTTTGGGCAATTTTGTGAACCGCACGCTGGTGCTGACCCACAAGTACAACGGAGGCAAAGTGCCTGCCGCCACGCAGATGGGTGAGCTGGAACTCCAGACGTTGGAGGAGATGAAAGGTTTTCCGGAGCGTATCGGGCGTTCCCTGGAAAATTACCGTTTCCGCGAAGCCTTGGCTGAAATGATGAATTTAGCCCGTCTGGGCAACAAGTATCTGACTGAGGCCGAGCCTTGGAAAACCATTCAGACGCGGCCTGAATATGCTTTGACCTCTTTGCATGTCTCGTTGCAGATTGTGGCAAATCTGGCGGTGTTGTGCCGTCCGTTTTTGCCTTTTACTGCCGATAAATTGTCGCGTATGCTGCATCTGCAGACCGAAAAATGGTCGGATGCGGGCGCTCCTTTATTGGCTGAAGGATCCGTTTTGGAACAGCCCGAACTTCTGTTTGACAAAATAGAGGACGCGGCCATTGAGGCACAGGTGAACCGTTTGCTGGAAACCAAGCGGCAGAATGAGCTCAATGCCTGGAAGCCGGCTCCTTACAAGGAAAAGGTCAATTTTGAGGATTTTCAGAAAGTGGACATACGTGTAGGAAAAGTGCTGGAATGCAAGAAAGTTCCCAAAGCGGACAAACTGTTGGAATTCCTGATAGATGACGGGGAACGCAAGAGAACCATTGTTTCTGGTATTGCCCAATCTTATCCTGAACCTGAAAAGCTGGTGGGCAGGCAGGTCTGTTTCATCGCCAATTTTGAGCCGAGAAAGCTTCGGGGAGTGCTGAGCGAGGGCATGATTCTCTCCGCCGCTGACAAGGATGGCAAACTGGTGCTGGTGACACCCGGTCGGGAGGTTACCAATGGGGTCAATGTAGGATAATCCGCCATGCCGCTTTACTGGAGGGAGGAGTTGCCCGGAATCGGCCGCCTCGGGGTCTGGAAAATCACTGAAACGGAGGAAACCCTGTGTTCCATGCGAAAGCTTTCCAAAGAGGAGAATGCCTGTGTGCAAAGTTTTTCCCATGAAACGGTCCGTTGCCGTAGTCTGGCCTATCGGGTGCTGCTGGAGCAACTTCTGCAACGCAGTGTGGAAATCGGACATGATGAACTGGGCGCCCCTTATATTGTAGGGGAATCCTCACACATTTCCGCCTCCCATTCGGGAGAGTATGCCGCCGTGTTTTATGCGGAGCATTGTGCGGTGGGCATTGACATTGAAAAAATACAGTCCAGGATAGCCTCTTTGCGGCACAAATTCATGACCATGTCCGAATTGCGTGATGCGGAAAATGTGGAAAAGTATTTCACCGGTTCTGATTTAAACAAATTAAAACCCAATGGGTTGGAGAATGCCGTCTGGACTGTGTACTGGGGCGGCAAGGAGAGTGTCTACAAAATGTTTTCTTCGGAAAAACCGCTTTTCACCACCCAGATAGAAATTGCGCCCTTTACGTTGGAAGCGGCTGGGAGCAGGGCTTTTTTTGTAGGGGAACAATTGAAAAGGGAAGTGACTTTGCGTTTCAAACGCATCAATGGCTACATGCTGGTGTACACCTATGAAGCCTGATGCCGGTCAGATTAATGTATAAGGATAAATCATGGTACAGAAAGACAAGTTGTTGGATGATGAATTGTTTGAGGAGTACAAACAGGTGTTCTACTCCTACTTGGAAAAAAAGGGGTTGAACAGGACAGCTGAGAGGTTTGCCATACTGAAGGAGGTTTATCTGACCGATGGGCATTTCAATGTGGAACTGCTGGACAAGCAGCTGATCCGGAAAAAATACCACATCAGCCGCGCCACCTTTTATCACACTTTGGATCTTTTGCAAGATTGCCATCTGGTGCAGAAACATCAGTTTGACAATGGCGCTGCTGTTTACGAGCGGATTTATGACACCCGTCCCCATGACCATCTGCTGCTTACGGATGGACGTGTGATAGAGTTTTCGGATTCCCGGATTGAAGAGATTGTGGCCTCCTTGGAGGCTCAATATGGTGTGAGGGTCATTCACCGGTCGGTCACTTTGTATGCCAAGCCTTTGAAGGATAAAGATGATTCGTCCGACTCCCGTTAAGGGCGTTCAAATTCACAGCCCACATTAATGGGGTCATAGTTCCATTTCCAGTTTTGCAGATATTCCAGGGAGTCCGGCCCTTTGTTGCAGAGCAGGTCCAAAATGCTCAAATGGGGGTGGAAATGCGATTTGTCCGCAAACACTTGGGTGTATGCCGGTTGGTTGTTAAAAGGATACTCTTTCACGGACAGTTGTTTGGGTTGGATCAGGTTCCGTAAGTCCAGGCAGTCTGCGGGTTGTGCCTCAAAGGTTTCGTTAAGCCGGATTGAAGGACTTGCTTTCAGCAGTTGCAGGATTATTTCAAGCAGGTCCCAGTTGAAGTCAAACAGAAAATCGTATTTTTTTTCGCAGTAAAAAGGTTCAAGATAATCCCTGTAATAGAGGAAATAGGGACTGGTGTCATAGCAGGTTGTAAATGTTTTCCAGTGGGTTCGCCGCCAGTTTTCGGCGTAACTGATGCGCATTTCCCTGATGGGGCAGTGGTTGGGCGTGGTTTTTGAAACGGGAATGCTCAGGATTTCCGGACCGCATACACTCAGGATGCGGCAACGGTTCCGGTAGGTCTGCTTGTGGTAATGCTCGTGCGCTTCAATACAGACACTTTCCGCCTGCACCATGGCGGCCATGTATTCCACTGGTGGCAGGTAGGCTGTGCTGAGCAGTATTTCTGTTTTCCCCATTTCTGTTTTTTTTGGTATGCAAAATTTTGCGTCCGTACTAACGGATAAGCGTGTCCGTCCTTTTTTCCTTTCGTTTCCGTAGCAGGATTTGCAAATGTAGAAAAAAAATGAATATGCCGGACGGAAGGAGCTGAAAAAATGTTGCGCTGGCGGATCTCCTTTTATCCTACAGCCATTTGTGCGTCGCTTCTAAACATCCGGTTTGGATTTTTTAGAAGTTTCTTTTGGAAAAACGGGATCCGTATCCGGATTTTGTATACATTTGCAGTTTTTTTTCGGATTTAAAGGAGATGCTTTATGGGAAAAAATAGAGGTTCTTGTCATACTTCCAGGCTGATTTTTTTTGTAGTCTGTCTGTTGTCGCTTGTTGTGTTTGTGTTGACGGCCATCGCCAATTACGGATACCATCATGCCGATGAGCTTTTTCAAATCATAGAATATGCCGGGATCAAGTCGGGAACGTTTTCACCTTTGGTCGCTTGGGAATATGGTTATCATATCCGTCCGATGCTGCAGCCTGCTATATGTCTCGTCTTTTTGAAATTATTTTCGCTTTTGTCGGTGACCGATCCCTTTACGCAGGCACTTGTCATGCGATTGTTTGCGTCATTGCTTTCCTATGTGGTCATTCTCCTGTTTGTCAGAAGTACTGTCAGGAAAATGTCCGGATCTCGTGACCGTTTGTGCTATCTTGTAATCTCGTTGTCACTTTGGTTTGTTCCATATATTGCCTGCCGGTTCTCCTCAGAGACGTTTGGCGGTCTCTTTTTTTTGTTGGCCCTTGCCATGTACTTTTCCGGAAAGGAAAAGAGACTTTATCAGATCTTGGTCGGGTTATTTTTCGCATTTTCGTTCATATTCCGTTTCCAGATGGGGGTGGCCATATTTGGGTTCGCTCTTTGGTCACTGTTTATTGACAAGTGTGGATGGAGATGCTTTTTGATGCCTGTCTCCTCTTTTGCCGTAGCATATCTTTTATTCGGGATTGGGGTGGACCGTTGGTTTTATGGCGAATGGGTGTTTGCACCATACCAATATGTGAAAGTGAATGCTGAAGTCAGCGGTTCCATAGTCAGCGGTTCCATGTTTGGCACAAGCCCCTGGTGGTTCTATTTTTCCAATCTGCTTTCTTATCCATCTTATTTTGTGGGTATTCCAATGGCGATAGCTGTCATATACCTGTTGGTGCGCCAACCTAAAAACCCTTGGCTGTGGTGCTTTCTTCCGTTTTTGGCAATCCATTCGCTCATCGGCCACAAGGAAATGCGTTTTATGTTTCCGATGGCATTCCTGTTTCCAGCCATACTGATGTCAGCGTTCCTGCATGTAAAGGAAAAACTGAAGGGTAACAGGTTGTGGAAGAGTGTCGGTTATGTGTTGCTGGTGTTTTTTGTCGCAGCCAATTTGTTGGGATTGTGGGTAAATATGACAAAATCTGCCGGATACCAAAAACTTTATTTGGCCAAATATATCAACGTCCATTTCAATGAACAGGAAGTCAATATAATACATGGTCCGGATGCCAATCCTTACGGTCCGTTTGGCGCCATTAGCGGATTTTACAGAAATGATTATGCCACCATGAGGAATTTCACTAACATTTATGGTATGGGACTGCTGCTCAGGCAAGATGCGGTAAATTTCTTCACCTGCCGCAAATGTGATTTGGAAAAGATGGTCTGCACGGGTGAGTTTGAGGGAAAAAATCCCTTTGATCTGCTCAGAAAATCAGGGTATGAATTTGTATCCCAGTCTGTTCCGAAATTTACTGAAAGGCTTTTCCGACATTATTCCGGATTTGACACTGGGATGATTTTGTATGTGTTCAGATATGTTGGAAACCATTATGGTATTGACAGCGCCATTTGTAAGAATGCTTCTCTGTATTATTCAGATTTTGAATCGTTTGCAGAGAGGTCGCATCCTTCCTTGACTACGGAGTGCCGCTATTCGGGTGAGAGGTCGTTACTTGTATGGAAGAATGCTCCATACAGCATTTCATTTGAGGATAGTGTAGAAAAAGTGGTTCCGGAGGTCAGGCATCTTTCCGTGAGCCTGCAGCTGTATCAGTTGGGTAAGGAGCATGATGCCTGCATAGTTTTTGAACTGCTGAGGTCGGAGGATGATAAGGTGGTTGAAACAAGGAAGGTGGTTGATGTGTTCAGAAAAATAGAAAGATGGGAGGGTATTACGCTGCATTTTGACTTGCCGGACAATTTCAGGGAATATGCACAGTTCAGGATTTATTTGTACAATCCGTCGGACATAAGGGTTTATGGGGATGATTTGCTTGCTGTCTTCTATTGAGGCCGTCCGGAAATGCTTCCCACAAAAAATTTTATGAGCATTTTTTCTAAAAATCCATATTCCAATCTTTTTTTTGAGTATCTTCGCATTTGGATAATTGTTTTTTTTCAGTAAATATATTTTTTATGAAAAAATTTTATATTTTATTGTCTTTATTGCTGATAAGTGTGTTTGTAATTGCACAGGAGCCACAGCGTCCCGTTTCAAAAAAGGAGAAGAAAACTGCTATTCAGCAAACGGAGGAGAAAGTTGCCAAGCCGGACAAACAATCCAAGGAGAAAGCAAATAAGGAGGTGCCGGTAGCGGAGAAGCCCTCCAAGTCCGCGGAAAAGGTGGTGCCGGAAAAGGAACCCAAAAAGGAATTTGTCATGCCGACCGGCTATGACAAGGTGGGAAAACCGCATGAGTACAAGGAAAACTGGTGTCTGGTGAAAAAGAACGGGAAATATGGTTTCACCGGTGCTGACGGGAAAGAGGTGGTGCCTCCCCAATATGATGAAATCAAACATTTCGGGGACTACAGGAAGGACTGGGCTTTGGTGACGGTCAACGGCAGGCTGGGATTTATCTCATCCGCAGGCAAGGAGGTAGTCGCCCCAAAGTATGATAAAATCGAGCCTTTCAATGACTACAAGAAGGGCTGGGCGATGGTGCGCCTGAAAAACAAAATCGGATTCATCTCCGAGGATGGCAAGGAGGTGACACCGCCCATGTACGACGAGGTCAAACCGTTCGGTGCCTATAAGAAGGATTGGGCCATGGTGTTGGACGGCGGCAAAATCGGTTTCATCGACAAAACCGGCAAGGAAATCACTGCGCCCATGTATGACGAGGTCAAGCCTTTCGGCAACTACAAGAAAAATTGGGGCATGGTGGTCCGCAAAGGGAAATTGGGCTTTATTGACGACGCGGGCAAGGAGATTACCGCCCCCATTTATGATGAAATCAAGCCTTATGGCTCGTTCAAGGCCAAATGGGGTATGGTGGTTAAAAACAATAAGTTGGGATTCATCAACGAGAACGGACGGGAGATTGTGCCTCCCAAATATGACAGCATTGAGCCGTTCGGTGCCTACCGTCCGGAATGGGCCATGGTCTATATCAAGGACAAGTTGGGCTTTATCGATGACAACGGAAAGGAGGTTATCGCCCCCATGTTTGACGAGGTGGAGCCTTTCGGTCCCTACCGTGCCGACTGGGCAGTGGTGATGCTGGACAAAAAAATAGGCTTCATCAGCCCTAAAGGGGTGGTGGTGAAACCGCAGTATGACGAGGTGGAGTTCTTCGGCGTGTATAAGGAGGACTGGGCCTTGGTCTCCAAAAACGGGAAATATGGATTCATCAATGACAAGGGCAACGAGATTGTCAAGCCTGTATACGATGAAATCGGATTCTTCGATGCGGAGAAACCCGACCTGGCCGCTGTGGTGGAGAACGGCGAGACTGCCTATATCAACAAACATGGAAAAAAAGTGAAATTGAAAGATGAATAGTTTGCGCTGTCTTTATCTGGCTTTGGCCGTTATTCTGGCTGCGCCTGTCTGGGCGCAGACCGCGGACGGTTCGTGGGACGAGTGCACCACCATAACGGTGGGGAAAAAGGCCTCTTCCGACGGTTCGGTCCGTACCTCCCATACCGATGACAGCCACCGTTCGCGCACGGACATTTCCGTGGTGCCTGCCCAACGGCATGCAAAAGGGGAGACTGTGACCATGACACGACGCACCTGGTCAAAGCGGAATCCTATGCCCTCCTATCAGGACGATTCCATTGGGGTGATACCGCAAGTGCCTTATACTTATAAGTATTTCAACACTGCCTATCCCTGCCTGAACGAGCATCAGCTGGCCATAGGGGAGTCCACCATTGGCGGACGGGCCACGTTGAAATCGGATAGCGGATTAATTGAGTGCCAGAATCTTTGCGCACTTCTGATGCAACGTTGCCGCACGGCGAGGGAGGCTATCCGTACAGCGGATACCCTGACCCGCAAATATGGCTGGCGCGATGCGGGCGAATGCCTGACCATTGCCGATCCCAATGAGGTGTGGCATTTGGAGATTTACGGTCCGGGCAAGGGCAATAGGGGAGCGTTGTGGGTGGCACAGCGGGTGCCGGATGACCACATTGCCGTCAATGCCAACGCCAGCACCATCAAGGAGATCAATCCTGCTGACACCGATTACTTCCTCTGTTCTGAAAACATCTATTCCTTGGCTTTGGACAGCGGCTGGTGGAAGGAGGGGGAGCCTTTCCAGTTCTGCTATGTGTATGCGCCGGAATCCCGCACCATGATTGCCTGTCGCCGTCGCGAATGGCGGGTGTTTGACCTGTTGGCCCCCTCATTGAAATTGGATCCGAATATGGAGAACTATCCCTTTTCCGTGAAACCTGACCATCCTGTGAGCATGGCCGACATGATGCGGGTGTTCAAGGACTATTACGAGGGGACGGAATACGATTTGCGGAAGAATATAACGGTGGCCGGAAAAGATGGCAAAGTGGAAATCTCTCCATTGGCCAACCCTTTCATGGGGGTGGATGAGTTGAAACTGCACAAGGTAAATGGAGGCTGGCACCAGTACGGGGAACGCTGCATTGCCGTGCGTTTCACAGTTTATGGCACTATTATACAATGCCGCGACTGGCTGCCGGATGAAATCGGCGGACTGCTTTGGTTTGCATTGGACAACGTGGCCTCTTCTGTCTATGTTCCGATTTATGCGGGCGTTTCCGACCTGCCTGCTGTCTACAAGACTGACGGCCGCCAAACAGGGTTCAGCCGTGACGCGGCATGGTGGGCCTTCAATAGGGTGGGCACTCTGGCTATGCAACGTTGGGGTGATATGCACCAGGATATTGATGCGGTGTGGAACGCCTTTGAAAAGGAATTGTTGGGAAACCAATCTTCAGTAGAACAGGAGGCTTTGCAGCTGTACAATGTCAAGAATCCGAAAAAAACTGCCGATTATCTGACCAAATACACGGAAAACTGCTGCTTGCGAGCAGTGGAGGCGGCTTGGAAACTGGGCGATGACATCTGGACCCATTATGATGAATTGTGGTAAAATAAGAGGGGATTTGTGATGAAAAATATTGTATTGTTTGCTTCCGGAAACGGTTCGAATGCGGAGAACATAGTCAATTACTTTGCAAAAAGGGAAGAGGTGGCTTTTCCTCTGTTGTTGTGCAACAAAAGGGATGCCTATGTGTTTGAGCGCGCAAAACGGCTGAAGGTTCCGGCGCGGCACATCGGCAGAACGGAATTCCAGTCGGATGAGCTGGTGCGGGAGTTGCAGCAGATTCCTGCAGACCTGATTGTGCTGGCCGGCTTTTTGTGGCAGATACCTCCCGCCATGATTGAGGCTTTCCCACATAGGATTCTGAACATCCATCCGGCATTGCTGCCAAAATTCGGCGGTAAGGGCATGTATGGGGAAAGGGTGCATGAGGCTGTGATTGCTGCCGGAGAAAAGGAGTCAGGCATCACCATTCATGCCATTGACGCCGACTATGACAGGGGAACTGTGATTTTTCAGGCCAAATGTCCGGTCACGCCTGATGATACGCCGGAAATGCTGGCGCAAAAGGTGCACAAATTGGAATATGCCCATTTCCCTGCCGTAATTGACAACTATTTGGAACACTTGGGATGATTGTAAAGAACTCCTTCATTCAATGTTCGGGCGATATGAAAAGTTGTGAAATGATTTCAAAAATAACACATTGCATCCGTCTGCGGAAAATGCGGACAGGGAAGGGGGTGATACTCTTTCTGCTTCTGAGTTGCAGTTGTTTGCGGCTTTCCGCCCAACTTCCTTTCAAAAATTACAAAATAGTATTGCGTGACGTGACCGATACGGATATCCGTGTGGGTGCGGCACGCACGGAAATTTATTTTCCGATGCTGCGTGGGCAGCGTATAGCCGTTTGCGCTAACCATACCTCCATGGTGGGAAGCACCCATCTGGTTGACACTCTGCATGCTTCTGGTATGCAGATTGTCAGGATTTTTGCCCCGGAGCATGGTTTTCGAGGTGAGGCCGAGGCTGGCAAAAGCGTTGCGGATGGTGTGGATGTACAAACCGGCATTCCAATTGTCTCCCTGTACGGGTCGCACAAGAAACCGACCGCAGCCGACATGAAGGACATTGATATTGTTTTATTTGACATACAGGATGTGGGTGCCCGTTTCTATACCTACATTTCTACGTTGCATTACATTATGGAGGCGGCGGCTGAAAATCAGGTGAAGGTGCTGGTGCTGGACCGTCCCAATCCCAACGGGTTCTGGGTTGACGGTCCTATGCTTGAGTCCCGTTTTTCCTCTTTTGTGGGGATGGATCCAATTCCCATCGCACATGGCATGACCGTCGGGGAGCTGGCCCGCATGATTAACGGGGAACACTGGCTGAAGGATAGTCTTCGCTGCGACTTGAAGGTAATAAACGTTTACCATTACGACCATGCCTTGCGTTACCAGCTGCCTATTCCGCCTTCACCCAACCTGCAGTGCATGGAGGCGGTTTATCTCTATCCCTCCCTCTGCCTGTTCGAGGGCACGCCTTTGAGTGTGGGACGTGGCACCGACCGGCCATTCTGTTTGTTGGGTTTTCCGAAATGCAAGCTTGGGAATATGGCTTTCCGCCCTAAAAGCGTGCCGGGAGCCGCCCTGCATCCTCCGTTTGAGGAGAAGCTGTGCCAAGGGTTCGATTTGACAGAACTGGCCAATACGGTGTTGAAAAACGGCAATTTCATCCACATTGACCTGCTGGTGGAAATGTATAAGGTCTACCCGGACAAGACAAAATTTTTCAATTCCTCCTTCAACCGTCTGGCGGGGACGGACAAGTTGCAGCAGCAAATCAAGGAGGGGCTTCCCGCCACGGAAATCCGCCAGTCCTGGCAACCTGAATTGGAGGCCTTCAAGAAACTCCGGAAAAAATATCTGTTATACGCTGATTTTGAATAAGGGAGATGATTGAAACACTGAAACGGCTGGATTTGGATCTGTTCTTTTGGATCAACGGGCATCATTCCCCTTTCTTTGACAGGTTGGAGTGGTGGATGACCCAAACATGGTTTTGGATACCATTATTCATTGTGGTCCTTTTTTTGATGATAAGGCACTATAGGGGCAAAATATGGGGCATATTGCTCTGTCTGGCCTTTTGTGTTTTTTTGACGGATCAGGGTTCGGTTCTGATAAAGAAACAGGTGAGGCGTCCGCGTCCTACCCATGCGGTGGAGATACGCGATCAGGTGCATGTGCATCGCTATTCCAATGGAAATGAGTATCGCGGAGGTCCTTACGGATTTCCCTCCTCCCATGCGGCCAATGGTTTTGGTCTGACGGTGCTGTTGATAGCTTTCGTCAAACCGATTACCAGACATGCCTGGTGGATTTTCCCCTTGTGGGTATTGTTGAGTTGTTATACAAGGGTTTATCTTGGTGTGCACTATCCGTCTGACATCTGTTGCGGGGCGTTGCTGGGGATGGCCTGCGGATTTTTTGTGCTGGGGCTGTATCGTGCCGGTTGTAGTCTGCGAATAATTAAAACTAATAAAACTAATATAATAAAATCATGAGTATTACAAAGTTAGATCAAATGGTGGATTTGGTGAAATCCAAACCCAAAAAACGTCTGGTGGCGGCATACGCGAACGATGCGCACACCATTGAAGCGGTTTATAATGCAGTATGCCAGGGTATTGTTGATGCCACACTGGTAGGCGACGAGGAGACCATTCTGGCGGTTTGCAAGGAGCACAAATTCGATGCCCATAAGTTCGAAATTGTACAGGAGGCCGATGAGAATAAGGCTGGTGCCAAGGCGGTTTCGCTGATTAATGACGGCAAGGGCGACGTGCTGATGAAAGGTTTGCTGAGCACTGACAAGTACATGCGTGCCATCTTGAACAAGGAGAAGGGTCTGATGCCTGGTCCGAAGGCCGTTCTGTCGCATGTGACCATCATTGAAACCCCGCGTTACGACAAGTTGATTGTCTGCGGTGATGTGGCTGTGATTCCTGCTCCGGATTTGAACCAGAAGATTGCCATCACCAATAATCTGATAAATACAGCCCATGCGCTCGGTATTGAGAAACCGAAAGTGGCGGTTCTGGCTGCGACCGAGCAGATGCTTCCTGGTATGCAGGCTTGTGTGGATGCCGCTATTCTGGCTAAAATGGGTGACCGTGGCGTGTTCAAAAACGCCTATGTTGACGGCCCTCTGGCAACGGATGTTGCATTGGACAAAGAAAGTGCCGGTATCAAGAAATTGGGTGGAGAAGTGGCCGGTGACGCCGACTGCCTGGTGTTCCCCAACATTGAGTCGGGCAACGTGTTCTACAAATGCAACACCAAACTTGCCGGTGCTGAGCTGGCGGCCATGGTTTGCGGTGCCCGCGTGCCCTGTGTGCTGACTTCCCGTGGTGACACGGCCAAAACCAAGAGCTATTCCATCGCTCTGGCCGCGTTGATGGCGAAATAGATTGTGTTTTTTAATTAAGTGCCCGTCGGGTGCTATGAAAGTAAAGGAAAGGTCTAACCCTCTCCTTTGCTTTTTTTTGTGGTATGGTATTACTATGTTATGCTGTGCTGTGCTATGTGATTGACACTAAAAGCAAAAGATTGCGAAATAAAATTAATTTGAAGCAAAAGGTTAAAACGTGGAATTATTAGAAGTCCCCAGCAGATACTATGTAAAAAAAGGGTGTCCGCAAGGACACCCCATATGAAAAAAATTTTTAAAGTTTTATCCTTCTTTAAATTAGGCACCCAATTGGATACGGAAGAAACCTTCGCAAACCAATTCCTTGTCGGCACCTTTCATGTAGTCGGCCACTGTCAATTTTCCGTCACGGATGAACTCCTGCTGCATCAAAGTGTTCTCTTTGAAGAATTTGTTCAGGCGGCCTTTGGCGATTTTCTCCACCATTTCGGCGGGAATGTTCTTGGCTTTCTCTTCCGCCACCTTCACTTTGATTTCGCGGGCCTGCTGAGCCTGGGCTTCAGTAATCCATCCCTTGGTGATGTTGGAGTTGATATGGTCGTCAGAGTCCACATGGGCAGGGTTGATGCCAGCCTTGGTCAAAGCGGCGTCCACAGCCTTCTGGATCTGCTCCTGAATGGTTTTTTCCTTACCAACTTCCAACTCACGGTCAATGAGTTCCTGACTGACACCCTTTTCGTCCACTGCGATGGGGTTCATGGCGGCAATCTGCATGGCCACTTCGTGGGCGACGGTTTCGGCGGTCTCTCCGTTTTTGTTGAAAGCGGCAATGACGGCCAAGCGGTTACCCATGTGGTTGTAGGCGCTCACAAAAGTCTTCTCCAGGCAGGCGAATCCGTTCAGTTCCACCTTTTCTCCGGTTTTGCCGCTCATTTCGGTCAGGCTGTTCTCGACTGTCTGTCCGTTGAAATCGGCCTGCATCAACGCCTCCTTGGAGGTGATGTGCTTGCTGATTGCCAAGTCCGCCAAGGCGTTGGCGTAGTTGGTGAAGTCGGCGGTTTTGCCCACAAAGTCGGTTTCGCAGTTCACCATGACGACCACGCCGAAAGTGTGGTCGGGAGTGGTTTTGGCCACCACATAGCCTTCGTTGGCGTTACGGTCGGCACGTTTTGCTGCAATTTTCTGACCTTTTTTCCTCAGGATATCAACAGCTTTTTCAAAATCGCCTTCGGCTTCCACCAAAGCGTTTTTGCAGTCCATCATGCCTGAACCGGTCATTTGTCTCAATTTATTTACATCTGCTGCTGTAATTGCCATAATTTCAAAGTTTTAAGATTGAATATTAGTTTTGTTTGGCGGAACGTCTGGCCGGTTTCTCCTCACCGTTGTCATTCTTTTCGCCAATTCTGCGTCTGCGTCCGCCGCGTCCGCCTTTTTCCTCTTCCTTTTCCTTGGTCTCCTCTTCGGCGTCATTTTCCTCAACAGTTTCCTCCGGTTCCTCCACTTTGTCCTTCATCAGGGCGCGTTCGGTCAAACCTTCCTGAATGGCCTCACACATCACTTTTACTATTAGAGCGATGGATTTGGAGGCATCGTCGTTGGCCGGAATCGGGAAATCGACCAGGTTGGGATTGGAGTTGGTGTCCACCATAGCGAAGATGGGGATGTTCAGCTTACGGGCTTCCGCAACGGCAATGTGCTCTTTGAGGATGTCAACGACAAAAATGGCTTCCGGCAGATGTGTTAGGTCGGCGATAGAACCCAAGTTCTTGTCCAATTTGGCCTTCTCACGTTGGATTTGAAGTTTCTCACGTTTGGAAATGCTGTTCCATTGCGGTCCCTTCATCATCTCATCCAGCGAAGACATTTTTTTCACAGCTCTGCGGATGGTGTTGAAATTGGTCAGCATACCGCCCGGCCAACGTTCGGTGACGTAGGGCATGTTGATGGCCTTGACCTGCTCGGAGAGAATTTCCTTGGCCTGCTTTTTTGTGGCGACAAACAGTATTTTTTTGCCGGATTTGGCGATTTGCCGGATGGCGGCTGCCGCCTCATCGATTTTCGTTACGGTTTTATGGAGGTCAATGATATGAATACCATTTTTTTCCATAAAAATGTACGGAGCCATGTTAGGGTTCCATTTTCTTTTCAAATGGCCGAAATGAGTTCCGGCTTCCAATAGTTGGTTGAAATCTACACTTGACATGTTTTTTCTTTTAAATGTTTACATTCTTTAATTTTAAGCAATCGCAAGGTAGTCCTTCTTCAGGAATCCCTGCAATTTAGATACTAAACATTCTGTTATGCTTGGTATGCTAATACTGCTAACGTTTGCTGAATTGGAATCTTTTGCGCGCTTTGGGATGTCCCGGTTTTTTCCGTTCCACCATACGCGGGTCACGGCGCATCAATCCTTCGGCTTTCAGTGCGGGGCGATATTCCGCGTTGATTTCGCAGAGCGCTTTGGCAATGGCCAGGCGCAAAGCTTCGGCCTGTCCGTTGATGCCGCCGCCGTCCAGGTTAACCTTGATGTCATATTTCCCTTCAGTATCGGTCACTTTCAGGGACTGCACGGCCACGTAGCGAAGGGTTTCCGTCGTGAAATACTCTTTGTAGTCACGGCCGTTCACCGTAATGTTCCCATTGCCGGCCTTCATGTAGATGCGGGCGACAGCGGTTTTTCTTCTACCTGATGTATTGATGGTTTCCATGTTTATTTGATGTCTTTAATGTTAATAAGTTTTGGTTGTTGCGCCTGCTGTTTGTGCTCGCTGCCTGCATATACGTACAGGTTGCGGTATAGTTTGTCGCCCAGTCTGTTTTTGGGAAGCATGCCACGGATGGCGTGTTCCAGCACGGCGATGGGTTTGCGGTTTAAAAGCTCTTTCGGGCTGGCAAAACGTTGTCCGCCGGGATATCCGGTGTGGCGCACATAGCGTTTGTCGCTCAGTTTCTTGCCAGTAAAGCGAACTTTATCCGCATTGATGATGACCACATTGTCCCCGCAATCCATGTGGGGCGTGTAGTTGGTCTTGTATTTGCCCCTCAGTATTTGGGCGGCAACGGATGCCAGACGACCGACAATCTCTCCTTCGGCATCAATCAAAATCCACTCCTTGTTGATGGTGGACGGTTTGGCCGATACGGTCCTATAACTTAACGTATCCATTTTTCTGTTTTTAATTTTTTACTTTTAATTCAATTTTCAAACAAATATTTCACCTTCTTTGTTTGTGGATAATAAACTGGACTTTTAAGCCTGCAAAAGTACTACTTTTAGGAATATCTTTTTTGAAAATTCCCTTATTTTTTTATTTGTCCAAAAAACGAACATATAATATTGTTTAACAGAATGTTGTAAAATTACAATCTCGCACGTCAATCGTTTGGGAGGCCTATTTTGAGCTTTAAACTGTTTTCAGTCCCCTTGAAAAAAGCACCAATTTTTCATCTTTTCACCGTTTTTTGTGCAAAAACGGATCCATGGAACTTCTATTTTTTGGAGAGTTCCTTTTCCAGTGCGGCTTTCAGCTTGCGGTACTTTTTGATTTCGGATTCGTTCCGGATGGACAATGGGTTTTCCAGAATTTGCAGCATCATGGATACGGCGTTGTAGTAGGCGTTGAGCACATTGTCGCGGTCCGCTGCGTTTTCACAGATATCCATGCACTTCAACAGATAGCTTTTTACTGCAGCCTCATCTTCGTCCTCAGCGGCATTTTCAAGATAGGCCAGGCTGAGGTAGCTCCATGCCAAATCCCCTTCCGTCTCCTCCTTGTCGCCGTCCCGGTACATTGGCAGAATGATGGCGATTGTGGTGTCAAACTGGTCGGCGGCCATGTAATTGCGGTCCATATTGATGTACAGTATTCCCAATTTACGGTGATGGAATGCAAGGTTACGTTTCAAGGCGGGCGTGCTGTCCATCTGGCTCAGCCGCGCCACAATATCTTTCCGCAGGGTAAGCGCCTCGCTCAGGTTTTGATTGTTGTTGGTGGAATCTTCCATCGCCTCATAACATAGGGCCAGCTGGCTTTTTACATTCAGGTCGTTGATGTTGAAGTCTCCCGGTTCGGTACGGTAAAACAGCTTGTGGTTCAGTTCGCCGCTCCGCTTCAGATAGCTTATAGCCTGCTCCAGCGAATCAACAAGCCGGTAATTCTTGCCAATGGCGAAAAGAAGCCTAAGATACTGCAAATCCTTCTTTTCACCGGCCTGCTCCTCCATAAAGTCCTTGCCTTCCAGTGCAGTTTTGTAGTAATGTATGGTATAGTTCGGCCAGCCTACAGTGTTCCAGAAATCGCCGAGCAGGATGGCTGTGTTGATGTATTCCTGATAATGTCCGAAGTCGTTGTATTTCATTGAGTCACAGTAGTCCATATAGTTTGTCAGACTTTTCACATAGGATAGACGGTTGTTGTTCTCCTTGTAGTACCCAATCAGGATATCTTTCAGATTTTCATATTTGTTGCTGACTTTACGCATGGGGTAGGTTTCGTATAGAGCTTCAGCTTTTTGCAGTTCCTCAATGCATTGTTTCCCCTTCTGCTGCTGGTACATGAGCAGCGCTTTGTTATAGTGCATCTCACCCCAGTAACCGTAAAAGGTGGTGTCACCGGCTTTTTGGGCCTGCTTAAATTCCTTTTCGGCTTTGTCAAAATAGCTGTAGGCTTTTTGGTAGTCACCCATTGCTGAAAAAATGTCCCCTTGGAAATAATAGGCCTGTCCCTTGCGGGTTAAGTAGGGCACCTTGAGTGAGGCAGGCAGCCGGTTGCCGTAGTCAAGCACCTGCTGGTAGGAGTTGTAGGCCTCCTGGTATTGTTCCAAGGCAAGATAGGCGTCCCCTTTTTGCAGGAAAATGTCAAGTATGTTCAGATAGGAATCGTTGTCGGGCAGTTTTTTCTCGTAATAGCGGGAAGCCTTGTCATACGAAGAAAGGGATTGGGAATACAGCTCGTCCTTGTACAGTTTTTCGGCTTCCGTATGGAAAAAATCGCATTTGATGTCAAGGCTGTCTTCACCGAGGAGGCTGGCTTCCAAGGTTAGCAG
The DNA here is from genome assembly GCA_905236885.1 of uncultured Bacteroidales bacterium. GTDB lineage: Bacteria > Bacteroidota > Bacteroidia > Bacteroidales > WCHB1-69 > UBA1195. The sequence continues at coordinate 42,502 of CAJOQK010000126.1, forward strand.
CTCGTCATTGAAGGCATCAAGCGGTTTTAGCAGAAAATTGTTTTCAAGCATGTGGCTCACAGCTTTGGTTTGGTAATTCCTGTCCAGACAAAAGGCATAGAAATAGGGGGAGATGGACTTGCAGTCGGCCCAGGCCGCCTTGCATTGGGCAAAATGCCGCTCCAGACTGTCAGGATGCGCATGGTATACCAAATCGCAAACAATCATGCCATATTTGAAGCCCAGCTGTTTAGGATACATCAGCGATGGCATGTCGTGAACCAATTCCGAAAAGATGGAGTTTATGTTCTGCATATTATTAATTGTTATAACCGTATCTGACTGATAGTTTTGGTTCTGTAAAGCATAAAGATAGAGCAGCCTGCTGTAAAGCGAGGGCGCCATGCGGTAGAGGTCCGCTGCCAGCTGCAGGTGGGTGTCCGCTATTTTTTTTGTAATGGGGTAGAGGGAGTCAACCGGTATGAATATCATGCGCGAGACTGTTCCAAGTTGGCTCTTTTTTTGGGTGAGTTCCGAATAATACCGGTCTTTGTCTGTCTGGAACAAATCGTTGAAGGCTGTGTCCAACTGGCGGCAGGCCGACAGTGTGTCACCTTTGTTGAGGTAAAAATAGGCCGCACGTGTCCGATAAAGGCATCGTGTTTCATGGTTGTTGGGAAAAGAGTCTTTCAGGAGTTGTATTTTTGTCATGGCCTCCGCAATTCCGGAGTCCTGGTCATTTTCAAACAGTTCATAGGCCATCGGACGGGAAATTATCAGTTTCATGTATGGATCCTTGTAGGTTGTTTTTATCTCTTCCATCGCTTTTTTGACCTCTTCCGTCTTTCCCTCTTGTCTCAGGCAGTCCGTGTAGTAGATCATCCATGACGGATTCTTGAACCCCTGGTCAATAAGCAGCTTATAATAGGGGCTGGAGGGTGTGGTGTCGCTTTCAAAAGGGTCGGCTTCTTTGACGGCGAGGTAGTAGGCGATGCGTTGCAGATTTTTTTCGCTGAGGTCGTTTTCAACAATCTGCGCTTTGGCCCGTTCCAGACATTGGCGGAAATCGCCGCGCAATAGAGCCTCTTCGCACGATTTGCGGAGGTCGCTGTCAATGTAGAACATCGAAAGCGGATTGAGTTCGTCGGCAACATCGTACAGGAGAGTTTTGAATGTTTGGAAATAATTTGGAGATATGATGAACTCCGCCCCGTCCGTAGCCGTATTAGGATATTCCTTCATTGTTTTAAGCGCGCTGTCTATGTCGGGAAGCAGGTCGTGGCGGTACAGATGCATGGCCAGAGAATCGAAGAGCCTGTCGCGTTCCGCATAGTAGCGGTCAGCATTGACCATGTAGACGTAAAGGGTGTCTTTACGCAGGATATCCGGTTCGACGAGATGCTCCTTCCATCCGGAACCCAATGAAATGTAACCCGGCAGTTTGAAGTTCCAGTCAAAATCCACATAGTCACCGTAGGTCTTACCGGTGAATTTGAAAACAGCCACTCCTTTGGCATTGGTGGCTGATGCCTGTTTTTCACATTTGATTTGGACACCTTGCAGCGGTTTGCCGGTGCCATAATCCAGCACTTTGACCGCCTGGCGCACTTGCGCAAATGTGTTTCCTCCACACAAAACAGTCAATGTCAGAATTGTAAATAATTTGTAAAAGCGGTTTTTTGTCGGTTTCATATTCATGGTAAAAAATGTTATAAATTTTGCAAATATATATGAAAAAACAATACAAAATCAATATCGGCGTGAAAAATTAACAACTATCTCATATATTCCCGCATGTCCAGATGCAGCAGCCTGTCCAGTTCGTCAAGGTGTGCTGTGTCGGTGCGGGTGAAGGCGGTGGCGGCCACGCCCACATTGGCGTTTTTCACCTCCCTGATTTCCAACACATCGGAAAAATCCGCCTTGAATTTTTCCTTGTTAAAGTGTGCGTCCGCAGGGCATCCGGCAGGTTTTTCCAGCACCAGAAAGCTGAAGGTGTCGGTTTCGTGTCCCTTCCACATCTCCTCCTTGCCGATGCGTTTGTTTTCAAAATAGGCCACCACGGGATGCAGGCCGCTGATGTGTGTCTGAAGTTCGTTGAGGCAGAAGCCGGCGAAGCGCAACGGATTGATTTCAATGGGAAGTGCAATGCCGTTTTCAATGCGGAACTCAATGTGCATTGGGAAGTTGCGTAAACCGATGACCTGGTTGGTCGCCTTCAGGAAGTCGGTGAAAGGCTGTCCGTACTGGTCGAACAGGGCTTTGCTGGAGCAGTAGAGCCGGTCGCTGGTGTCGGTGGCGGAGGCAAAACGATGATGGTAGATGTTGAGTGTCACGGGACTTCCCTCTTCGTCAAAATAGGCATCCACGGCATATTCCTCCCCTCTGATCATTTTTTCAATCAAAAAATGGGAGGTGCCCACAACAAAGGAGGGAAATTGCGCACTTGCTTCCGCAAATTTCAGCCGTATATCCGACACGGCTTTTTTCCAGTCTTCCCGGTTTTCAACCATGTATACTCCCACGCTCAAAAATCCGACAGAAGGTTTCAGTACCACCGGATAGGGGAGTGTGGCGGCGTCCACTTTTTCCAATTCGCTGATAGCAACCTCTTCAAAAAAGTAGTCCGGATAGAGGGTCCGGCAAATCCTGCGGAAGGCGGCCTTGTTTTTCAGCAGGTTGATTTTCTCCAACAGCGTAGGGTCGTCTATGTGCTGCGAAATCCAGCCCAATCCGTTTTCAGACATGCAGTAGAGTTTGTGGCGTTGCCGGTAGGCGGAGGCAAAGGCCCCGTCATCGTAAAGGGTTAGGGCATGACCGGCCGCGGCCAACTGCTCCGACATGGCGTTGCGCAGCACCGGATAGTTTTTTTCAACGGCGGTCCGGATCAGTGTTTCGGATACATAAGGTTTTTCTAATATGAGCATTTGACTATTTCTTTTTTTGATGGTTAAATCCAATTAACGGAGCAATTCCAAGAAAATTGTATCGGATGGTTTTTAGTTCTGAAAAAAGATGGATTGCTATTCAAATTATGGTGCAAATTTAAACAATAATTTTAAATTTGCACCGTTATGTCTGCAAAAATACAACAATGGACAAGTCTGTTTTTCCAACCCTGAAGAAGTTCGCGATAGTGCTGCTCGGGCTCTTTCTTTTGCATGCGGCCATCAATTTCTTGTTTATTCCTTTATTGGAAATGTTCAGTGCTTCGGATTCAGTTACGGAATTGGGTTTCAGATTTTGGGGTTATCAGATATATTTGTGTAACCTGATAGGCTGCTGCTTTTTGGCGGCGGAGATGTGGAAGCGGGGCCGCTGGAATGTTGTGTTGCTGGTGGCCTGCCTTTTAGATGCC
>CAJOQK010000127.1 GCA_905236885.1 uncultured Bacteroidales bacterium
AGTTTACTTGAATGGTTGAGGTGCAGCCAATTGTCGTGCGAACCGAACGCCATTGTGCTTGCACAAATGGCTGAGGTGATGCCGACATTCACGTGCAGCGAAGCGAAACGTACTTTTTTTTGCAAAGATAGTCACTTTAACCATTGGTCCAAATATTGGGGAGTATTATAGACACCAGGGGAATACCGAAACGGGAAGGAAATTCCGCTGGGTGAGGCGCAAGAGAAATTAATAGATTAGAGTTGGTGGTGCGTGAAAAAAAAATAACTATCTTTGCAAATCTTTTTCACAGAAAAAAAAGACATCGTAACAGCATGAATGTCACGCAACAGGAAGAATTAAGCGTAATTGTTGGCTTAGCCACGCGCAACCAAAGCATGGAACGCACCTGCGAATATCTGGACGAACTGGAGTTTCTGGTTCACACAGCCGGAGGGCAGGTGGTCAAACGTTTTGTGCAGAGTTTGGACCATCCCGACAGCCGCACCTATCTCGGCAGCGGCAAAATGGAGGAAATCCGCGCCTACATTACAGAAAGGGAGGATATCCACACCATTGTTTTCGATGACGAGCTCAGCACCTCCCAAATCAGGAACATTGAAGCGATGCTGCCCGCCTGCAAAGTAATTGACCGGACGCGGCTTATTCTGGACATCTTTTCCACACGCGCCCAAACCGCCAATGCCAAAATTCAGGTGGAGCTCGCCCAATACGAGTATCTGCTTCCACGGCTGACCCGAATGTGGACCCACTTGGAGAAGCAGCGGGGTGGAATAGGAATGCGCGGTCCGGGCGAAAAGGAGATTGAGACCGACAGGCGACTGATACGTAACAGAATAAGTCTGCTGAAAGAGAAATTAGCCAAAATAGACACCCAAAAACAGACCCAACGCCAGAACAGGGGACAGTTCATCCGGGTGGCTCTGGTCGGCTACACCAACGTGGGCAAATCCACCCTTATGAACCTGCTGAGCGGAGCCGGTGTGTTTGCTGAAAACAAACTGTTCGCCACCCTTGACACCACCGTGCGCAAAATTGTGCTGCAGAACATACCTTTCCTGCTCTCCGACACTGTAGGGTTCATCCGCAAACTGCCACACCATCTGGTGGAATCATTCAAATCCACCCTGGACGAGGTGCGGGAGACCCACCTGCTGTTGCATGTGGTGGACATCAGCCATCCCGATTTTGAGGAACAGATGCGTGTGGTGGAGCAAACCCTGCATGAGTTGGGAGCATCCGACAAAGAGATTTTAGTGGTTTTCAACAAAATGGACCAGTACCACTGGGTGGAGAAGGCGGAAGATGACCTCACCCCGCCCACTAAGGAGAACATCTCCCTACAGGAGCTCAAACGCACTTGGATGTCCAAGTGCAAGACCCCGGCGGTATTCATCTCAGCCCGAACCGGAGAGAATGTGGAGGAATTGAAGCGGCTCATCCGCCAGAAAGTTCAGCAGCTCTATGCCGACATCTATCCCTACAAATACATTTCAGACCCATACGCCTATACCGATGAGAACCAATAATCCGACAGGAATCCGGAAACCTTTTCGCCTGATTGTACTGCTTATTATGGCAGCAACATGCCTTAACTGTCCGGCTCAGAACACAATACTGCCCGGCGGCTGTCTGCTTGCCCTGACCCAAATTGAAGGCTATTGGCAAGGGAAACTCAAGACCGGCGGCACCGAGTTGAGGGTGGTGTTTGTGATTGGGTGCCAGAATGACAGCCTGACAGCGGTTATCGACTCCCCCGACCAGTACACAAAGGACATCCCCACAGACAAAATCTGGTTCCAAAACGATTCCCTGTACATCCGGAGCAAAACCATCAACGCCTCGTACAGAGGAAGATACCTGCGTGACAAAAATATTATCAGAGGCCATTTCTCCCAAAACGGGATGCGCTTCAACATGAACCTGAAAAAAACGGAGAGCCGCGCATCATGGAACCGTCCGCAAACACCCCAGCCGCCCTTCCCCTACCAAACGGAGGAGGTGTCATTTGCCAGTTTGGACACCTCTGTCATATTGCACGGAACACTCTGTATCCCTGAGGGGAAAGGTCCATTTCCTATCATTGTCATGGTAAGCGGCAGCGGCTGGCAGGACCGCGACGAATCACTTTTCGGCCACCAGCCCTTTTGGGTCCTCGCCGACTATCTGGCGCGTAACGGCATCGCCTCCCTGCGCTACGACGACCGTCCGGGACAGGCCACAACCTATGACCTGTCGCTTGACGCGGAGGGGGCTTTCCGGCTTTTGCAGTCCGATTCGCGCTTCATCCCCGTACAAACTGGCATTTTCGGCCACAGCGAAGGTGGCACCATCGCCTGGATGATTGCGGCCAGAAACCGTTCCGTGGGCTTCATAATCTCCATGGGCGGCGTAGTGGAGCCAATGGAGACGATGGAATACCAGCTGGAGAAACTGGGCTTTGAACAGGAAAAAATTCCGGAACAGATCCAATCTTTCAGGCAGAACGCCTGGTTTGACTATTTTTTTAATATTAAAGGGAAAAAGCTGGTGCGGAGAACCCGATGCCCCGTGCTGGCCATCAACGGGAGCCACGATGTACAGGTGCCGGTCAAAAACGTGGAACTGATGCAAAAATGGAGCAGGCCCAACCCCCTCTCCCAATTTGTCATCTTCCCAGAGTGCAACCACTTGATGCAAAAATGTGCGGAGCCGACCAACGAATACGGGAAAATCGAGCAGACCATCGACCCCGCAGTTTTGGAGGAAATAGCGAAATTCATCCAAAAACTTTCCCACTGAAATTCGTTTTGGCAACATATTTGCATAATCATCTACAATTAAAAAAATATAGCGATGAAGAAACTGTTCAAAATTCTACTTTGTGCCATAATCGGCCTCGGATTTGTGCCGGCATTTGCCCAACAGCCGGCCAAGCAGGCTCCAACTGAGAAAAACAAGACCACGGTGGAACCGCAAAGTGCTACCAGAGCATATCTGTCACTAAGCCGCCAACAGATCGATTTCGGAGTTATTCCCAAAGGAGAGAAAAAAGTGATTGAAGTTTCGTTCACCAACACCGGTGTCAAGCCGCTCATCCTCACCGACGCCTACGTCAATTGCGGCTGCACATCCATCGACTTTCCTAAAGAGCCCTTCATGCCTGGCAAATCCGGAAAGCTGAAAATCAGTTACGATGCGGACGAAGAGGGCTTTTTCAACAAGACAATCACCCTGTTTTCCAATGCCGAAAATAAAAAAGAGACAATAAAAATACAGGGAATTGTAAGTGAGGATTAGTTTTTTTCTACATTTGCAATCAGAAATATTGAGTGATAATTTTTAATTAATTTATTGATTATGAAAGCATTAAATAAAATACTCTGTGGGATTTTCGGTGTCATGCTGACCCTTTTCTGCCAACAGGGCGCATTTGCGCAGGACAGCGCGAGAATCTCATTTGACAAAACCACCCACGATTATGGCACAATTTATCAAGATGCGGATGGGAACTGCGTTTTCACCTTCACCAACACTGGCAAGGCCCCGCTGATTCTGACCAATGTATATTCCTCCTGCGGCTGCACGGTGCCAAGCTGGCCCAAAGAGCCGACCATGCCGGGAAAGAGCAATGTGATCAAAGTGAAATATAACACCTCCCGCGTGGGAGCCATCAACAAAATCATTACGGTGGAATCCAATGCGTGCAACATTGTTGAGCCCAGCACTACCCAAGGGGTTGTCAAACTGAAAATCAAAGGCAATGTGCTGGTGAAACCGATGGAAACCCTGCCAGAAAAGGAGGAAAGCCCACTGAACGCCCAACCGAAGCAGGATGAACCCAAACAATATCCGAAACCTTATTAATCAGGATTTATCCTGATTTTTTTATTGCCGGACGGATGGGAACAGCTAACCATTATTATATCCATGACGCGCACATCGTCAATGAAAACAAGATTTTCCAAGGCGATGTGGTGGTGCAGGAGGGAAAAATTTCCCGCATCCTGGGCCGGAACGCACCGGTTGAGGAGCTGACACTGCATCCGGATACACGATATGTGGATGCAAGCGGCTTGTACCTGCTTCCTGGCGGCATTGACGAGCATGTACATTTCAGGGAGCCGGGACTGACCCACAAGGGAGGGTTTGAAAGCGAGAGCCGTGCCGCAGTGGCTGGTGGTGTATGCAGTGTGCTTGAAATGCCCAACACCGTTCCACAAACCACCACACGTGCCCTTTGGGAGGCCAAACAGGAATCCGCCGCGGGCAAAATGCACTGCAACTACGCATTTTACATTGGAGCGACCAACCATAATCTGGAAGAAATCAAAATGGCCGACCCACAAAAAGTGGCAGGTGTCAAACTGTTTTTGGGTTCTTCAACCGGTGACATGCTGCTCTCCGACGATGCAGTGCTGGCACAGCTTTTCCAATGGCAGGGAATGCCGCTGCTGGCCCATTGTGAAAGCGAATCTCTCATCCGCGCCAATACCGAAGCGGCCAAACAACAATATGGGGAGAAAGCCCCTTTCCGAATCCATGCACAGGTAAGGTCGGAAGAGGCCTGCTACCAGTCATCGCTCAGGGCGGTACAAATGGCCCGGAAATACCGTGCACCTCTGCATATCCTGCATGTCAGCACCCAAAAGGAACTCACCCTGCTGGACGGACAATATCCGGAAATCACAATGGAGGTCTGCCCCTCCTACCTGTTTTTTTCAGAAAAAGATTATGACAATTTAGGCTGCAAAATCAAATGCAACCCCTCCATAAAGTCGGAAGACGACCGGAACGCCCTGCTCCAAGCCCTGCTGGAGAACCGGATTTACTGTGTCGGTTCCGACCACGCCCCCCATACATGGGAGGAGAAAAACAAAGACTACTTCCACTCCCCCTCCGGTCTGCCGATGGTGCAGCACAGTCTGTTACTTCTGCTGGAACTCTGCCACCAGCAAAAGCTCAAGCTCACACAAGTGGCGAACCTGTTCAGCCATCATCCCGCCCGACTGCTGCAAATGGCCGACAAAGGATTCATACGTGAAGGCTACGATGCCGACCTTGTGCTGGTGAACCTGTCGGAGACCACGGAAGTGACAACGGCCAACAGTTATTACCATTGCCAATGGACGCCACTTGAAGGGCGTTGCCTTCACGGACGCATCGTCTCCACTTTTGTCAACGGGTTCCGCGCCTACCACGAAGGAGGGTTCGGAGAAGGCATTCATGGAAAACCTTTAAGCTTCAACCGATGAAAAAGATGGTGTTTTTGGGCATGATTCTCCTGATGACCTCCTGCAACCATAAGCACGAGGTGGCGAAACCAGACCCATTCATCGCCATGGAAGAGATGGAGGAACTTATGCTAAATACATACCTGCTGGAAGCGGACATGCACCTTTACGAGCAATCGGACACACTGGACATGGAGGCCTATGGACAGCAGGAATGGCAGGAACTGATGAACCGGCACCACATCACCACCGAAATCTGGCAACAGAACTACCGGTACTACATCAGCCGGGAAAACCTTAGGGACACCCTGATGAAACATCTCGGCGACCGCCTGACGGAAATGGAGGCGGCAGAAGCGGTGAATGCGAAGGCCAAGCGGGATTCCCTTCCCACTCTGCCACAGCCGGCTGCACGAACAGTCCAACTGCCCGTCACCAATTGATACAGAAACAGAACAAAAACAAATATAGCGCATGAAAGAGATCAGAATGGTTGATTTGCAGACGCAATACCAGAAAATCAAACAAGAAATCAACGAAGAGATACAAAAAGTGCTTGACAGCTCCGCCTTCATCAACGGACCTGCGGTACAGAAATTTCAGGCCGATTTGGAGGCCTATCTGCAGGTGAAGCATGTGATTCCCTGCGGCAACGGCACGGACGCCCTGCAGGTTTCACTGATGGCGCTTGGACTACAGCGTGGGGATGAGGTGATAACCTCCACCTTCACCTTTATAGCATCGGCGGAAATCATCGCCCTGCTGGGGCTGACCCCTGTGCTGGTGGATGTCCGCCCCGACACCTTCAACATGGATGTGGAGGCGGTACGGAAGGCCATCACACCTAAAACCAAAGCCATCATTCCGGTGCACTTGTTCGGCCAGTGCGCCCACATGGAGGAGATTCTGAAAATTGCCAAGGAGCACCATCTGTTTGTGGTTGAGGATGCCTGCCAGGCCATAGGCTCCCATTACCGTTTTTCGGACGGCAGCAGCCGCATGGCCGGAACAATGGGCGATTTCGGATGCACCTCCTTCTTCCCCTCCAAAAATTTAGGCGGATACGGTGACGGCGGCGCCATTTTCACCAACGACGACGAACTGGCCCGCAAGGCACGCGGCATTGTCAATCACGGCATGTTTGTGCGCTACTACCACGAAATGGTGGGTGTGAACTCCCGTTTGGACAGCCTGCAGGCCGCCATTCTTGATGTAAAGCTGAAACATTTGGACGACTATGTGGTCGCCCGCAAACGCGCCGCCGCATACTACGACAAAGCCTTCAGTTCCTGCCCGGAGCTGGAAACTCCCCACACAGCCCCATTCAGCGAGCATGTCTATCACCAGTACACCCTGCGCCTGAAAAAGGGGAACCGCGACAAACTCATCGCCTACATGAACGAGCAGCAGATTCCGGTGATGATTTACTACCCCGTGCCACTGCACGAACAGAAAGCCTATCAGGATCCGCGCTACCGCAAGGGCGATTTTCCTGTGAGCGAACAACTTTGCAGCGAAGTGATTTCCCTGCCGATGCACACAGAGCTGGACGAAGAACAGCTGGCCTATATCTGCGACCATCTGAAAAAAGCCGTGGAGCTCTGCCAATAACCGCTCCAAAAAGAGATTTCCTTTAAATCAGTCCCGACATTTTATGGGTAACAGAGATTAAAGTAAATTATAAAAATTTAAAAAATAATATAAAATTCTCTTATAGAGATGAGAAAAATTTTAGTCATTTACACTGGCGGCACCATAGGTATGATCAAGAACCAGCAGACAGGCGCATTGGAGCCCTTCTGCTTTGACAACATTTACGAGCACCTGCCCATGCTGCGCCTGATTGACGCGGAAGTCCACATTGAGGAGATGAGGCCGCTGATTGACTCCTCGGATGCCAATCCCGACTTTTGGATCAAACTGGCAAAGATGATTTACCAGCATTACGATGCCTACGACGGTTTTGTGATTCTGCACGGCACCGACACCATGTCCTACACCGCCTCCGCCCTCTGCTATCTGTTGGAGAATTTGTCCAAACCGGTCATACTCACCGGCTCACAGCTCCCATTGGGAGTGATGCGCACCGACGGCAGGGAAAACATACTCAATTCCATTGAAATTGCGGCGGACTACCGCGACGGTCGTCCGATGGTGCCGGAGGTCTGCCTCTATTTCAAGAACGCCCTATACCGTGGCAACCGCACCTACAAAGCCAATGCGGAGCAGTTCAACGCCTTCGAGTCGGCCAACTATCCCAAACTGGCGGAAGTTGGGGTCAACATCAAATACAACGAGCACTATATCCGACCAGCCAGTAAGGAGTCATTAATCCTGCATCAGAAAATGGATGACAACATAGCCATACTCAAGCTCTACCCCGGCATCACGCTGCAAGCCGTACAGGCGGTGCTGGACATCCCCAACCTGCGCGCCCTCATAATGGAAACCTACGGTTCCGGCAACGCCCCAACCAGCGGGACCTTCATCAGCGCACTGCGCAACGCCATTGACAAAGGACTTATAATTGTAAATGTCACACAATGCAAAGGTGGTGGCGGCGTGGAATTGGGCAAATACAAAACAAGTTTCCAGTTGGGTAAAATTGGAGTCATTTCGGGCGGTGACATGACCACTGAGGCCTGTGTGGCCAAACTGATGTACCTGTTAGGGGAAGGCTTGGGCAACGAAGAGGTGAAATACTGGATTCCCAAAGCGCTTCGCGGAGAGATTTCCTGAAATTAGTGGACTTCTAAAAAGTACCCATCAGGCATTTTGAAGACAAACAGAAAGTTTCCCAAAATGGGAAACGACACAGAGTCGCAAAATTTCCCATCCCAACTATTCACTTTTTATTGTTTATAACTTTACGTAAAAGGCAAGGCGGCAGAGCATTTTTGCCCTTACCTTTGTAAGTTTCTGTGCATAGCAGAATTTCTTTATTTTAATTAGCACATTCTTAATAATATAGATTAAAAACAGGAGTTCAAGTCATGGCCAACCGCATTCTCAAAAACCATTCGCAGGTGAGCAAAAAAAGCAAAGCGAACACAAAAAAGCAAAAGCCTGCCTCCAAGCGCGAAAAAAAGAATTTTAACCTGAACTTTGCATGGATACACAACCGCAACGTTCAGGTCATCTGCGGACTGTTTCTGCTGTTCTTCGCCATATTCCTACTATTCTCCTTCCTCTCATTTTTCAGCACGCACGAAAACGACTTCACCATCGCCAGCACCAACCTCTTCTCCACCATCCGCGATGGAAGCACAACCCCCTACATCAGCAACAAAATGGGAGTGTTGGGACTCTATTTTTCCTTTCTGTTCATCCAATTCAGCTTTGGGGTCGCCTCATTCGGTTTTTTGTTCCTGTTTGTCATTTGGGGCATCTACCTCATTGTTAAACGTCCTTTGCTTCCATTGCTAAAATCCTTCTTAAGCACTCTGCTTTGCGTGCTTTGGGTCTCCCTGCTCTTTGGCGGGCTGTTCGGCAAAAGCTCCAAATGGGACTGGCTGGGCGGAAGCATTGGCAACCATCTGAGCCAAACATTGATAGAAACTTCCATCGGCAGCGTGGGATTCGCCCTGCTGATGATTTTCTTTGCCATCGTGATACTGGTTTCATTCTTCGGACTGACATTCCACAGAATCCTGCCTAATCCGGACGAGGAGGAGACTCCCAAAGATGAGACAAACATGGAAGAGGTCATTGATGAGACAGACAGCCATTTGAAAGAAGTGGAAAAAGAAGAGAAAAAAATCAGAAACATCTTCTCCAGGATATGGAGAAAAAAGGAGAATGAGCCGATGGAGGCAAATCCCTTCAAAGGCCCGATTCATATTTCGGGCAGCTACCCTCCAGACCCTGCACAAGAAATCACAAACGAGGACGATTCACTCGAAACAACTACAGTCACAGAACCTTACCACATCGTCACCAAAGAGAAGCCTCTTCCCAAAACGGAAGAACCGTTCAAAATAACGGCAACGGAGACAGACTCCGAAACAGTTGTGCCGGGCGAAAATGTGCTTATGGAGGAAGAACCGGAAAACCCCGACCCTCTTACGCATGAACTTGACAACGAAGAAGAAAATGATATTGAAGTAGATGAAGAAAATGATGACTTTATAGACGAGGATGAAGAGGGCGAGACTCCTGCTTTAAGCGATGAGGAGGCGAATGAAGCCTACATCTCCTCTCTGCCGCCCATCGATCCGAGGGACGAACTGATACACTACCAGTTCCCCACGCCCGATTTGCTGGAGGCCTACACCAGTACCGCACGCAGCAAGGAGGAACGTGAAGAGGAAATCCAGAACAACAAAGTCAGGATAAAGACAATACTCTCCAATTTCGGGGTGGAGATCCAATCCATCAGCGCCATTGAGGGACCGACAGTTACAATGTATGAGATTGTGCCTGCGGTAGGTGTGAGAATCAACAGAATAAAGAACCTGGAAGATGACATCGCGCTGAGCGTGGCCGCCATCGGCATCCGAATCATCGCGCCGATACCGGGCAAAGGCTCCATCGGCATTGAAATTCCCAACTCGGTGCCCAAAATTGTGCCGATGCGCGACACCATCACCTCCGACAAATTCGTGAACAACACCAAAATGGCTCTGCCCATCGCCATAGGAAGGACAATCTCCAACGAAGTGTTTGTATTCGACCTGGCAAAAATGCCGCATGTGCTGATGGCCGGAGCCACTGGACAGGGAAAATCGGTCGGTCTGAACGCCGTGCTGGTCTCGCTGCTCTACCACAAGCATCCTGCAGAACTGAAACTGATTCTGGTGGACCCAAAAAAGGTGGAGCTGACCCTCTATTCCAAAATAGAGCGGCACTACCTGGCCAAAATCCCCGGTGCGGAAGCCATCATAACCGACACCAAGCAGGTTGTGCGCACGCTGAACTCACTCTGCATTGAGATGGACAACCGCTACGACCTGCTGAAAAAAGCGCAGTGCCGCAACATCATCGAATACAACGAAAAGTTCAAGAGCCGTCACCTCAACCCCGAGCACGGCCACCGGTTCCTCCCCTACATCGTGCTGGTGTTTGACGAGTTCGCCGATTGCATCATGACCGCAGGACGTGAAGTGGAGTCGCCCATCGCACGGCTGGCGCAGTTGGCGCGTGCCATCGGCATCCACCTGA
>CAJOQK010000128.1 GCA_905236885.1 uncultured Bacteroidales bacterium
CGAAGCTGAAGAGATGCACTTCTTCGACCACATATATGTGGGTGACGAAAAGATGCTTGAGCCATGGTATTATGAGAAATACAAAGACCGCTGGTCAGAACGAGGTTTTGGCTACTGGCAGTGGAAGTCCTACCTCATCCGACGTGTCATGGACCGTATGGAGGAGGGCGACTTTCTCATCTACGCCGATGCAGGTTGTACCCTTAATCCACGAGGAATACCTCGTCTGAATAAATATCTGCAAATGGTGGAAGAAAATCCTTGCGGTGTGCTTGGGTTTGACCAGCATTTCCGCGAGGCAGAATGGACCAAAGCCGACCTTTTCGAATACTTTGGAGTCCTCGGAACCCCCCAATATATGAATCATGGACAGGTAGCCGGCACTTGTATCATTTTGCAAAAGAAACCCACTGCACAACATCTTATCGACGAATGGCACTACGTCATGCACTTCCATCATGATTTGGTGACCGACTCTCCGTCACATATTCCTAATGTGGAAAACTTTCAGGAGAACCGCCATGACCAGAGTGTATTCAGCCTGCTTATGGTCAAATATGGTGGTGTGGAGCTTCCTGTTGAGGAGTTCTTCACCGAAGGCGATTGGGAGGAACTGAAGGACTATCCCATCTGGGCCACCCGCAAGCGCATGAAAAAGCGCACATGGCAAAAAGAAATCAAATATCGGATTAAGAAACTGTTATTCCTTACCAAATGAGTTCCAACTATGCCTACGTCACTATGGCCACCAGCAAGGACTACTTGCTGGGACTGATGGCTATGTACCTAAGCCTTCAACATACTGGTACACAGATTCCGCTTTACGCCGTGCTGCCGCAGAAACTGGTGGAGGATGAAAATCATGCGGTCGCCAACATGAAGAGGAACGGTATCAAAATAATACAGTACGACCATTCTGTTGAAATTCCGCAACAACTTATTGACAATAATGCTTCCCAAGGCGACCACCGCTTCAGCCATACTTTTGACAAACTCTTGGTGTTCGGGTTAACACAATTCGACAAGATTGTCTTTCTCGATGCCGATATTTATATTCTCCACTCCCTTGACCATCTGTTCAAATTGCCCCACATGTCGGCAATGATTTCCGGGCGAAGTTATCCTGGTAATGAAGATTGGATTGACCTTACCTCTGGTATTATGACAATTAAACCGGAAGAAGGTCTTGTTGAAAAAATAGCGACAAAAATCCCCGAAGTGATAAAAAAGAAAGGCGCATGTGGGGATCAGGACATTCTTCAAGCCTATTACTCAGACTGGACACAACATCCTGAACTTGACATGGGCGAGAAATACGGTATTATTGCAGGATATGCAAATTATTATGAGCAACACCTTGGTTATCAATACACCAATATGGTTGATAATCCTAAGTCGGTGGCAATTATCCACTACGCTGGCGAGCGCAAGCCCTGGATGCAGCACTGGTCATCTCTATCGGTGCTGAAGCAGGAGTTGCAGCTGGCGGCGCTTCGTCTCATTCACAAGCGCAACACAACCGCCGTACTGCTCGAATACAAACATTTGGTGCGCAAGGCGCGCAAACTGCTATACGCATAGAAATGAGCCTATATACACTATATAGACGCTGGCGCAATCCATTGCGCACTTCCGACGGCAGGATTGAATACTACAATTTCTGGAACAAGCAGCCTGTAGATGAGATTTGGTTTACAGCTTTTCTCCGCAG
This sequence comes from uncultured Bacteroidales bacterium, assembly GCA_905236885.1. Taxonomy (GTDB): domain Bacteria; phylum Bacteroidota; class Bacteroidia; order Bacteroidales; family WCHB1-69; genus UBA1195. The sequence continues at coordinate 1,712 of CAJOQK010000128.1, forward strand.
TAGGGGATTTTTCGATCGTTATCCTAAAACGGAATTTGTCCTTTTTTCCTCATTGGGCAATCTCAACATTTTTCGTCTTGACGTTTTGGCACATCCTTTCTCGCATAACCGCAAGCGTCTATATTTTAACGGTGAAAATAACCACTATCCCGGATTCGCTTCTTATAAGCACAACCTTCTTGATTACAATGCTATTGATCTTTCCATGGGTTTTGACTACATCGACGATCCGCGATATCTACGCTTCCCCTTGTGGCTGCTGGAGATGTTTCCTCCAGAATCAACCGTTGATAACATTAAACTCATTTGCGAAAATTTAAGCCATCAGCATTGGGATTCCTCGGTACGTAACCGCTTTTGTGCCTTGGTTTCCGGCAACCGTGGTCCAAATGATCCAGGGGCGCAGCGACGCACGCGTATTGTCCAGCAACTCAATTCTATCGCTCCCGTGGACTGTGCGGGACGGTTGCTCCACAATACGGACGAGTTGCACGAACATTATGGTAACGACAAGGCGGCTTATCTGCAAAACTATAAGTTCTACATTTGCCCCGAAAATGCCTCTGTCGAGGGCTATGTCACAGAAAAGGTGTTCCACGCCATAGGCTCCGGCTGCATTCCTATCTACTGGGGATCGAACAACAACCCTGAGCCCGACGTGCTGAACCACGACGCCATCCTCTTCTGGAACCCCGATGGTGACAATACAGCACTGCTGAAACAGATTGACGAATTGCACCGCAATGACAACCTCTACCGTGAATTTTTTGAACAGCCGCGCCTCAAGGAGGAGGCATGGCAGGTGGTGGCAGGCTACTTTGAACGCTTGGAGCAACGGTTGGATGACCTGTTCCGGTGAGAATATTGATAATCTATTTGCAAAGAGATATTGCCCAGTCAAATGACTATTAAGCGAACAAAAAAACGATTGCAAAAGGAGTATGAAATAATATTTCTATTTACAACAATAAAGCCTATTTTAGCTCGTTAATATTTGCAAATACAATATTAAAAAGATGGTTTGGACTGAACTTAGTGACTCTGCAATATTGAAAAGAATAGGAGAACGTATAAAACAGCAACGGATTCTGATGGGTCTGCAGCAAAAGGAACTCGCAGAGAAATCCTGTGTTAGTTTAAGTACTCTAATAAAAATGGAACAAGGGAAATCCGTTTCATTTCTTCTATTCATCAGTGTGCTCCGAACGCTTCAACTACTTGAAAACCTGGAATTTTTGGTGCCAGAAGAGACCGTTAGCCCCATCCGAATGAAAAAGTTTCAGTCAAAAAAGGTGCAACGTATACGCAAACCCAAAACAAATATTTGATGAAAGAGCTGATTGTTGATGTGCTGCTGTGGGATAAGCTTGTTGGCTCACTGGTTTGGGATGAGCAGAGGGATGTTGCGGTTTTTGAGTTTGCAAAAGATTATAGACGTTACGGACTTGAGTTGTCTCCTCTCAAATTGTCTCTAACTGGCAGAAAAACTGTTTTTTCATTCATTGAGAACAAAAATAGCTGTTTCAAAGGGTTACCTGGTTTTATTGCTGATGCTTTGCCCGACAAGTTTGGAGACCAGATTATCACAGAATGGTTGTTGCGGAAACTTAATTTTGCTCCACAAAGTATGACGGAATTATACAGGCGCATGGTGTTTAACGTGATGTCAAGAAATCATGATGACCACACAAAGAATTTCTCATTTCTGATGGACAAAGAAGGCAATTGGAGTCTGGCTCCAGCATACGATCTTTGTTATAGTTACAATCCCGGAGGTCGATGGACATCAAGGCATCAGATGTCCATAAACAGTAAACGGGACGATTTCACATTGCAAGATTTGTATGTTGTTGCTGACAAGATGGGCATTCGCAAATACCGGGAAATAATTGAAGAGGTCTCATCTGCAATTTCGAAATGGCAAAGCATCGCCAAAGAATGTGGTGTACGGGACGTCTTCATAAATGAGATTGAAACTAATCTTCTCTATTCCATGAAATAACATTCTGGATTGTAAGAGTAAAATATGACCTTTTCCATCATCATACCGGCCTACAACGCCGAAGAGTTTCTGCCAAGGTGCCTTGAAAGCATCTTTTCGCAGGATTTTGCGGATTACGAGGTGATTGTCATCAATGATGGCAGTACCGACGGCACTTCTGCTTTGTTGGAAAAGTATGCAGCCGGACATTCCAATCTGCGGACACTTACCCAAAGTAATCAGGGTATGGCCACGGCTCGCAATAGGGGGCTGGAGGTTGCGCAAGGGGAGTATGTACTGTTTGTTGACAGTGATGACGAATTGATACAGCATGCGCTCTCCGCTTTGGCACAGAAGCTTTTCGGTGAGGATATTGTCGGTTTCGGCACACGGATATATAACGAACAGACTGGCACGAACACTGACTATCAACTGTCAACTGTCAACTCTCAACTATATTCTGGTTGGGACTACTTTAACCAGGAGCGGCTTATTGCGCGACAGGTTCATTTTGTCTGCATCTGGCAGCGTGTGTACCGTTGGGCTTTCTTGGAGGAGAATCATTTACGTTTTGCCGATGGTTTGCGGCGTGGCGAGGACGATTTCTTCACTACCATGGCTTTCCTCCATGCCCGTTGTGTGAAGACCATTGCCGAAATTCTGTACATTTACCATGTGCGGCCTAACAGCATCACCCGCAGCATTGACTTGAAACTTGATGCTGACAGCTGGCGTGTGCAGAAACTTCTTGCCGACACATTTATCCCGATGCAAAATATTGAAAAAAAAGCTATTTATCAGGTGTTGGCCTCCAACTATATAAATCATTTGTCTGTGAAAGGAAACACTCTTTCCCCTGTGGAATGGCAACAATTCCGTGAAGTGTGCGTCACACCACGTCACAGGCGGCTTTATCGCATTGCCCGCACCAGCCCTTCGCTATTACGTCTTTATAACCGCCTATGCTCTTCACTTCGATAATAAATAACTAATGAAACACATCCTCATCGTTTTCGGTACGCGCCCTGAGGCCATCAAGATGGCTCCTGTGGTGAAGGAGCTGCAGCGTCGCAGCGACCGGCTTGAGGTCTCTGTATGTGTCACAGGACAGCACCGCGAGATGCTTGACCAGGTGTTGGACATCTTTGAAATCAGGCCCGACTACGACCTCAAAGTCATGCAGTCGGGACAGGACTTGTATGACCTGTCGGCACGTATTATGCTGGGCATGCGCGATGTGCTGGCCAATGCGAAGCCTGACCTTGTGCTTGTGCATGGCGACACCACCACCTCCACATTCGCCGCTTTGGCAGCCTTCTACCAGCAGATTCCAGTTGGACATGTGGAAGCAGGTTTGCGCACCTGCAATATTTACAGCCCTTGGCCGGAGGAGATGAACCGGCAGCTGAACGGGCGGCTCTGCACATGGCATTTTGCACCCACGGAACGCGCCCGTCAAAACTTATTGGAAGAGAATGTTCTGGACAGCCATATTGCCGTTACCGGCAATACTGTCATTGATGCCCTGCAATGGGTGGCGGCGTCGGGAAAGGCAAAGGCTCCTGCGTTCGGACGTGACGAACAGCGTCGTATGGTGCTTGTTACTGGCCATCGTCGGGAAAATTTCGGGGAGGGCATGATGCACATCTGTCAGGCCATTAACACATTGGCCATGCAGTTCCCCGATGTGGATTTTGTATATCCCGTACATCTGAACCCAAATGTGCGTGGGGCGGTGGAATCGGTCATTGACCGCAAACTGAACAACATTTACCTTTTGGAACCGCAGTCCTATCTTCCTTTTGTCGGACTGCTTCGGCAATGCACATTGGTGCTTACCGACAGTGGAGGTTTGCAGGAGGAGGCTCCCGCCTTTGGAAAGCCAGTTTTAGTGATGCGCGACACCACCGAGCGTCCCGAGGCCATTGAGGCAGGTACCGCCCGATTGGTGGGAACGGACTGCAAAACTATTGTGAATTCCGTTTTAGAACTGCTTGCCAACCAAGAAGTTTACTGCACCATGGCACATGCCGCCAACCCCTTCGGAGATGGTCATGCCGCAAAAAGGATAGCAGAGGTGATAAACGATAATATTTTTTCTTTTATGGTATAATTATTGCTATAAAGAAAAAAATATTTACCTTTATTTTTATTAAAATGGATATTTATGCGTTTTCAAATGCCGAGTTGGTAAGCATGCTTGGTCGTAGGTTTAAGGATTATCGTATCCGATGCAGGCTTACCCAAAAGGAATTGGCTGAAATAACCGGTGTGAGTGTGCCAACCATCCGAAATTTTGAGAACGGAAAGTCTTATAATGTTTCACTGCATGTGTTGCTTTCGCTGATGCGTGCGGTGGGGCAGTTGGAGCAGATTGAGTCGGTTTTGCCTGAGTTGCCTGTTAGTCCGAAAGATATCTACGAAAAGAAAAAAACTCCCAAACGTGTGAAGCATGGGAAATGATGCGATTGCGATATGGTTGTGGGGAAAGGTTTTAGGATATCTTTCATGGGACAAGCAAAAACATTGTTCAACGTTTGTCTTTGATGAAAGTTTTTTTGGAACAGGATGGGATGTGGCTCCAATAGGTTGGTCAATCCGTTCATCTTCCGCACGTTTGCCAAGAAGTGGTAATACAGGAAAAATGTATGAGGGACTTCCTCCTTTTGTGGCCGATTCGTTACCTGACCTTTGGGGAAACCGTGTTTTTGAGGCATGGATGAAAAAAAATGCCATTTCCAAGAGAAATCTGACCCCTCTTGACAGGTTGTCATTTATTGGAAAACGGGGGATGGGGGCATTGGAGTATCAGCCTGCTCAAGTGTTGAGGGGTGATGACATGCCAATTCCTATTGCAGAACTCTATGAATTGGCACTTGCTGTTCAGAATAATCGTCAGGAAATAAGGCTTGAAAATAATGAAGACCTTCTTTTGGAGGATTTATATCGTGTAGGTACTTCCGCAGGTGGCAGGAGAGCCAAAGCCATCATTGCCATGAATGAAACAGGTGATATCAGGTCTGGTCAGGCTGATTTGCCAGCCGATTATATCTATTATCTGCTTAAATTTAATGATGACAAGAATTTTCCTTTTTCTGAAGTTGAATATGCATATTATAAAATGGCTTGTGCCGCAGGTATTAACATGATGCCAAGCTGTTTGATGCAGATAGAGGGGAAACAACATTTTCTTACGGAACGTTTTGACCGTCGTCATGGTGAAAAAATGCATGTGCTCACATTGGCTGCAATGAATCCTGATGCCACATCGTACGAAGATATGTTCGCAGTGTGCAGACAGTTACATTTGCCGGAAATCCAGCTGAAAGAATTGTTCCGTCGTATGGTTTTTAATGTGTTGGGAGGAAATGTGGACGATCATAGCAAAAACTTCTCCTTTTTGATGGACAAGAATGGAGTTTGGAGTCTGGCTCCTGCATACGACATGTTGTTCACCGTAGATTTGGAAGGATTTAATTTTTTTAACAGACACGAACTTTCTGTAGGAGCCAAAACAGATGGCATAACACTTGATGATTTGCGAAACTTTGCACGTGTTAATGATATCTGTTGTGCCGATATGATTATTGAAGAAGTGCAAACCGAGTTGTCGGAATGGAAAAAAATCGCTTCGGAAGTTGGGGTTCCAAAACAATGGATTGGAAGGATTGCTTTGGAACTTGAAAAAATAGTTTAACCGCTGTTAATTTAATAGTTATTAGATTAATGACGATAAAATAAAATAGGAAGAGATGAAATTCAGTTTATTGTGTCTAGAATGAATATCTGCCTGTAAATCCGTTTGTAATAACCCATTCCAATGACCAACAGCATACATCTTCCAGGGCTTAACGGACTGCGTGCCATTGCGGCGCTCTCGGTCATGTGGGGGCATGTGTTCCAAAAGGACTTTGGCGATTGGGGTGTAAAGGGTTTCAACCTTCCTGTTGTTGCCGACGGTGTGACTCTGTTTTTTGTCATCAGCGGTTTTCTGATCACCTATCTGCTGTTGCACGAACAGGAGCGAAGCCGGACGGTAAGCATTCCAAAATTCTATATGAGGCGCATACTGAGAATCTGGCCTATCTATTATCTTTACTTGTTTGTTGCTTTGGCAGTCACAAACACTTGGCATGACCCGAATATCTGGTACTATTGTTTCTTTACCGCCAACATTCCTTTCATTTTCGCTGCTGGCATCTGGCCAGTTGTCCATTACTGGAGTTTGGGCGTTGAGGAGCAGTTCTATCTGTTTTGGCCATGGCTGGTAAAATTAACCCTTGGCAAAACAAAGGGGCTTCTTACAATTGCCGTCGTCGTTTGTGTTGTATGGCTTGCCTGCAAATGGGGCATTTATTTGACATGTGGGACAAATACAGTTTACCGTTTCTTAGCTGTCACCCGTTTTGACTGTATGATGTTGGGAGCCATTGGAGCCATTCTCTACTTTATGAAAATCAAATCCTTTTCCCGGATTTTTCAAAACCGTCTGTTGGGACTCGCATGCTTTTTGTTCCTGTTGTTTTCACAACTGTGGGCTGGCTTCATTCCTGCACCTGTAAGACCCCAACTCATTGCGGTTCTCTCGCTCGTCTGCATTGTAAGCCAGTTGGAAAAACCTCTTATTAACCTTGAAAACAAAGTGTGTGACTTCATAGGCAAAATATCCTACGGTATCTATGTTATTCATCCGTTGCTGATATTTTGTCTTTCAGCCTTTTATAGGAAAACCGGTGTGCAACTTTCTGGAATTGCAGCCACAATCCTGATATATTGTGTAGTTACAGCAGTAACGGTGTTCGTCGCATGGCTTTCCTACCGTTTCTTTGAAAGCCCTTTCCTACGGTTGAAGAACAAGTTTGCTGTTGTGCACAGTCAGAATACAATGAACGTCCGTATGTAAATAATCATGCCACGTTTTTCCATCATAGTTCCACTTTATAACAAAGCACCTTACGTTGTAAAAACGATAGAGAGTGTGCTGGGACAGACTTTTGCCGATTACGAGCTGATAATTGTTGATAACGGCTCAAATGACGGGAGCAGTGAGATTGTGGCGAAATTTTCCGACCCGCGAATGCGTCTGCAACGTTTGGAACAGAATGTCGGTGTAAGCAACGCCCGCAATATGGGTGTTCGAATGTCTTCGGCTCCATACATCACCTTTTTGGATGCCGATGACTGGTGGGAACCCACCTTTTTGGAAGAGATAGCTGGGCTGACAGAAAGGTGTCCTGATGCGGGAATCTATGGCACAGGTTATTGGATTGTGAAGAATGGCAAAAAACGGCTGGCTCCGATAGGTGTTGAGGAAGGTTTTTCGGAGGGTGAAATCAATTATTGCCGTGTGTATGCCAAAACGCTCTGTATGCCGCTGACCTCCATAAGCGTATGCATGCCGCGTGCGGTATTTGATGAGTCAGGCGGATTCCCTGCCGACATCAGGTTGGGTGAAGATTTTCTGCTGTGGGTGCGCATCGCATTGAAACATAAAGTTGTGTTGCTCAACAAGCCGCTGAGCAACTATAATCAAGATGTGGATGCCACATTTCGTGGTACGCACCATCTGCATGATCCAAAATATCACATGTTATGGAATTTGGGTGAATTGGAACCGTTAGAGCAAACCAATTCCAATTACAAGCAGTTGATAGATAATCTTCGCTGTTATAGCTTACAGAATTATTTGCTTGAAAAGCGATATCGTAGTGCGGCTCGTCAGGAACTTGCCAAGGTGGATTGGAACCGGCAGCCAGTCAAGGTAAGAGGCCTTTACAATACGCCAATTATTTTTCTTAAATTCAGAGCGTTTTTTTTACAATCTGGGTCAAAAATCAAACAGTTTTTAATTGGATGTAATACTTGTAAATAATGTTGAAGTAACCCCGTTATTTTAAAAATGCACTATAAAAGTGCATAAATTTTAAAAAAATGCACTATAAAAGTGCAGAAATTTCAAAAAAATGCACTTTCGCAGTGCAATAATTAAAACATATTCCTTTATGGGCTTTTGGCCTGACTTATTGATATGATTCCACGCATAATTCATTACTGTTGGTTTGGACGTGGTGAAATACCGCAGTTGGCGAAGGAGTGCATCGCCTCCTGGCACAGGTATATGCCTGACTGGGAGTACAAGCTCTGGAACGAGGATAATTTCGACGTTGCTTGTAATGCGTATGTGCAGGAGGCGTACAAGGCAGGAAAATATGCCTTTGTAACCGACTATGTGCGGCTGTATGCGCTTGCCATGGAGGGTGGGGTCTATATGGACACCGATGTGGAGGTGTTGAAGCCTTTGGATAATCTGCTGCATTTGCAGGCATTTACCGGATATGAGGGCAGCAAGTACCAACCGCCCGTAACCGGTTTGATGGCGAGTGTGGCCAATGGTGAATGGGTGAGCGAGCAGTTGCATGCCTATGATGGTTCGCATTTTATAAAAGAGGACGGCTCTTTTGATGTTACCACCAACACGCAACGGATATCGGCCATCATGCGTTCCAACGGTTTTATATGTGATGGAAAACAGAGCCAGTATAAGGATCTTACAGTTTTTCCTTCAGATTATTTTTGTCCCCGGCAGACCACTGGGGAATACCTTTTGACAGAGAACACCTATTGTAACCATCATTTCATGGCCTCATGGAATGACCGCAGGCGCGGCGGCTGGAAAGGGCTGCTCCGCAAAATAATAGGCAACGAAAGGATGGTCAGGCTCATCAAATGGAAAAGGAAACGGATAGGATGAAGCAGGAGAGGAATATGCGGCGATGGGCTATTGTGTCGGTCATCAATGACTTGGTGACAGACCAGCGGGTTAACAAGTCCTGCTTGGTGTTGCAACAGGCCGGATATGAGGTGCTGTTAGTGGGTCGCAGGCAGCGGAAAAGCCCCGGAATGGATTCCCGTCCCTACGGCACACACCGCATGAGGCTGCTGTTTGAAAAAGGCCCCTGTTTTTATGCCACATTCAATATCCGCCTCTTTTTCTTCTTGTTGTTTCATCGCGTTGACTTCTTGTTCTCCAATGATTTGGATACTTTGCTACCCAACTTCTTGATTTCGAAAATCAAACGGGTACCAATGCTTTACGACAGCCATGAATACTTTACTGAAACCCCTGAGCTGGTGCATCGCCCGTTTGTGCAGGGTGTGTGGAAAAGGATAGAAGGGATGGTACTGCCTTATTTGAGGGAGATGATTACGGTCAATGAGTCCATTGCGCAGCTGTTCAGAGAAAAATATCATATTCAGGTGCATGTGGTCCGTAATATTCCACTCCGGAGTTTGCTGCCTACACGTAAGACGCGCAGCGATTTGGCTTTGCCAGCTGACAAACATCTGTTGCTGTTGCAGGGCTCGGGCATCAATGTGCAAAGGGGGGCGGAGGAACTGGTGGAGGCCATGCGCTATTTGGACGATTGCCATCTGATAATCATTGGGGGCGGGGATGTGCTGCCACAACTCAAACAGATGGTGCAGGAGATGTCTCTTTCCAACGTGCAGTTCCTGCCGCGCATGCCTTATGCTGAAATGATGGTTTACACCCAGTGCGCGGAGTTGGGCTTCAGCATTGACAAGGATACCAACCTGAACTACCGGTTCAGTCTGCCCAACAAGCTGTTTGACTATATCCAGGCGGGTGTGCCGGTGGTGGCTTCCCGTTTGCCGGAAATTGAAAAGGTTATCCGGCAATATGATATTGGAACGTTTGTCGGGGGTCACAGTCCGGAACATATTGCGGAGGTTGTCCGCACGGCATTGGAGGACAAGGAACGGTACCAGTGCTGGAAAAGCCACTTGCCTCAGGCGGCTGAGGCGCTTTGCTGGGAAAATGAGGCTCCCAAACTGTTGGCCATTTGTCGGCAATATGGCTGCAAAGAGCCCCAAAAGCATTCATGATATTGTTCCATTATGGAAAATAAACACTTGCATATCATTTCGTTCAATGTTCCATGGCCTGCCAATTACGGTGGTGTGGTGGATGTGTTTTACCGCATCCGTACCTTGTCGGAAATGGGGGTTTCCATTCACCTGCACTGTTTCACCTATGGCAGGGAAAAGGCGGAAGTTTTGAACAGTTTGTGCAAGGAAGTTATTTATTATAAAAGAGATACCTCATTCATAAAAATGTTCAGCCGAAAGCCTTACATTGTGGTGTCCCGCCAGTCGGAAGCATTGGTGCAAAACCTGCTGAAAGATGACTATCCCATTTTGTGCGAAGGAGTGCATACTGCCGCATTGTTGGATGACAAACGGTTGTCAGGCAGGAATATCTGTTTGCGGGCGCACAATGTGGAGCATGATTACTATCGCTTGTTGGCGGATTCCACCCCTTGGGGCTGGAAACGGCTGTTCCATCGGATGGAGGCCCGTAGGCTAAAACGCTTTGAACCCATTGCCCGAAAAGCGAAGGCGGTGTTTGTTGTATCTGAGAAGGATTACAATTATTTTTCCGCCTATAATGAACAGGTTGTGCTGATGCCCTCCTCACACGAATCCAACAGGGTTACTGTTGCGGTCGGTCGGGGCGACTATCTGCTTTACCATGGCAATCTCTCCGTTTCGGAAAACCTGCAGGCGGTGGAGTATCTGGTTGATCATGTTTTTTCAAAGGTCACCTTCCCATCTGTTATTGCAGGTTTGAATCCCCCTGCCTCTTTGGTGAAAATGGTGCGGCGTTATCCTCATATCCGCTTGGTGGCCAATCCCTCTGATGTTGAAATGGATAAGTTGGTCAGGGATGCGCAGGTGAACGTGCTGCTCACATTCCAGCCGACAGGGTTGAAACTGAAACTGTTGAATGCCTTGTACGGTGGCCGTTTCTGCTTGGTGAACCCTGCCATGGTGGAGGGGAGCGGCTTGGAACAGGCCTGTGTGGTGGCCGAAACTCCGGAAAGCATGTTGTCGGCTTTGCAAACCTTGTGGAACAGCCCCTTTACGGAGGAGGATCTGGTGGAGAGAAAAAAAATGTTGCAGGGCAAATATGACAATTTGCACAATGCGGAACTGCTTTTGAAGACCATGTTTTCCGACTGAACCGGAATATGGCGTAATTGGTAAATTTTTTAGATTTATTATTAGTTGTATCATTTATTTTTTAAAAAATTTTTATAAATGCTGTCCATTTTCCCGGATAAAATAGCCAAAAGGGCGCTGTATACCTACTTTGGGGTGCTTTTGGTAATCAGTGCCGCATTCATATCGCATGTCATGGCCCTTCCCTTTTTGGTGATAGGTGTGATGTGGGTCTCTCTTTTTTTCCTGTCGACTGCCTATTGCAGCAAAAAATGGCTTCCTGTGCCGGAGCGGAAGTTTTTGGGAAAACTGTTTGTCACCGCACTCAGTCTGCGGGTGGCATGGGCTCTGTTCAGCTATTTCTTCTATATCTGGCACACTGGCATCCCATTTGAATTCTCACCCGGAGATTCGCTTTGGTATTATGATGAGTCTGTGGCCAATGCGCATGCCAACATTGGGGATGTGTTCCGGTATCTGTTTGTAGATGCGGACAGTGTTTCCGATTCGGGATATGTGTTTTACCTTTCCCTGCTCACTCATGTGACAGGAGAAAGTGTGCTACTGCCCCGTTTGGTGAACTGCCTGTTCAGTGCAGCCACCTGCTGTTTGGTGTACAGGCTTGCCAAACGTAACATAGGTGAGGCTGGAGGGCGTTTGGCATCCATCATGTGCTGTTTTATGCCTAACCTTATCTATTACTGTGGATTGCATCTGAAGGAGACCTTTATGCTGTTTGTGTTGGTGGCCTATCTGGAAAGGGTGGATGACATGTTGAGACGAAGAAAAATCAAGGTCTGGAATGCCTTGTTGGTCCTCTTTTTGGCGGCCTTTCTGTTCTGTTTCCGAACGGTGTTGGGTGCTGCCGCACTGTTTGCCTTAGTTACCGCCCTCTTTTTCAGTTCCACCCAGATGATGGGACGCACCAAGCGGACCATGGTGGTGATATGGGCGTTGCTGGCGGTGTTCACTTTGATGGGTGGTACCATTCAGAATGAAATTCAAAGCACCTGGGAAGAACGTTCCGACAATCAGGCAAGAAAGAGAGAGGAGCAGACTTCTCGTGGTAACCAGTGGGCCAAATATGCCACTGGTACGGTTATGGCCCCCATGATGTTTGTCATGCCATTTCCTACCATGGTGGATGTGGATGAACAATACAATCAGCAGGTGATCAGCGGTGGTAACTATGTGCGGAACTTTTTGGGCGGTTTTGTGCTGATTGCCCTCTTTACCGCCATTTTTGTCCGGAAAAACTGGAGGAATTTTGCCTTGATCGGTGCTTTTGCCATTGCCTATTTGGGCATTATCTCCACCAGCGGGTTTGCCAATTCGGAGAGGTTTCTGCTTCCGGCCTTGCCTGCGCTGCTGATTTTAGCCTCCTACGGCGTGACACAGCTCAATGCCAAAACCTACCGTTTTCTGAAAATCTGGTATTGGATTGTGCCTCTAATGGCGATTGGTTGGGCCTTTTTTAAATTGGGTTCCAGAGGATTGTTTTAAAATAATAATTTACTGACAATGAAAATATTGTTGGTTGGCAATTACCGCAAAGGGGTGGGCGGAATCTCCGGACAGATGGAGCGGTTGCAGTTCCATCTATGTGAGGAGGGGCATTTCGTAACGACTTTTTCTACCAAGGGTTCTGTTTGGAAGCGGCTGTTTCTCAAAAGGAAACTCCGTAAAATTGTGAAAAACTATGATCTGTTGCACATCCATTGCTGCTCCGGTTGGGGATTTGTTCCGGCGGTGTTGGGCGTTGCTGTGGGGAAGAAGTTGGGCAAACGGGTGGTTCTTACCTACCATGGCGGTGGTGGGGAAAAGTTCTTTGCCAAACATACGAAACTGGTGCGGCATTATTTGACCCGCACGGATGCCAACATTGTATTGTCCGGCTTTTTAGGAAAAATATTTGACAAATACAAAATTCCCTATACAGTAATCCCTAATATAATTGAGCTGGATTCCACAAATTACCGCGAAAGGGAAAGTCTGCGTCCACATTTCATCTGTGTGCGCACTCATGAACCTTTGTACAACATTCCCTGTATCCTGCGGGCATTCCGGCAGTTGCAGGCTGCATTGCCTGAGGCCTCGCTAACCTTGGTCGGTGACGGTTCGCAGCATGAGGAGCTGGAACAGCAGGCGGCAGCCATGGGATTGCAGAATGTCATTTTTACAGGCAGGGTGGATAACAATGAGATTTATAGCTATTTGAATAACGCTGACATTTTTCTGTCCGCTCCGCTTATTGACAACATGCCGGTCTCGTTGCTGGAGGCCATGAACGCCGGGTTGCTGATTATCTCCTCGCGTGTTGGCGGCGTGCCTTACATAGTGGAGGATGGGAAGTCCGCACTGCTTTTTGAAAGCGACAATGCCGCACAACTGGCGGAAAAAATGCTCTGGTCGCTACAGCATCCTGAGGAGTCGCTTGAAATAGTGCGTTGTGCGCATAAGGAGGTGGAAAAGTACCAGTGGGAGCATATCAAAGAAAAACTTTATTCCCTGTATGGCTTTTTGTCATGAACATATCATATTGCCCTTGAGTGATTTGCTGAAAGGTGAATCGGTCCATAGGTACATGCGGCGGTTGCAGAAGGCGGAACAATGGACTGTGCAGCAGATGCAGGATTTCCAGCAGCAGCGGTTGCATAATTTGCTGTTGCATGCCGCTGAAAATGTTCCATTTTACCGCGATTGGTTCCGTGAACAGGGCTTGAATCCGGGTGCGGTCACCCTTGACAAGCTGCCCATTGTGGACAAGGACTGCATGCGCCGTGAAGGGATTGGCAGGTTTGCGGCGGAAGGGTTTTCGGAAAAGGAGAGGCTTGTTTCCCGTTCCGGCGGATCCACGGGTGAGCCGTTCACCTTTTACGAGAGCAAACTTTCCTACTCGGTAAATATGGCGGCCAAACTGAGAACCTGGTATCAGGCGGGGTATCGCATGGGAGATTGTTATATGAAGATAACCAATGGAGTACGTGCAAATCGGTTGAAAAGTTTGCAGGATTGGGCCAATAATTGCCTCTATATTCCCTTCTATTCCATCACCGATGATCTGCTGGAATCAATATTGGAACGTATTGAGCGGAGCAAGCCTCTTTTTATCCGTTCCTATCCGGCTCCATTGTATCTGTTAGCCAAATATCGCAACAGGCATTCCGGCTATCATCATACTCCGCGTCATCTTTTTACCACCGGTTCCACTTTGTCGGAGGCGTACCGTGATGAGATGGAGCGAGCTTTTGGTTGTGATGTCATTGATTCATATAGTTGTGAGGGAACCCCCAACAGCTACGAAACCCCTTTGCATGACGGCTATACGGTTTGCGGCTATTATGGCATAATTGAGGTGCTGGACAATGCTGACCGGCCTGTTACCGATGGTATAGGGCGTGTGGTTTCCACCGATTTATGGAATTTTGCCCATCCCTTTCTCCGCTATGACACGCAGGATTTGGTGGAGGTGAGCGCAGGGCGCATTGTCCGCATTATGGGACGCCAGTGCGAAACCCTGATACAGATGGGGAACAAATTGCTGACAGTGCATAATTTCACCCATTATTTTGCCGATAATTTCCCTTCGGTTGACGGTTGGCAGGTGGTGAAAATGAAAAACGGTTCCATTATGTTCCGTTTGGTTGTTAACGGACAGTATTCCGCTGAAGATGAGAAAGCTATTGTGGAGTATTGGTCTTCCTGTGTGGGTGTGCCTGTAAATATACAGATTGTCAGCCAATTGCCATTAATGTCCAATAACAAGCATATGAGTATTATAGAAGAGTCATGAAACTGCTGACACAGTACGCACAAATTGACGCTGTAGCATGGGACAGGCTGATTGCGGAATCTCCTGTTGCCTCCTGGTTCCAGACCAGGGAGGCATACTGTTTTTTTGACAGTCTCAGCTTCATGGAGGCTTTTGTCGTGGCTGTTGCTGATGGGGAAAAGCTTACAGGATTGACGGTTGGATATATTCAGGGAGATGGTGGGGCATTGAAGAGAAAACTCTCAAGCAGGGCCATTATCATTGGAGGCCCGTTACTTTCCGATGAAATTACCGACGGGCAGCTTTCGGCTATGCTCAATATGCTTAGCCAGAGTCTCCGCCAGCGATGCATCTATATTGAAACCCGTAATTTGAACGACTATTCCCGGTGGCGAAGTACATTTGAAAAATGTGGGTTTGGTTATGAGCCGCATTACAATTTTCACATTGACACATCTGATGCAAATGTGGTTGACAGGCGTATGGACAAAAGCCGGCGTCGTCGCATCAGAAGGGCTATGGAGAATGGTGTGGCGGTAAATTGTGAGAATCCTGATATTCAAGGTTTCTATAGCATCTTGTCAAACCTGTATCGTACTAAAATACACAAACCTCTACCGCCATTTGACATGTTCAAGCAATTGGGCAACATGCCGTTCGCGAAATATTTTATCGTCAAAAATCCGCAGGGTGAAACCATCGGCGGCCAGTTGATATTGATGTTGGGCCAGCATGTTGCCTATGCCTGGTATTGCTGCGGACTTGACAAGGAATACCATGACTTGTATCCGTCCATAATGGCCAATTATGCTGCCATTCGCTATGCTGCCGACAACGGATTTGAACGCTATGACATGATGGGCGCCGGAACGCCAAAAGAGGACTATGGAGTGCGTGACTTCAAGGCGCAGTTCGGTGGAGTGCTTGTTGAACATGGACGTTTTTTGAAAGTGAACAAGTGTATGGTTTATAATCTTGGACGTTTTTACATCTATTGTTTGAATAAAATCAAAAAATGAATTATTCTTTTTCAATCATATCTCCAACTGATGAGTTGTGGAAGTCATTTGCACAATCATCAGATTGTTCCGTTTTTTTTACAAAAAATTGGAATGAATATTTACGTTATTTGGGCAGGAAAGCTATTTTCATTGAAATAAGCAGTGGAGAGGAAGTGATTGGTTGTTTTGTCGGTAGTACCCGATGGTTGGGTGTGCGTGTGATAACAGCCCCTCCAATGGGAACTGGTACGTATTCGCAGGGATTATGTTTGTATAATGCAGTATCACAAATAGAACGTATTGAGATATATTGTCAGCTTGCCAATTGGTTATTCTCAAAACAAAAGATTGGCTATTTTCAGGTATGTGACTGGCTTTTGAGAAGTGATGATGGAGATATTCCGGAAAATCATATTGTCAGTTATTTGAAGAGCGCAGGTGTTCATTTTCAGTCACGTACCACATATTATCTTGATTTGCGTTTTCCGGAAGAAGAACTTTGGAAACGCTTGCATTATAAATCGTGCAAATATGCCATCAATAAGGCTCAAAAAGAGGGTCTTTCAGTCCGTGTAGTTAACCGGCGTGAGGAAATAGATGCTTTTGTAGACCAACATCGCAGTCATGTTGTTGATGTGCTGCGTCGAAAGAAAAATAAGGGATTGCCATGCCAAAGCCGCAAATATATTTCAGCCCTTTGTCATTCGCTTTTCCCGGATAATGTGCTGATGCTTCAAGTTGTAGGACATGATGAAGAAGGAAAGGAAGTGTCCATGTCATCAGGCGTTTTTGCGTTTAATGAAGGTGTGAGCACTTATTATACAGCTGGAAGTTATCAACAGTTTATGCATTATTGTCCTAATGAACTGATGGTTTGGGAGGCAATGCGGTTATTGCATGAAAAAGGAGTGAAGGAGTTAATATTTGGGGGAATTGGGCATTACAAGAAAAAGTTTGGGTCAGTTTCCACTTTTGTTCCTGTTCTTGTTTTTTCACGTTATAGATTTCTTCTTGATTTTCGTCGTAAGATTAAAATAATTTATCAAAAAGCTATTCATATTATCCATCCTTAAGCGTCATGAACCTCCTTTTTGACATCGGACATCCGGGCCATGTGCATCTGCTGCACGGGTTGGCGGAGGAATTGGGCAGGCGGGGGCATACGCTGCACTATTCCGTCAGGGATATTCCTGTGGCCAAACGGCTTATGGAGCATTATGGCATGACTCCCTGGGTTGATTTGGGAGGCAAGAGGGATTCGCTGGTTGGCAAGGCACGGACCGTGTTGAGCCAGGATTTCCAGTTGCTGCGCTATGTCCGTCAGAACAATATTGATATGGGTTTCAGCAGCGGGTTGGTGCTCAGTCATGTGTCGCGTTTCACCGGCATGAAGTCCGTGATGTTTGACGATGATGACGATGCCGCCGAGCCGCTGGTTACGAAATTCGGGCATCCCTTCACCGATGTGGTCTTTACCCCCGACTGTATCCGGCGCAAGACCAAACATGCTGTCTATTATGCCGGAACCCATGAGTTGGCCTATCTGCATCCGAACCGTTTCACTCCTGATCCTATTGTATTGCAACATGCAGGTATTCAAGAAGGTGAAAGCTTCTTCATTATGCGTTTCGTGGCCTTGAAGGGGCATCATGATGTGGGGCAGCAGGGATTGTCCTTGGAGCAGAAAAAGGCACTGGTGGAACTGCTGAAGCCGCACGGACGGGTCATCATCACTTCGGAACGGGCTGTGGAACCGGAATTTGAACCCTACCGTTTGCCAGTGCCGCCTGAGGAAATCCATTCGCTTATGGCCTACAGCTCCCTATTTTTGGGCGACAGTCAGACCATGACCTCCGAAGCGGCGGTGCTTGGCGTTCCCGCTCTGAAATGCAACACTTTCGCCGGACGTTTGTCGGTGCCGAATATGCTGGAGCGGCGTTTCAACCTCTGTTATGCCTATCTGCCCGCGCAGTTCGGGGAGATGTACCGGCATGTGGAACAATTGCTGGCCCGAGACCCTGCCGAACTGAAAAACGAATGGCAGGCCAAACGCCAGCAGATGCTCGGCGAAATGACAGACCCCACGGAGTTTTATTTGCGTTCGGCTTGCACGAAAAGCGACAGGATATAAAGAGTTAATTAATGTTGATTTTGAACCCTTAAACTCTTAAACCCTTTAAACTTCTTGAACCCCTTAAACCCTTTAATTGTTAAAAAGATTACAGACAACAGTCCTCCATATGGATTTCACTCTTAACCAATACCGGGCGCTACTGAAAGCGCTCAAACAACATGGAAATTACCACATCCGGCATGATGTGGACGCACGTCCCTCCTATGCCCTGCGCATGGCGCAGATAGAGGCTGGGATGGGGATGCAGGCGATCTACTATTTCCGCGCCATCCATTTCAAAAGCCATGCCGCCACCATCAAGGCTGTTGCGGCATTGGGCCATACCGTCGGTTATCATTACGAATGTCTCACCACCACCCGAGGGGACGAGGAGGCTGCCTATAACGATTTCCGGAACAATCTGGCACTGCTCAGGGAAATTGTTCCGGTCCGGACCGCCTGTGCCCACGGCAGCCCCCGGTCATACTGGAACAGCCAGGATATGTGGAGCAAATATGACCTCCATGCCTTGGGCATCGATTATGAGCCCATGCTTGACACCGATTTCAGCCGTACGCTCTATCTCACCGATACTGGCCGCCGTTGGGACGGCTTCAAGGTGAGCGTGCGCGACAAAGTGCCCCAATACCAATCACAATGGGAAAAGGAGGGGCTTGTTTTCCACTCCACGCCTGAACTGATCTGCGCCTTGGCTGACCCGCAACATCCTTTGCGGCGGAAGGAGCTTCTTGTCAATGTCCATCCGCAGCGCTGGATGCCTTGGGGCTTTTCCTATATGACGGAACTGCTCCTCCAATGGATAAAAAATGTTTTCAAACGGATACTGATATCCCGTTCCCATGTTTTTTGATTTGCTCCACCGGCTTTTCATCAAGCCCTCCTCACATTGGCTGATGCAGATGTTCCGCTATGCCTGGATCTCGCTGTTCACCTACCTGTTGGATGCCGGTATCCTGTTTGTCTTCACGGAATTTGTGGGTCTGCACTATCTGGTATCCACGGTGATTGCAGCCATGATCAGCGGTACGGTGAACTATTTTTTGTGCATCACACCCAACATGTTCGGTGCCACTTCCAACAACAAGTACATCGAATTTCTGATTTTTACCTTGATTGGGGTGGGCAGTCTGGGCATCAATTTGACGGTCATGTGGCTCTTTACCGATTTTTTGCACCTTTACTACATGATTTCCAAGGTGATATCCATTGTGGCGGTCTTTTTGTGGACCTTTTTCATGCGGCGGTATCTTTTCCTGAAGGATGAAAAGCGAAAATAAATGCTGTTTTACATACGAAATTATTCTTTTTGACGTTATAATATTTTAATTTTTCAGAGATGAAACGGACAGTAGGTTTGATTTGCCTTTTGCTGATAGGGTTGAGTTCCTGTGTAACAACGCCTAAAAAGCTGCTTTATCTGCAGAATATGAGCGACACGACCCAAGTGCTGTTGGAACAGAAATATGAGGCGAGAATCGCCCCTTCCGACCGGTTGAGCATCACAGTCTCCAACTGTAGCGGTTACAGCGAGGAGGACCGGAAACTGGCGGAGGTGTTCAACATGCATACCAACAACAATGCCGGCTTTTATGGGAACAGGGGCGGCCAGAACGGTTATGGCGGCTATCTGGTGGATGTGTACGGGGACATCTATTTCCCGGTATTCGGCAAAATCCATGTGGAGGGACTCACCCGTCTGCAGCTGCAGGACACCATTTGCAAGATGCTGGTGGATAAGGGCTATTTGAGCAAACCGCTGGTAGTTGTGGAATTCAGCAATTTCAAAATCAATTTTTTGGGTGCGGACGGAGGCAAGGTGATCTACATTGACGGAGACCGCTGCACCCTGTTTGAAGCTTTGGCTCTGGCGGGGGATTTGGGACTTTACACCCGCAGGGACAAGGTGTGCGTGTTTCGTGAGGTGAACGGGAAAATGACGCGGCATACCTTAGATCCGCGCAATTCCAAAATCTTGAACGACCCCTATTTCCAGCTGCAGCAGAATGACATCATCATGACCGAGTCGGTCAGGGGACAGTATTACAGGCAGGAAATTACCTATTGGCTGTCGTGGGCTTCGGTTCTGACCTCTGTGGCCTCATTAGTGACGATTTTTAGTATATTGAAATAATAATTTGGTAAAATGGAAAACAATATATCCAACAACGATGTCTCCTTTTTGGAGGAAAATCCCAATTCCTTTTCGATAAAAGATATAGTTGCCATCTTTTTGCGCAGTTTCTACTGGTTTGTGCTGTCAGTGGCCATCTGCATGGGGGTGACTGCCTACAAAATACACAAGCAGATTCCCATTTATGCGCGTACCACCACGGTGATGCTGAAATTGGGGACCACCAGCTCAACCCCTTCGGGCCGTGAGTATGATGTGATGGGCAATTCAAGTATGTCTTACAGGCGTTTGGGAATGGTGAACACCGACTTGAACAACGAGATGATGATCATGCATTCCCGTCCTGTAGTCAGGGAGATGATCCGGCGGTTGAACCTGACCACCAGTTACCATTACAAGACGGAAGTGATGAAGCGGGACCAGCAGCTCTACACTCAGTCCCCCATCCAGGTGGATTTTGAGACGGCCAACGACTACAGCACCTTCCAGTTTGTGGTGATTCCCCTAAACAGTGACAGTGTCAATCTTGTCTTCAATGACATGAACCATCGTGTCGCTTTGGGAAAAAGGGTGAAGACTCCTTTTGGCATCCTTAGCATCAAGCCCTCCATCACCTATGGCGGATCCTATTATGGAAAGGAGATTTTTGTCACGCACAGCAATATTGACCATCTGGTGGATTATTATTGTGCGGCCATCAGTGTGGACCGCGCCTCCAACGACAATACGCTGATCAATGCCAGTGTGCGGGATGTGCTGCCCAACCGTGCGGAGGATATCCTGAACACTTTGATTGTAGTCTACAATGAGGATGCCATGAGTGACAAGCAGAAAGTGCTTGACCTCTCCACACGGTTCATAGAGGAACGTATCCAGAATTTGGACGAGGATTTGAGTTCGGTGGAATATTCATTGGACAGTTTCAAAATACAGCATGACATTTTGGACGCCTCCCTTTATGGCTCGGATGTGTTTGAACAAAGTGCCACATACACCAAGGAGCGTTCGGCGTTGGAAAACGAACTGCTCATGTCCAAATATCTGTTGGATCAGGTGAAATCGGTGGAAAACAGTAGCCTGCTTCCTATCAACACGGGTGTCTCCAATTTGATTGAGAGTGCCATCAACAGTTACAACGAGAGTGTGCTTCGCCTGCAGCGCTACGAGACCAGCGGCACCACCAACAACCCATACGTGCAGGGGCTCTATTATTCGTTGGAGGTGATGAAGGAGAATATTGTCAGCATGCTCAAATCCCAAATCGAGTCATTGAACCGGCAGATTGCACAAATCAATGTCAGCAAGAGCAATGTCAAAAAGCAGATGCAGATGATTCCCACGCAGCAGCGCTACTACATTTCTGTGGAAAGAATCCAGAAAATCAAGGAGTCGCTCTATCTTGACCTTCTCAACCGCCGCGAGGCGCTGCTGATGACCAAGCCCACCATTGAGGCCTTGGCCAAAGTGATTGAGCCTGCCAACGGTTCTGTGACACCGGTTTCCCCGAACCGCAAAAAGTCGCTCTCCACCGCTTTTCTGATAGGATTGCTTATTCCTGTAGTAATCATTGTGTTGTGGCATATGTTGGATACCACGGTCCGTTACCGGAAGGATTTGGAGGGCAGGACCACCATTCCTTTCTTAGGTGAAATTCCGTTCAATACCACCACCTCCAAGCGGGAAATAGTTGTGAAGGAGAACAGTAGGGACAGTCTCTCAGAGGCTTTGCGCATGTTGCGGTCCAATATCGACTATATTGACATGGGTGCGGTTGAAAATGGGAAGGTCATCATGTTCACCTCCCTGATTGAGGGGGCGGGCAAGTCCTTTTTGGGTATCAACCTGGCTGTCAGCTATGCCTATGCCGGTAAAAAGGTGGCCTTGGTTGACCTGGATATCCGTAAGGGTACTTTAGGCAGGAGCCTCAATTACTCCAGCCACATGCCGGGTGTTTCCAACTACTTGTCCGGCAAGGACAATGATTTGGAAAAGATCATTGTCTCCCATCAGGAGATTCCCAATTTGGATTTCGTGTTTTCGGGACCTATTCCTCCCAACCCAGCCGAATTGCTGACCAGCAAGCGGTTGGACGACATGGTGGCCTATTTGCGCAAGCGTTATGACTACGTGTTCCTCGATTCGGTTCCGTATGGCTATGTGGCGGATGCCGATATTGTAAAACGTGCTTCGGATCTGACGCTTTTTGTGCTCCGTTCCAAAAAAACGGACCGCCGCATGCTCATAGATTTGGAGAAGCTGTATAAGAACAACACCTTCAACAGAATGGGCCTTGTCCTGAACGCCACCAACCTCCGTAAACATCGTGGTTTGGGCTACGGTTACGGTTATGGCTACGGTTACGGTTATGGCTACGGATATGGCTACGGATATGGCTATGGTTACGGCTACGGTTACGGCTATGGTTACGGGGATGAGGAGGATACGGACGACAGTTTGTGGAGCAGTTTCAAGGCGTTGTTCAAAAAGGATGAAAAACACCACCATCATCATAATAGTGACGAGATTTGGCCGAATAGAATCAAACTATTATGGAATCATCTGATGATGAAAACCAAGGAAGGCTATACCTCGGTGAAAGAGGCTCTGAAGAATAGGATTAAGAGCCATAGCGGGCACGACGACGAGCACGACGAATAGTGCGTGCATAAAGATCTGTAAGGCAAGCGCGAAACGTAATAACGTTTGCATTGAAGAAATATCTGGTATATTTTTATTTGTCGTTAACGGCAGTGCTGTGGGGCGGTTCCTTTGTGCTGACAAGGGCTCTGTTTCAGATGGAGCCTCGGCTTACCCCTGTGATAATAGTGACCTTCAGACTTTTGCTGGCTTCAGTCCTGCTTATTCCCGTGGTGGTTTCCATCGGACAGTGGGAGCGGATTCGCAGGGAAGACCGCAAATATTTCTTTCTGATGGCCTTTTTGGAGCCTTTTCTCTATTTCATTTGTGAAAATTCAGGTATCCGCTGTGTGCCGGGAGGGTTGTCATCCATCATCATTGCCACCATTCCGCTTTTTGTCCCGTTCGGCCTGTTTGTGGCGTATAGGGAAAAATTGCATTGGATCAATTGGATAGGGTTGCTGCTCTCAATATTTGGGGTGGCCTTCATGATTCAGGACAGGGCTTCCATGAGCCAAACTGACCCGAAAGGTTTTGTTTTTCTGGCGTTGGCGGTTTTGATTGCGGTGGTCTACTGTGTGTTTCTGGTAAAGGTGGTGGGCAAATACAATCCTTATACCATTACTGTCCACACCAATCTGATAGGATTGGCATATTTTCTGCCGTTGTTTTTCACCTTGGACTTTCCGGTTTTTGTCCAGCTGCATTTCACTTTGCCCATGATTTTGGCCTTGGCGGCCTTGGGAATTGCCTGCTCTTCATTAGCCTATATCCTGTTCAATATAGGGGTGAAGGCCATTGGTGCGACCCGGGCCAGCGTATTCAACAATGCCATTCCAATCTTTACGCTGATTTTTGCCTATCTGTTGGGGCAGGAAGAGATAACTGCCTATAAAATAGGTGGAATGATGATGATTATCATCGGTGTGCTGATTGCACAAAAAAGGCCGCAACAAGTGCGGCCTACGTACCACATGGGGGATTCGAACCCCCGATCCTCAGAATGAGAATCTGATGTCCTGGACCACTAGACGAATGTGGCATCTGTCCTGACGGACATTTGCAAAAGTACAACAAATATCAATACAAAAATCATATTTTGGAAAAAAAATATGAAAATTTGCAAAAATAATAATGAAAGTATCCGGAAAGCTTTGCTGTTGATTTTTCATAGCAGCTTGTCACTAAGTATTTTATATATATTTTTGATGGTTTTGGAAGCGTTGCTGCCATTGGCGTTGCTCTATGCCATCAAATATCTTGTGGATGTTGTGACACAGCTTTTGCGCCAACCGGAGGCCTTTGCCGACGGCACTTTGTACCGCTGTGTGGCACTTTTTTGCGGACTTTTGCTTCTGAACCGTGTTGGCAGCATCTTTCAAAGTGTGGTGAGCGAACTGTTGGGAAAGAAAACAGTGGACCATATTCAGGACAAGATCCAGCGGCAGTCAGCACGGCTTGACCTGGCCTATTATGATTCCGCCTCTTACCATGACATGTTTTATCTTGTCCGACAGGAGTCCGGTACTCGACCGCTGCAGCTGTTGCGACTTTTTGCCCAGATGGTGAGCCAGGGTTTGACTTTGTTGGGTATCCTGCTCATGTTCGGAACCTTTTCATTGCCCATGCTCTTGGTGCTGTTACTGGCGGGGCTGCCATCCTTTTTTGCACGTACCAGAAGGGCTGGCCTCTTCTATCGGTGGCGTAAGGAGAAAGTTGTGGAGCATAGGGAGGCGAATTATCTTTCCCGTTTGCTGACCGACAGGACTTTTGCCAAGGAAATACGGATGTACGGTTTGGCGGAATATCTGCAGCGTAAAATCACATGCATTAGGGAACGGTTGTACAGGCAGCGACGGAAGTTGCTGCAACGCACGGCGTTGTGGAGTCTGTTGGCGGTGCTGGTGGAGGTGTTGGCTTTCGCACTGATGGTTGTGCTGTTGTTCCGTCAGGCTATCGCAGGCGCTTTGACAATCGGCGGTTTTGTAATGTATTTTCAGGCGTTCCGGCGTGGAAGCTCATCCATGCAGACAGTGGTCGCATCAGTATCGGATTTTCATGAGAATCTGTTGTTTTTGAACAATCTGTTTGCCTTTTTGCAATTGGAGCCTGCCATTTGTTCTCCAAAAAGTCCGGTACCTTTCCCTGAGCGCATCCAAAAAGGCATCCGTTTTGAAAATGTGAGTTTCACCTATCCGAATACAGATAAAAAGGTTTTGGATCGGGTTAATCTGGAGTTCCTTCCGCATCGGGTGAACCGGTTGGGAGGCGCCAACGGCTCCGGAAAGACCACCATGGTCAAGCTGCTCTGCCGGCTCTACGAATGTGATGAGGGAGCCATTTACATTGATGATACGGACATCCGCTGTTTTGACCTGACGGATTTGCGGGCGCATATTGCGGTGCTGTTCCAGGATTTTGTGGGTTATGCTTTTACGGCGGAGGAAAATGTGCTGTTGAGCCAGTCGTCCCGCGAGGAAGAGGCATGGCGGCAGGCGTTGCGGAGCAGCGGTGCGGATGAGGTGATTGCGGCATTGCCCCATGCGGAACAGTCGCTTTTGGGCACCCTGTTTGAGGGCGGTTCGGAATTGAGCATGGGTCAGTGGCAGCGCGTGGCGTTGGCGCGGGTGCTCTATCGTAAAGCTCCCGTTTTGTTGTTGGATGAGCCTGTTGCCTGGATGGATGCCGTCGGAAAAGCGCATTTCCAGGAGGCACTGTCCGCATTAGGCGGGGAGACGCTGCTGATTCTTGTGGATCATGACGCGGAATGGGAGAAAGGAAAGCAGTTGGGCTGAGAAGTCCTCTTCAAAATTGTTTGCAAAGTAATTTTTAGAAGTCCCCAAAAAAGAAATCGTTTATCACCCGAAGGTGGTAAACGATTGAGTGTCCCAGCAGGGACTCGAACCCTGGACCCATTGATTAAGAGTCAATTGCTCTACCAACTGAGCTACTGAGACAGCAATTGCAA